>JBKBLL010000124.1:0-11169 GCA_046296375.1 Alphaproteobacteria bacterium | reverse complement strand
GGATAGCGGAGTGAACGGGGAAACCGGCGGCAGGATCGCGAAGCCGGTGATTCTCGTAGGCATGATGGGCGTCGGCAAGACGACCGTGGGGAAACGTCTGGCCGCCCGGCTCGGCGTTCCCTTCGTCGACGCCGACATCGAGATCGAGACTGCCGCCGGGTGCCCGATCGAAGAGATTTTCGCGCGCCATGGCGAAGCCGCCTTTCGCGACGGCGAGCGGCGGGTGATCGCGCGGCTGCTGACGGGCGACGTCTGCGTCCTCGCCGCCGGGGGGGGCGCCTTCAACGACCCGGAGACGCGCCGCGTCGTTGCGGAGCGGGCGATCTCGGTCTGGCTGCGCGCCGATGTCGACCTGATCATGCGGCGAGTCGGCAAGCGCTCGAGCCGCCCGCTCCTCAAGACCGCCGACCCGCGGGCGACCGTCGAGCGGCTCCTCGCGGAGCGCACGCCGATCTATGCGCTGGCGGACATGGCGGTCGATTGCGTCGACGGGCCGCCCGACGCGACCGCCGGCCGGATCATCGCGGCCCTGGAAACACGATGCGGCCATCCGGTCGTACCCCTGCGCGAGGCGTCATGAGCGGACAGTCGATCGAAACGGTCAGGGTCGAGCTCGGCGCGCGCAGCTACGACATACTGGTCGGCGGGGGGCTGATCGCCGGCGCTGGCGAACTGCTGGCGCCGCGGCTGCGCCGGCCGCGCGCCGTCGTGGTCACCGACGCAACCGTCGCCGACCTGCATCTCGGCGCGCTCGGGGCCGGCCTGGCCGCTGCGGGCATACGCTCCGACAGCGTCGTGGTCCCGGCGGGAGAGGCCAGCAAGGCCTTCGACCGCCTGGCGGGGCTGCTCGACGGGATTCTGGATGCCGGCATCGACCGCGACACGACGCTGATCGCGCTCGGCGGCGGCGTGGTCGGCGACCTGGGCGGGTTCGCCGCCAGCATCGCGCTCCGCGGGATCGACTTCGTTCAGGTCCCCACGACCCTGCTGTCGCAGGTGGACAGTTCCGTCGGCGGCAAGACCGGCATCAACACGCGCCACGGCAAGAATCTGGTCGGCACCTTCTACCAGCCGCGGCTGGTCCTGGCGGATACGGGCGTGCTCGCGACGCTGCCGCGCCGGGAACTGCTGGCCGGTTATGCCGAGGTGGCGAAGTACGGTCTGATCGACGATCCCGGCTTCTTCGCCTGGCTCGAATCCGACGGAGCGCGGGTGGCCGCCTGCGATCCGGCCGCGTTGCGCCGTGCGGTCGTGACGAGCTGCCGCGCCAAGGCCGCCATCGTGGCGCGCGACGAGTTCGAGACCGGCGATCGCCAACTCCTGAATCTGGGGCACACCTTCGCCCACGCGCTGGAGGCCGAGGCAGGCTATGGCGGCGACCTGCTGCACGGCGAGGCGGTCGCCATCGGCATGGTGCTCGCGTTCGACCTGTCTGTTCGGCTCGGGCTCTGCCCGGCCGAGGATGCGGCGCGGGTCCGCAGGCATCTGGCGGCGGTCGGCCTGCCGGTGCGGCCGCCCGCCGGCCATGCGGCGGACGCCCTGGTCGCCCGCATGCACAAGGACAAGAAGGCGCGTGCCGGCCGTGTGACCTTCATCCTGGCGCGCGGTATCGGTCGGGCCTATGTCGACCGCGAGGTCGATCTCGATGCGGTTCGGGCCCTTCTGACGCAAGCGGCCGCCGCCTGAATCGCGGCAGGCCGCCGCCTCCGGCCACTCTACGGCGCGCCGTCGCGGACCCCGGGCAGCGGGCCAGCGTTGTCGGCTGGGCCGGGGCAGCACCGGATTCGGACCGTGGGGCCGCCGCAATTCCGGCCACGTCTCCGCCTATCCGGTGTCCGCCGTCGCCCGCGTGCGTCCGGCGACCCCGGGCCGACCGACACCGATACCGCCGAGAGCGCACCCGATGAGCCGCAAGCCAGCCGCGTCCCACCCGCTGAAGCGCAAGCGCGTCGAGGGGCGACCGCCGGCCTTCGGCGGCGGGGCAGCGCGGATGGGGCCGGCCGGCGATCCGCCGGCTCCACGCGGCAGGGATCCCGTCGGGCGAAAGAAGGGCGGCGGCGGCGGCAGCGGAAACGGCAAGGGACACGGCAACAAGGGACGTCGCCGCTGGCCGCGTCTGCTGCTGCGCGTCGGATTGGTCGCGGCGGCCTGGGGCGCGGTCCTGGTCGTGGCGGGAATCGCCTGGCTCGCCTGGGATCTGCCGGACATCGAGAGCGCCGCGGCGGCCGACCGCAAGCCGAACCTGACGCTGCTCGCCCACGATGACTCCTTCCTGGTCGGCCTCGGCGACCTCTACGGTGCCGCGGTCGATGTCGACAGCCTGCCGGCCTATGTGCCTCAGGCGCTGATCGCGGTGGAGGATCGTCGCTTCCACAGCCATTTCGGCCTCGACCTGCGCGGCCTCGGGCGCGCGGTGTACGTCAACCTGGCCAGCGGCGACTTCGTCCAGGGCGGCAGCACGATCACCCAGCAGCTCGCCAAGAACCTGTTCCTGACGCCGGAGCGGACGCTGGCGCGCAAGCTCCGCGAAGCGTTGCTGGCACTCTGGCTCGAACGCAAATACGCGAAGGACGAGATCCTCGCGCTCTATCTGAACCGGGTCTATCTCGGGGCCGGCGCCTATGGCGTCGACGCGGCGGCGCGGCGCTATTTCGGCAAGGGAGCCGGCGACCTCACATTGTGGGAGGCGGCCGTGCTTGCCGGCCTGCCCAAGGCACCGACACGGCTCGCCCCGACGCGCAATCCCGACCTCGCCGCCGAACGGGGGCGTCTCGTCCTGTCGCTGATGGCGGCGCAGGGGTTCATCAGCCGCACCGAGGCCGACGCCGCGGCACAGCCCACCGTGACGCTCGCCGTCCGGTCGGTCGGCGGCACCGAGGGGCTGCGCTACTTCGCGGACTGGATCGCCGACCAGGTGCAGTCGCATCTGGGCTATGTGGATCGCGACCTGCTCGTCCGGACGACGCTCGATCCCCGCCTGCAGGAAACGGCGCATGCGGCTCTGCGCGACGGGCTCGACCGCAAGCCGGGGCAGCCCCAGCAGGGAGCCATCGTCGCCATGGCGCCGGACGGCGCGGTCCGCGCCCTGGTCGGCGGCAGGGACTATGCCGAGAGCCAGTTCAACCGCGCGACGCAGGCGCTGCGGCAGCCGGGCTCGGCCTTCAAGCTGTTCGTCTTTCTCGCCGCGATCGAGGCCGGGGTCCACCCCGACCATCGCTACATCGACGGGCCGATCTCGATCGGGAACTGGAGTCCCGGCAACTACGGCGACCGCTACTATGGCGATGTGACGGTGCGCGAAGCCGTCGCTCGCTCGCTCAATTCCGTGGCGGTTCAGATCGCCGACCGGGTGGGCGTCGCGCGGGTGATCGAGGCGGCGGAGCGGCTCGGCATCCGCTCCACCCTGCGCCGCGACCTCAGTATCGCGCTCGGCACGAGCGAAGTGACGCTGCTGGAACTGACCGGCGCCTATGCCAGCCTGGCGAACGGCGGCAACGCCGTCTGGCCGCACGCGGTGCTGGAGATCACGGATCGCCACGGCAACATCCTCTACCGGCGCGCGCCGGGCGGTGCGGCGCGGGTCGTGGCGGTGGGCGACGTGGCCGCGGTTAACGACATGCTGGCCGCGACCGTCGCGTGGGGAACCGGGACGGCGGCGAGGCTGGACCGGCCGGCCGCGGGCAAGACGGGTACCACGCAGGATTCGCGCGACGCCCTGTTCATGGGGTTCACGGGCGATCTGGTCGCAGGCGTCTGGACCGGCAACGACGACAACAGCCCGATGCGGGGCGTCACGGGCGGCGGGGTGCCCGCCCGCATCTGGCGCGGCTTCATGGCCGCCGCGCACGACGGACTGCCGGCCCGTCCGATTCCAGGCGTCGGCCAGGTGCCGCCCGCCCCGGTTGAACGCCCCGCCGAGCGCCCGGTCGCGGCTGCGGAGCCGCCGCCGCGGGAGTCGGGTTGGCGGCCGTCCTTCCTGCCGCGCTCCTGGTTCGGTGGAGGGTCCGGAACGCCCGCGCAGGGCCCGTCGCGATCCCAGTGGGAACGCGACAATTTCGAGAAGTTCGGCCAGTAGGCGCAGAACGAGAGAGAAACCGGCCGGCGCAGGGCGCCGGCCGGTCGATCGCAGCCGCGATGCGGAGGTCGCCTATCCGGCGATGTTGCGCATCATCAGCTGTGGCAGGAAGAGCACGATCTGCGGGAAGGCGATCAGCAGCCCGACCACGATCAGGTCCGCGACCACGAACGGCCACACGCCCCTGAAGATCGCCGACAGCGGTATGTCCGGTCTGACCCCGTTGACGACGAAGCAGTTCAGGCCGATCGGCGGTGTCACCAGCCCGATCTCCACCATCTTGACGACGATGATGCCGAACCAGATCGGGTCGTAGCCCAGGGCCAAGATGGCCGGGAACACTACGGGCAGCGTCAGCAGCAGCATGCCGATGCCGTCCATGAACATGCCGAGCAGGATGTAGACCGCCAGGATCATGAGCAGGATGACGATCCGCGGCACCTCGAGGTCCGCGATCCAGTTGGCGAAGGTGCCCGGCAGGCCCGTGAAGCCCAGGAAGCGGACGTAGATCAGGATGCTCCAGATGATGGTGAAGATCATCACCGTGAGCTTGCTGGTCTCCATCAACGCGTCGTAGAGGTTCCGCCCCGACATGCCGCGCTTGGCGAGTGCCATGACGAAGATGATGAAGGCACCCACGCCGCCGACTTCGGTCGGGGTCATCACGCCGGTGTAGATGCCGAACAGGATGATGAAGATGACCAGGATGATGCCGAGGGCACCGTTCAGCGACCGGAAGCGCTCGCCCCAGGTGATGCCGTGCACCGGTGCGCCGAGTTCTGGGGTGATCATCACGCGCAGGACGATGATCGAGGCGTAGCAGAAGGCGGTGAGGGCGCCCGGGATGAAGCCGGCCAGCAGCAGGGCGCCGATCGACTGTTCGACGATGATGCCGTAGATGACCAGGATCGCGCTGGGCGGGATCAGCGACGCCAGCGTTCCGCCGGCCGCCACGACCGCCGCGGCCATGCTGCGGTCGTAGCCGTATTTCAGCATCTCGGGGATGGCCACGCGGCTGAACACCGCCGCGGTGGCCGTGCTGGCGCCCGACACCGCGGCGAAGCCGGCGGTGGCGAAGATGGTGGCGACCGCCAGGCCGCCCGGCAGCCAGCCGAGCCAGCAGCGTGCCGCGTGGAAGGCACCCTGGGTCAGTCCCGCATAGTAGGCGAGATAGCCGATGAGGATGAACATCGGCAGGACGGAAAGGGTGTAGTGGCTCGCCTCGGAATGCGCGAGGAACCCGGCGAGGCCCGTCCCGGGATCCCAGCCGCGCAGGATGGCGAGGCCGACGAGGCCCACGACGCCCGAGGCATAGGCGATGCGCACGCCCAACAGGATCAGGCTGACCAGGGCGATGACCGAGAGTATTCCGGCCGTGAAAGCTTCCATTGTCGGCGGCTCCTATCGGCGGCCGGCGCCGGGGCCGTCGCGGTCGTCGTCGACCGGGCGGTTGGCGTCCTCGTGCAGAATGTCTTTGATCTCCTCACGGGCGTGCTCGGCGACGCCCTTGATGATCGGTATCGCCACCGGCGTGGCTGTCGGATAGGCGATCAGCCGGAAGTAGCCGAAGAGCTGGATGAGCAGCCGGATCAGGAGGAGGCTGAGCGCGATCGGCACGATGAGCTTGGAGGGCCAGACCGGCAGCTGCGTGTCGATCGTGCTGTCGCCGATCTGGTAGGCGCGCAGGAAGTGCAGGAAGCTCTTGTGAATGACGACGAAGATGTAGAAGACGGCCACCGAGGTGGCCAGCGCCTCGATGCACCAGAGCAACCGCCCCTTCAGGTTCGAGATCACCAGTTCCATGCGGATGTGGCCGCCGAGACGCTGACAGTAGGCCGCTCCGAGGAAGGCGAACGAGGCCATGCTGACCTCGATCCAGTCGATCGCCCCCGGGATCGGCGAGTTCAGCAGGCGCCGGCCGACGACCTCCCCGACCATGAAGAACATCAGCAGGAAGATGACCGACGCCGCGACGATGTTGAACGCATCCTCGATGTGCGCGACGAACCGGTCGACCGCGCCCAGCGGGCCGCCCCCCTCGGACGGCGTGTCAGCAGATGATGCCATTGGCTCCGTGCCTTGCGTGAAAGAAGGGCCGGGCGGTAAGCCCGGCCCCGATTGATCCGTCCGCCGGATCCCGGACTACGATCCCGCCTTCGCGGCCTCCGACAGGACCAGGTCGAGGATTTCGCGACCGGGCAGATTGCGCCGCTCCATGTCGGCGACCCACGCGTCCCAGACGGGCTTCGCTGCGACCGCCTCGAACTCCGCGCGTACCTCCGGCGAGTAGGTGATGCGCTCCAGGCCGGCCTGATCGAACATCGGGACGTTCTTTTCGTCGGCCTCCTTATAGGCATTCATCATCACGGCGTAGGCGTCCGCCTTCGCGTCGAGGAGGATCGTCTTGTAGGCCGACGGCAGCTTGTTGAACGCCGTGCGGCTCACGACCAGGGGGCAGTTCACGCTGCCCGGCGCCATGCCCATCGTGTACCAGCGCGACACCTCGTGCAGCTTGTAGGTCGCGTGCGCATAGCTGAACGGGAAGGAGGCGGCCTGGAACGTGCCGCGCTCCAGCGCAGTGTAGACCTCCGGCGCCGGCACGGTCGTCGGTACGGCGCCGAGCGCCTTCATCGCCTCGCCGAGGCCGGCCAGAGCGCGCACCCGCATGCCCTTCCAGTCGTCGAGCGTCCGTGGAGCCCGGCCCGATCCCATGAACTCGTACTGCGGCAGCAGGGCCGAGAAGAAGGGGATGGAATCCCAGTTCTGCAGTTCCTGGACGATCGTCGGGTGCTTGTAGACCGCTTCGTGGACGTGCTTCTGGATCGTCAGGTTCTCGAACGGCAGGAACGGCAGATCGAGAACGCCGTTAAGCGGCGCCTTGCCGGGGGCGTAGGAGATGCACATGATCCCGCCCTCGATGACGCCGATCTTCACGCTGTCGAGCACCTCGCGCGCCGGCGACACGGACTCAGCGAAGTGAATCTTGATCTCGAACGCGCCGTCCGTCTTTTCGCCGGCGATCTCCGCCAGACGCTCCATGCCCTTGGTGAAGGCGCGCGAAGGTCCGTGGACCGACCAGTTCCAGGAAACCTTTTCGGCTGCCTGGGCCGCTCCCGTCGCGATACATGCGCCGACAAGCAAACCCGCCGCGAGATAGCTGCTTACTCGCATCACTCAATTCTCCCTGAAGTTCCCATGGTGAACGGCCGGCGGTTGTTGCTGCCGTACCGCAACTCGCATCTTCTGTCGGATGCGCCGGGCGCGAGAATAGAGGGAGTGTCGGGGGCCGGCAACTCCGCCGGGGCGGGGCCGCTGGGGGCGGAATGGGCCGGCGTCCTGCGGGAAGACCGCCGGCGCGGGCCGGTCGGCGGGGCTCAGTAGGCGCGGTCGACGCAGAAGTCGGCGACATCCAGCAGGGCGGTGCGCACGGGCGAGGCCGGAAAACGGGCCAGCGCCTCGGCGGCCTGCGCCGTGTGCCGGCGCGCGCGCTCCAGCGTCTCATCGATCGTGCGGTGGCGCTGCATCAGGAGGATCGCGCGCGCGAGATCGCCGTCCTGCTGCTCCTGGCGGCCGATGGTCCGCTCCCAGAAACGCCGCTCCTCGGCGTCGCCGCGGCCATAGGCGAGGATCACCGGCAGCGTCACCTTGCCTTCGCGGAAATCGTCGCCGACCGTCTTGCCCAGGGTCTGTTCGCGTGCCGAATAGTCGAGGACGTCGTCTACGAGCTGGAATGCGAGGCCGAGATGGAGGCCGAAGGCGTCGAGCGCGTCGGCATCGGCGGCCGGCCGCTCGGCGATGACGGCACCGATGCGGGTCGCCGCGGCGAAAAGGGCGGCCGTCTTGCCCCGGATGACCTGCAGATACGCGTCCTCGGACGTTTCCGGCCGGTTCGCGGTGGTGAGCTGGAATATTTCGCCTTCCGCGATGGTGGCCGCCGCTTCGGCGAGAATGCGCAGCACCTCCAGCGATCGTGCCGACACCATCAGCTGGAAGGCGCGGCTGAACAGGAAGTCGCCGACCAGAACGCTCGCCTGATTGCTCCACAGGGCGTTCGCCGTGGGGCGACCGCGCCGGAGGTCGCTCTCGTCGACCACGTCGTCGTGGAGCAGCGTCGCGGTATGGATGAACTCGACGCAGGCGGCGAGACCGAGATGGTGGTCGCCCCGATAGTCGCACAGGCGCGCCGATGCCAGGGTCAGCAAGGGGCGGAGGCGCTTGCCGCCGGCCGCGACGATGTGGCCGGCGAGTTGCGGGATCAGCGGGACCGGGCTGTGCATGCGCTCCACGATGAGCGCGTTGACCTGGTTCATATCTTCGCCGACGAGCGCGCGCAGCCGTTCGAGCGCGTCGGGCGACGTATCCTGCATTCCCGGATCGGTTTTCGCCGCGACGGCCAAAATGAGCCCTGCCTGATTGACGCCTGGGACGGTCAGGGCGAGCATAGGCGCGGGTGCCGGCTGGTCAAGCGAGACCTCTGCGGCGCGGCGTCGCCGCGGCTGCGGCGGACGGCGTCGCCACGGAAAGGCCCGATGCGGGAACTGGTGCGCAGCAACGACGTGGTTTTCCTCTCCTGGCTGATCGCCGCGATGCGGGCCGAGGGGATCGAGGCCGTCGTGCTCGACGCCCATACCAGCATCGTGGAGGGCAGCATCGGGGCCATCCCGCGGCGTGTCATGGTGGTGGAGGAAGACTATCGCCGCGCCCGCTCGCTGCTGGACGATGCGCGCGCGGACGGTCTCCATTGACGATCGGCGACGCGGTGACGGCCCCGGCGGTGCCGACCACCGAGGACGGGCTGCTCGGCGGGCGCGTCCGCCTGCGCCAGCACGGCTGCGGCTACCGAGCCGGCATCGATCCCGTGCTGCTCGCGGCAGCCGTTCCGGCGGCCGCCGGGCAGAGCGTCCTCGATGCGGGTGCGGGTGCTGGTGCTGCCGCCCTGTGTCTGGCGGCGCGCGTGCCCGGCGTCCGGCTCGTCCTTCTGGAGAGCGAACCCCAGGCGGCAGCGCTCGCCCGGGAGAACGCCGCCCGGTCGGGAGCCGATCCGCGGCCGGAAGTGTGGGAAGGCGATCTGGCGTCGCCACCAGCGGAGGTGGCTGGCGCGCGCTTCGACCATGTGATGAGCAATCCGCCCTACATGCCGAGGTCGCGCGGCACCGTCGCATCCGCGCGGGGTGTCGCGGCGCGTCAGGAGGGCACACTCGACCTGGGCGGCTGGGTGCGCGCCTGCTGTCGGCGCACGGCGCCGCGCGGCAGCGTGACGTTCGTCCACCGCGCCGACCGACTGGACGAACTGGTCGCCGCACTCGCGGCGGCCGGTGCCGGTGGCGTGACCCTGCTGCCACTGTGGCCGCGGCGCGGTGCCGATGCGAAGCGCATCCTCGTCAGGGCCAGTCCCGGCAGCCGGGCGCCGGCGCGCCTCCTGTCCGGCCTCGTCCTGCACGGCGACGGCGCCGCGTTCACGTCCGAAGCCCAGGCGATCCTGCGCGATGCGGCGGCGCTCGCCCTTTGAAGGCGCCGGAGCGGTGCGCCCCGGGCCGCACGCCCGCCCTACCTGCGAAACCATTGGAATCCGGTCTTTCCGCCACTAGGTTCGCGCGATGAGCATCTTCGGCAGCATAGGGCGGCGCCTCCCCGGCCTGCGCGGCGCGGCACCGGTCGTCGCCGTGGTGCGCCTCGTCGGGCCCATCGGCATGGTCGGCATCCGCCCCGGCCTGATGCTCGTGCAGCTGGCGCCCGTGCTGGAGCGTGCGTTCGCGCTTCGCCACCTCGCCGCCGTCGCGATCATCGTCAACTCCCCGGGCGGGTCGGCGGTCCAGTCGGCGCTGATCGCGTCCCGCATCCGGGCGCTGGCCGCGGAGCGCAGCGTTCCCGTGATCGCGTTCGTCGAGGATGTGGCGGCGTCCGGCGGCTACTGGCTCGCCTGTGCCGGGGACGAGATCGTCGTGCACGAGGCCTCCATCGTCGGTTCGATCGGCGTCGTCGCCGCGAGTTTCGGCTTCCAGGACCTCATCCGCCGGTTCGGTATCGAGCGGCGCCTCCACACCTCCGGCGAACTGAAAGCGCAGCTCGATCCGTTCGCGCCCGAGGATCCGGCCGAGGTTGCGCGGCTGGAGGCGCTGCTGGGCGACATGCACGACACCTTCAACCGCATGGTGAAGGAGCGGCGCGGCGCCCGACTGAAGGCCGACGACGGGACGCTGTTCAGCGGGGAGTTCTGGACCGGCCGGAAGGCTCTGGACCTCGGCCTCGTCGACGGATTCGGCGAAGTGCGCTCCGTCATGCGCGCGCGCTACGGCGAACGGGTGCGCCTGCGGGTGGTCGGTGCGCGCCAGCCGCTGCTGCAGAGGCTGAGCGGCCGATCCTCGCTGACGCTGCGCGTCGCCGGCGGGTCGGACGGTGCGCGCGGCCTCGCCGACGCGGTCGTCGGTGTGCTGGAGGAGCGGGCCATGTGGGGACGTTTCGGGCTGTGAGGCCCGCCGAAGGGAGCCGCCGATGGGCCTGAGCCTGGGCAAGATCCTGGTTCTCGTATTGATTCTCGCGGCGGTCTGGTACGGGTTCCGCGTCTTCCACGCGCTGCAGGATGCGCAGCGCCGCCGCCTGCGCGAGCGCCGCGACGCCGAGCGCGTCGTGGAACTGGAGCGCAATCCCCGCACGGGCGCCTACGAGCCGCGCCGCGGTCCGGACCGCCGCGACAGGTGAGCGGCGGTCGGCGACGGGGCGTCGCCCCGGTCTCGCGTCGCTTGTCGCTCCAGGGGTGCATCGCTATGGTGCGGCGCACATCGCGGCGGGTCATCCACACGGGTATTAGAGCATGGCGCGGGGGCCGAACGGCAGCAGTCGTGGCGACAGCTTCCAGGACATCATCCTGAAGCTCCAGGCCTACTGGTCCGGGCAGGGCTGCGCCATTCTCCAGCCCTACGACATGTCGGTCGGGGCGGGCACGTTCCATCCCGCGACCACGCTGCGCGCCCTGGGGCCGGAGCCATGGAGCGCGGCCTATGTCCAGCCGTCGCGCCGGCCGACGGACGGGCGGTACGGCGAGAACCCCAACCGGCTGCAGCACTACTATCAGTTTCAGGTCATCATGAAGCCGA
>JBKBLL010000123.1:0-11210 GCA_046296375.1 Alphaproteobacteria bacterium | reverse complement strand
CCGGCATCGTTAACAGTTGGTGTTGCGGCGGCGCAATGACCAGTATCGCATCGCAGCAAGAGGGGATCGGCCTGCCGGCTGTGCCCGGCGCGACACGCTGCGGGCAGGACCGGTGCGCGGGCCGGTTGGCGGGGCGGGCGGCCCCGGGATCGCCCGAAATACGGGCGGAAAACGGCCGGTGCGCCCGAATATCGCGCCGGTTCGGCTTGTCGGGCCCTGATCTGCCTGTCATAATGTGTGACCTTCATCCGGGCCGGCGTGAACCGGTCCGCCGCAAGAAGAACGCAATCAACGATCGAGACAGGGATTTGGCGCAAGTCATTTCGCTCAGTCTGGTACTGTTCGTCACATGGCTCCTGCTGTCGGGCATCTATGATGTACCGTTGCTGGTCGGCCTTGGCGTCGTGTCCGTTATTGCCGTGGTTGCGATCTCCAGGCGGATGGGCGTGATCGACCATGAAGGACATCCCGTCCATCTGGGTTCACGCGTCCTGATCTATTGGCCGTGGCTGCTCACGGAGATCATGAAGTCAAATCTCGACGTGGCACGGCGCATCCTGTCCTCCGTCCCGGACATCAGCCCGGTCATGGTGCGGGTGCCGACCGGCCTGCGCTCCGACCTCGGCCGCGTGGTCTATGCCAATTCGATCACGCTGACACCGGGTACGGTGTCCGTCGTCGTCGATCCCGACACCATTCTCGTGCACGCGCTGACGCGCGACGGCGCGGCCGCCGTGGAAGCCGGGGACATGGAGCGGCGAGTCGTCGCCTTCGTGGACGAGACCGCCCGCTGATGTTCACCGCCGCCGCTGCAGGCCTTCTGGTCACCATGGCGTTCGCGCTCGCGCGCGCCTTCCTCGGGCCGACCATCTACGACCGGATTCTGGCGGTGAACGTGTTCGGCACGAAGACCGTGCTGATCATCGCGGTCATCGGCTTCCTCACGGGCCGTCCGGACTTCCTGGACGTCGCCCTGGTCTATGCGCTGATCAACTTCGTCGGCGTGCTGACCGCGCTCAAGGTGTTCAAGTACCGCGATCTCGGCAGCGCCGGACCGGCACCCGAGATTCCGGACGTCACGGCTTCCGCGGCTGCCGGGGACGCGGCCCCGGCGGCTGCGCGCCGCGGCACCCACGGGAGCGACGGCTGATGGCGATCGTCGTCGATCTGATCAGCTGGGCCTGCATCCTGGCCGGCGTCGGGCTGCTGCTGGCGGGCGCCATCGGTATCCTGCGGATGCCGGACTTCTATACGCGCTGCCATGCGGCCGGCGTAACGGATACCGGTGCCACGCTGCTGATCATCCTTGGCCTCGTCTTCCAGGCGGGGTTCAGCTTCGTATCCGTCAAGCTCCTGCTGATCCTCGTTTTCCTGTTCTTCACGTCGCCGACCGCGACCCATGCCCTCGCGCACGCCGCCTATACCGGCGGCATGCGGCCCAAGGAGGGTGCCGATGCGGTCGCGCCACCGGAGGAGACCGGGCCATAGAAGCGATCATCGACTATCTCCTGCTGCTGTTTCTCGCGCTGACCGCCCTGGCGATCATCCGGCTGCGCAGCCTGATCGCCATCGTCATGCTGTCGGGGATCTACAGCCTGCTGACGGCGGCCCTGTTCATCGTCATGGACGCGCCGGACGTGGCGCTGACCGAGGCGGCCGTCGGGGCGGGCGGTGCGACCGTGCTGCTGCTCGGCGCCGTCTCGCTGACCGTGCGCGAGCAGAAGCCGACGCCGGTGCGGCCGATCCCGGTCGCCATCGTCGTCGTTACGGGGCTCGTCCTGATCTACGGCACGCTGAGCCTGCCGCCATTCGGCGCGCCCGATGCGCCGGCGCAGGTGCATGTGGCGCCGCGCTATCTGGCCGAAGGGCCGGACGCGACCGCGGCGCCCAACGTGGTGACCGGCGTTCTGGCCAGCTATCGGGGATGGGACACGCTGGGCGAGGCGGTCGTCATCTTCGCGGCCGGGGTGGGCGTGCTGTTCCTGCTGGGCAGCTGGCGCCGGCGCCTGCGGGAGTCCGGGGAATGAAGGAAGACGTCGTCCTCAGGGTGGTCACGAAACTGCTGATCCCCTTCATTCTGGTGTTCGCCCTCTACGTCCAGTTCCACGGCGAGCTGAGCCCGGGTGGCGGGTTCCAGGCCGGCGTCGTGTTCGCCTCCGCTTTCGTGCTCTACGTGCTGGTCTATGGGATCGACGCGGCAGAGCGGATCCTGCCGCCCGGCATCCTGAGGGCCGGAATCGCGGGCGGCGTGCTCATCTTTGCCGGGGTCGGCGTGGCGGGCATGCTGCTCGGCGCCAACTTCCTCGACTACAACGTCCTCGCGAGCGACCCGCGCGACGGCCAGCACATCGGCATCATCGTCATCGAGTTCGGCGTCGGTGTTACCGTGACGTCCGTCGTCATCGCCGCCTTCTACGCCTTTGCCCGGTCCAAGAGCTGACGCGATGGAATTCACCGCCGGGATTGCGACCCACTACAATTACTGGCTGGTCATCGTGCTGATGATGACGGGGTTCTACATCGTCATCGCGCATCCCAACATGATCACGAAGCTGGTCGGCCTGATGATTTTCCAGGCCTCCGTCTTCATCATGTACATCTCCTTCGCCTACGTGCGCGGCGGGACCGCGCCGATCATCGCGGAGGGATGGACCCTCTACGCCAACCCGTTGCCGCACGTCCTCATCCTCACCGCCATCGTCGTCGGCATCGCCACGACCGCGCTCGGTCTCGCCCTGGTGGTCCGCATCCATCAGTCCTTCGGGACGATCGAGGAGGACGAAATTCACGAACTGGACAGGGACCGGTAGACAGGTGATCTCAGCGCAACTACCGGTCCTGCAGGTCGCTCTGCCGCTCATCGCCGCGCCGATCTGCGTGCTGCTGCGGTTCCGGGACGCCGCATGGGCGCTCGCGGCCGTCTCGACCTGGGCCTCGTTCGGCATTTCCGCGCTGCTGCTGGCGCAGGTCTACAGCACCGGCGTCATATCCTACGAACTCGGCGGCTGGCCGCCGCCCTGGGGCATCGAGTACCGGGTCGACGCGCTCAACGCCTATGTCCTGCTCGTCGTCTCGGGGGTCAGCGCCGCGGTCATCCTGTTCGCACGCGACAGCATCCTGGCCGAGTTCGGGCGCAATCGCGACTATCTCTTCTATTGCGCCTATCTGCTGGCCTTCTGCGGCCTGCTCGGCGTCACCATCACCGGCGACGCGTTCAATCTCTTCGTGTTCCTCGAGATCTCCTCGCTCGGAACCTACATGCTGATCGCCTCCGGCCGGGACCGGCGGGCGCTCGTCGCCTCCTACCAGTACCTGATCCTCGGAACGATCGGCGCCACCTTCATCGTCATCGGCGTCGGCTTCCTCTATGCCCTGACCGGCACGCTGAACATGGCCGATCTGGCCGTGCGGGTGCGCGAACTCGGGCCGAACACGTCGATCATCGCGGCCTTCTCGTTCCTGGTCGTCGGGACGTCGCTCAAGCTGGCGCTCTTCCCCCTGCATCTATGGCTGCCGAACGCGTACACGTTCGCGCCGTCGATGGTCAGCGCCTTCCTGGCGGCGACCGCGACCAAGGTGGCGCTCTACGTCCTTCTGCGCTTCGTCTTCACCATCTTCGGCGTGGAGTTCTCGTTCGAGTCGCTGTGGCTCGGCCTGCCACTCGCCATCCTCGCGATCGTCGGCATCTTCGTCACCTCGCTCGTCGCCATCTTCCAGAACGACATCAAGCGCATGCTGGCGTTCTCCAGCGTCGCGCAGATCGGCTACATGGTGCTCGGCATCAGCCTGCACAGCCTGACCGGGGTGGCGGCCGGCATCATGCACCTCTTCAATCACGCGCTGATGAAGGGGGCCCTGTTCTGCGCGGTGGGCTGCCTGGTCTACCGCGTCGGCAGCGCGGGCCTGGATGCGTTCGCCGGGGCCGGGCGCCGGATGCCCTGGACCATGGCCGCCTTCTGCACCGGCGGGCTCAGCCTGGTGGGCGTTCCGTTGACGGCTGGCTTCGTCGGCAAGTGGTATCTGGTCCTCGCCGTCATCGAGCGGGGCTGGTGGCCGATCGCGGCCCTGCTTCTGCTCAGTTCGATGCTGGCGGTGATCTATATCTGGCGCGTGGTCGAGGTCGCCTATTTCCGCGACCCGCCGCCCGGCAGCACGATGAAGGAAGCGCCGCTCAGCCTGCTGCTGCCCACCTGGGCGCTGGCCTTCGCCAACATCTGGTTCGGCGTGGAGACGTCGCTCAATGTCGGCGGCGCGTTCGCCGCGGCGCAAAGCTTGCTCGGAGGTGTCGCGCCGTGAGTGCCGCCGACCTGATCCTGCTGGCGGTGTTCGCTCCGCTCGTCGGCGCCTTCCTGATCCTCGTCGCCGGCGAGGAGCGGCCGAATCTGCGCGACACGCTGATGGTCCTGACCTCGGTCGCGACCTTCGCCTGCGTCGCCAGTATTCTCCCCGCAGTGCTCGACGGCGAGCTGCCGCGCGTGGAACTGCTCCAGATCGTGCCGGGCCTGCCGATCGCCTTCGAGGTCGAGCCGCTCGGCATGCTCTTCGCGCTGATCGCCTCGTTCCTTTGGATCGTCACCTCGTTCTACGCCATCGGCTATATGCGCGGGCATCACGAGGAGAAGCAGACGCGCTTCTTCGCGTGCTTCGCCATCGCCATTTCGGCGGCGCTGGGCGTGGCCTTCTCGGCGAACATGTTCACCCTGTTCATCGCCTACGAAGTGCTGACGCTGTCGACCTATCCGCTGGTCGTGCACAACGAGAACCACGAGGCGCAGCGGGCGGGCCGCACCTATCTCGGCATCCTGCTGTCGACCTCGATCTGCTTTCAGCTGGTCGCGATCATCTGGACGTGGATGGCCGCCGGCACGCTCGACTTCACGCCCGGCGGCATCCTGGCCGGCAAGGTGGCGGGGCCCGAACTCGGCATCCTGCTCTTCCTCTACATGTACGGGATCGGCAAGGCGGCGCTTATGCCGATCCACCGCTGGCTGCCGGCGGCCATGGTGGCGCCGACGCCGGTCAGCGCCCTGCTGCACGCGGTCGCGGTCGTGAAGGCGGGCGTCTTCACCGTTCTCAAGGTCATCATCTACATCTTCGGCCCCGAGAACCTTCAGGCGACGGGCGTCAGCGAATGGCTGCTGTACGTCGCCGGATTCACCGTGATTGCGGCGTCCTGCATCGCCCTGACCAAGAACAACCTGAAGGCGCGGCTCGCCTATTCGACGGTCAGCCAGCTCTCCTACATCGTCCTCGGGGCCGCACTTGCCACGCCCTGGGCGCTGATGGGGGCGGCGATGCACATCGCCATGCACGCCTTCGGCAAGATCACCCTGTTCTTCTGCGCCGGCGCCATCATGGTCGCGACGCACAAGACCGAAGTAAGCCAGCTCGACGGGCTGGGACGGCGGATGCCGTTCACCATGGGTGCCTTCCTGATCGGTGCGCTGTGCGTTATCGGCATCCCGCCGCTCGGCGGCTTCTGGAGCAAATGGCACCTGGTCAACGGCGCCTTCGACGCGGGGCAGGCGATCGTCGTCGCGGTCTTCCTGACCAGTACGCTGCTGAACGTCGCCTATCTTCTGCCGCCCGTGGTGCGCGCCTTCCTCCTGCCGCCCAAGCCGGACGACCACGGGCACGGTGCGCACGGGCATGGCGACCAGGATCATGCGGCGCATGGGCATGATGACCACGCCCATGCGTCACATGGGCATGTCGAACCCTACGACGGCCGGGGAATCCGCGAGGCGCCGCTCTTCTGTGTCGTGCCGCTCTGCCTGACCGCCGTCGGCGGCATCGCGCTGTTCTTCTTCATCCAGCCCTTGTTCGGGCTGCTGTATACGATCATCGAAACCGGAGCGACGGTGCGCTGATGGTGGCGAGAGTGCTCGGAACGCTGGTCGCGAACGGCCGCACGGTGCGCCGCGTCATGTATGGCGTGCTGGCCCTGCTGGTGGTCCTCGACCTTCTCATCCCGTCCGGCTACGGCCGGTTCCCGTGGGAGGGGCTGGGCGGTTTCGGCGCGTTCTACGGCTTCGTCGCCTGTGCCCTGATCATCGGGATCGCCAAGGCCTTAGGCTACGCGCTGCTCTACCGGTCGGAAAATTACTACGATGATTGATTGATCGATGTTCGACTGGGTGCACCCCTCCTTCCTGCTCATCCTGGGCGCGGTACTCCTGCCGGCCTTCGTCGGACGGGCGCGGCAGGTCTACCAGATCGCCCTGCCGGCGGTCGCGCTGGTCCTGATCCTGACCCTGTCGTACGGAACGTTCGGCACGGTTCAGGTCCTGGGCATGGAACTGACCATGGGCCGCGTCGACGGGCTCAGTCTCGTCTTCGCCTATGTCTTCGGCATCGTGCTGGTGATCGGCGCGATCTACGCGCTGCATGTCGAGGATACGGTCCAGCACGTCGCCGCCTTCGTCTATGCGGGCTCGGCGCTGGGCGTGGTCTTCGCGGGCGATCTCGTCACCCTCTACGTCTTCTGGGAGGCGATGGCCTTCTCGTCCGTCATGCTGATCTGGACGCGGCGGGAGCAGGCGTCCTGGTTGGCGGGCTGGCGTTATCTGGTCATCCACGCGCTCGGCGGCGTAGTCCTGCTGGCGGGGATCATCCTCTACTACCGCCAGACCGGTACGATCGCCTTCGACCAGATCCAGGATGTCGGGCCGGCCTTCTACCTCATCCTCATCGGCTTCATGATCAACGCGGCGGTGCCGCCGCTGCACGCTTGGCTGACCGACGCCTACCCCGAGGCGACGATCACCGGCGCCGTATTCATGAGCGCTCTGACCACCAAGACGGCCGTCTACACGCTGATGCGCGGCTATCCGGGAACGGAGATGCTGATCTGGTTCGGCGCGGTGATGACGATCTACGGCGTCGTCTACGCGACGCTCGCCAACGACCTGCGGCGGCTACTGTCGTACCATATCGTCAGTCAGGTCGGGTACATGGTGGCGGGCGTCGGCATGGGATCGGTGCTCGCCATCAACGGCGCGGCCTCCCATGCCTTCACGCACATCCTCTACAAGGGCCTGCTGTTCATGGGGGCGGGCGCGGTGATCTACATGACCGGCCAGCGCAAGGTGTCGGACCTGGGCGGTCTCTACCGCTACATGCCGCTCACCTTCCTCTTCTACATGGTCGGCGCCTTCTCGATCTCGGCCTTCCCGCTGTTCAGCGGCTTCGTCAGCAAGACGATGATCGTGGAGGCTGCGGCTTACGACAGGCTCGCCATCATCTGGCTGATGCTATCCTTCGCCTCGGCGGGAACCTTCCTCAGCGTCGGCCTGAAGCTGCCCTATTTCACCTTCCTCGGCAGGGACAGCGGACTGCGGCCGAAGGAGGCTCCGACCAACATGCTGATCGCCATGGGGATCGCGGCCTTCCTCTGCATCTTCATCGGCATCGTACCCGGCCCGCTCTATGCCATCATGCCGTTCCCCGTCGACTACAACGCCTATACGGTCGGCCACGTCCTGTGGGAGCTGCAGCTGCTGCTGTTCGCGGGCGTCGCCTTCTTCCTGCTGCTGAACTACACGGGCGGTACGCCGAAAATCGCGCTCGATGTCGACTGGATCTACCGCCGGGCGTTCCCGGCCATCCTGCGCAGCCTCGTGGCCGTCTTCGGCCCGCTGCGCCATGTCGTCGGCACACGGACACTGCTCCATATGGAGCGCTTCATCGACCGGGTGTTTCACTATCACGGGCCGGACAGCATCCTCGCGCGGTCCTGGCCCACCGGCACCACGGTGCTCTGGGTCGTGTTGCTGCTGATGCTTTACCTGATCTTCTACTACGTATAGACGCCCCGGCGATCACGCGGGAGCGTCCGGGCGGCGGTGGTGACCGCCAGCCCCCGCCTCAGCCGCAGCGCACGTCCGTCACGACGTTTCGCCGGTCGACGACCAGACTTACGCGTTCCGGATCGAACTCCATGGTGTAGGCGCGGCCCGGTTCCATGATCCGGACAGCGCGTGCCCCCGAGACAGCGCGGACCTGCTCGGCGAGATCGGGCGTCGCCCTGCGGCCGATCGCATCCGAAGCGCGTTCGGCGACGCACAGGCCCGCCTGCGGTGGGCTGGGCGGTGGGCCGGGGACCCGCGTCCCGGGTTCCGGGGCGCAGCCTACAACCAGAAACGCCGCACATAGGGTGAAGATGCTCGCTCGCGCCATGGCTAAGTCCATTCCGTCGTCTCCGAGCCCGAACGCCGGTTGCCCTACAAGAGTTCCACAGCCCGCGTGCCAGCCCGTCCGAACCGGCCGTCGCCGCGGTTGCATCGCTTTTTGCGTTGACGGATTATACGGCGGAAATGGGGCAACCGCAGGGGCACGCATCATGAAGAAGTTTCTCGCAGCGGCGGCAGCCGCCGCCGTCATCTCGGTTGGCGGCATCGCCCATGCGCAATCGCCGACCTTCTTCCGGATCGCCAGTGGCAGTGCCGGCGGGAACTACTTTCCGATGGCCGGGCTGCTCGCCAATGCGATCAGCAACCCGCCCGGCTCCCGGCCCTGCGACAAGGGCGGCAGTTGCGGCGTCGAGGGGCTCATCGCCGTGGCCCAGGCCGCAAACGGGTCCGTCGCCAACGTGAACGCCATCCAGTCCGGCACGACGGAGTCCGGCCTGGTGCAGTCCGATGTCGCCTACTGGGCCTATACCGGCACCGGCGTCTTCGAGGGCAAGGACAAGCTCGACAAGCTTCGCTTCATCGCGACGCTCTATCCCGAGCACATCCACATCATCCTGCCGCGCAACTCTGGCGTGCAGGCGCTCGAGGAACTGAAGGGCAAGCGGGTCGGCGTCGGCCTGCCGGCATCGGGCGCGCAGGTCGGCGCATTGCTGATCCTGAACGCCGTCGGCCTGGAGAAGAACAAGAACTTCACCGCCGAGGAACTCAACACCGCGCAGTCGGCCGAGCGGATTCAGGACGGCCAGATGGACGCCTTCCTCACCGTGACGGGCGCGCCGTCCTCCGGGATCGCGCAACTCGCCAGCACGGCGGGCATGCGCCTGCTGCCGCTGAAGGAGGATGTCGCGCAGAAGGTCATCGCCGCCGCGCCGTTCTACTTCAAGTCGCCGATCCCTCAGACGGCCTATGACGGCATGACCGAGGACGTGCCGGCCCTGGCCGTCGCGGCGCAGTGGCTGGTCTCCGCCGACCAGCCGGAGGAACTGATCTACGGCATCACGAAGGCGCTCTGGAACGACAACACCCGCAACCTGCTCGACACCGGCCACGCCAAGGGCAGGGAGATCCGCAAGGAGACCGCCCTCGACGCCGTCGGCATCCCGATGCACCCGGGGGCCGAGCGCTTTTACCGGGAAGTCGGCATGCTGAAGAACTAGCCGAGGTCGACCGAGCGCCGGCCCGGCCGCCCGAAAGGGGCGCCGGGCCGTCTTTTTTTGGCCTGCGCCGGGGACGGTTCCCGGCCGCCCTACGTGCCTGGACCGTGACGGCCCGCTGGCGGGAACCTGCGATGAACGACGCCGAGACGAAGCGCGCCCAGGAGCTGGAGGCGCAGTACGATCCCGAGATGAATTTCAGGCCGGTGACGCCCGCCGTGAGGCGGCTGATCGGCTTCGCGTTGATCGCCCTCGGCGTCTACCACTTCTACACCGCCGGCTTCGGCATCCCGCGCGAGCAGTGGCACAAGGGTTTCCACCTGGCGGCGGTCCTGGCGCTGATCTTCCTCACCTTCGCGGCCTTCCGCGGCCGCGCGGCGGTACCGGCAGATGCGCCGCGAGAGGTGTCGGCCGTCCGGCGCGGCGGGCTGGCGGCGCCCGGCGGCGTGCCGCTGATCGACTGGATCATGGCGGTTCTCGCCTTCGTCTCGGCTCTCTACATCCCCGTCACCTTCACGGGCCTCGACCTGCGCGGCATCGGCATCCCGCTGGTGCTCGACGAGATGAACTTCCGGATCGGCTCGCCGACGGCGACCGACCTCGTCTTCGGCACGATCCTGGTCGTCGTGATCCTCGAGGCGACGCGGCGCGCCATGGGGCTGGTCCTGCCGCTCGTGGTCATGGGCTTCATGGCCTTCGCCATGCTCGGCCCCAGCATCCCGGTCGCCGTCCTGCAGCATCCCGGCGCCAACTGGTCGCAGCTTCTGAACCACATCTACCTGACGACCGAGGGCATCTACGGCGTGCCCGTCAAGGTTATTTCCAGCATCGTCTTCCATTTCGTTCTGTTCGGCGTCATCGCCCAACGCATGGGGCTCGGCAAGTTCTTCATCGACATCGCCCAGGTCTTCGCCGGGCGCCTGTCCGGCGGCCCGGCCAAGGTCAGCGTCATCTCGTCCTCGCTGTTCGGCACGATATCCGGGTCGTCCATCGCCAATACGGTGACGACGGGCTCGCTGACGATCCCCGCGATGAAGCGCATCGGCTACCCGCCGCACTTCGCCGGCGCCGTGGAGGCGGCCAGTTCGACCGGCGGCCAGATCACGCCCCCGATCATGGGGGCCGCCGCGTTCCTGATGGTCGAGTTCCTCGAGATACCCTATACGACCATCATCCTGGCCGCGATGACCCCCGCGATCATGCATTACGTCGCCGTGCTGGCGATGGTGCACTTCGAGGCCAAGCGGCTCGGCCTGCGCGGGCTCGACCCGTCGGAGATCCCGCGCCTCCTCGAAGTGCTGCGCGGCGGCTGGCACACGATGGTGCCGCTCGTCATCCTCATCTACGTGCTGTTCTCCGGCTACACCCCGTATCTCGCCGCGTTCTGGGGCATATCGAGCTGCATCGCGATCGGGTGGCCGGTCGCGGGCGTGGCGCTGGCTGCCCTGGCCGTGCTCGGCCGCAGCCTCGACCTCGTCTCGCTGATCCTCGACCCGACGACGATCAGCCTGTTCCTCGCATCCCTGGCGATCGGCTTCGTCCGCTGGCGCTCCCGCGCGAACCTCGGGTCGCTCGCCGACGCCTTCGCGATCGGCTCCAAATACGCGCTCGCCGTGGGTGCGGCCGGCGCGGCCGTCGGTATCGTCGTCGGCGTGATCACGCTGACGGGCGTCACCTTCCGTCTCGGCTATATGGTCACCCAGGGCGCGCTCGGTGTGGTCGACAGCCTGCAGCTGATGACCGCGCCGCTGCCGTTCGATCTGGTCGGGGAGGGGACCGATAAGGCAGCCCTGTTCGGCGTGGCCCCGGCGACACTCTTCATCTCCCTGCTGTTCATCGCCTTCTCCTGCGTGCTGATGGGGGC
>JBKBLL010000122.1:0-11262 GCA_046296375.1 Alphaproteobacteria bacterium | reverse complement strand
GGGGCGGCTGGTTGTTTCCGCTCCCCCCCGCCCCCCGGGGGGGCTGGCATGGGGTACATCCCGCTGGGGGGGGCGCGGCCCGGTTGGGCCGGCCGCGCTCCGCGTCAGATGGTCTTCGCGAACGCGATGGCGGTGTCGCACATGCGGGCGGAGAAACCCCACTCGTTGTCGTACCAGGACAGCACGCGCACCAGCTTGCCGTCGACCACCTGCGTCTGCGTCGCGTCGAAGGTCGAGCTGAACGGCGAGTGGTTGAAGTCGCAGGAGACGAGTTCTTCCTCGTTGTAGCCGAGAATGCCGCGCAGGCTGTCGCTCTCGGACGCCTTCTTCATCGCGGCGTTGATCGCCGCGACGTCGACGTCCTTCTTCGGCACGAACTTGAAGTCGATCAGGGAGACGTTGGCCACCGGCACCCGCACCGACGTTCCGTCGATCTTCCCCTTCAGGTCGGGCAGCACCTCGCCGACGGCACGGGCCGCCCCCGTCGAGGTCGGGATCAGCGACAGGGCCGCCGCGCGCGCCCGGCGGCGGTCCGAGTGGAGCGTGTCCTGCAGGCGCTGGTCGCCGGTATAGGCGTGGATCGTCGTCATGTAGCCGCGCTCGATGCCGAAATTCTCGTGCAGCACATGCGCGACCGGAGCGAGACAATTGGTCGTGCAGGACGCGTTGGAGACGACGAGATGCTCCTTGGAGAGCTTCTCGTGGTTCACGCCGTAGACCACGGTGAGATCGGCGCCCTTGGACGGGGCGGAGACGAGGACGCGCTTGGCGCCGGCGTCGAGATGGACCTTCGCGTCGGGCTTGTCGGTGAATCGGCCGGTGCACTCGAACACCATGTCGACGTCGAGGCTCTTCCACGGCAGCTTGGACGGGTCGCGCTCGGCCAGGATCTTGACCTTGCCCTTGCCGAAGTCGATGGCGCCGTCCGACACCGTCACCTTGTTCGGGTAGCGGCCGTGAACGGAGTCGTACTTGAACAGGTGCGCATTGTCCTCGGTCGAGCCGAGATCGTTGATTGCGACGAACTCCACGTCGTCGCGGCCGGACTCGAGCGCCGCGCGCAGCACGAGGCGCCCGATACGTCCGAAGCCGTTGATCGCTACCCGTACCGCCATTGCCGTCCTCCGCTCTTCCGATAGAGATGCGCCGGGCGCCCGCCCGGCCGGTTCAAAGCCTAGCTCAGCCCGGCGCGAGCAGCGTCCGCGACCGCCCCGGCCGTGATGCCGAAATGCTCGTAGAGTTCCTCGCCGGGAGCCGACTCGCCGAACGTCCCGATGCCGACGATCGTTCCCTCCGTCCCGACGAAGCGCTCCCAACCCAGCGGAACGCCCGCCTCGACCGCGACCCGCACGGTGCCCTGCGCCAGGATTTCGGTACGGTAGCCGGCCGGCTGCTCGGCGAAGAGTTCCCAGGACGGAACGGACACGACGGTCGTCGGCACGCCCTCGGCCTGCAGCGTCTCGCGCGCGGCCATGGCGATGGCCACCTCGGAGCCCGTGGCGAACAGGGTGACGCGCGCGGGCCCGCCTTCGGCCTCCGCCATGCGATAGGCGCCGCGGGCGCAGAGATTCTCGTCGTGGTGGGTGCGGCGCAGCGCCGGCAGGCCCTGGCGGGTGAGCGCCAGGAGCGAGGGCCGGTCGGTGCTCTCCAGGGCGATCGCCCAGCACTCCGCCGTTTCGACCGCGTCCGCGGGGCGCAGCACGAGGAGGCGCGGGATGGCCCGCAGGCTCGCGAGGTGCTCGATCGGCTGGTGCGTCGGCCCGTCCTCGCCGAGGCCGATGGAATCGTGCGTCATCACCCAGACGACGCGCGCTTTCATCAGCGCGGAGAGGCGGATCGCCGGGCGGCAATAGTCGCTGAAGACGAGGAAGGTGCCGCCATAGGGGATGAGGCCGCCATGCAGCGCAATGCCGTTCATCGCAGCGCCCATGCCGTGCTCGCGCACGCCCCAGAAGACGTAGCGGCCGGAATAATCGTCGGCCGTCACGGGCTGCATCGCCTTGGTCTGGGTCAGGTTGGAGCCCGTCAGGTCGGCCGAGCCGCCGATCAGTTCGGGCACCGCCGGAACCAGGGCTTCCAGCACCTTCTGCGAGGACTGGCGGGTCGCGAGCTTCGGCGCCTCTTCGACCAGACGGCGCTTCAGGTCGCGCACGGTGGCGTCGAAAGCCTCCGGCAGCCGGCCGGACATGGCGCGGTCGAAGGTCGCGCACACGTCGCCGGGCAGCACCGCGCGGCGCTCGTCCCAGGCGGTGCGGTCGGCCGCTCCGCGGCGGCCCGCGGCACGCCAGGCGGCGAGGATGGGCTCCGGCACCTCGAAGGGTGCGTACGGCCAGCCGAGCTTCTCCCGGGCGCCGGCGATTTCCTCGGCACCGAGCGGCGAGCCGTGCGAGGCGGCGGTGCCGGCCTTTTTCGGCGCGCCGTAGGCGATCGTAGTCCGGCAGGCGACGAGCGAGGGCAGGGGGGAAGCCTGCGCGGCGCGCAGCGCGGCGGCGACCGCGTCCGGGTCGTGCCCGTCGACTTCCTGGACATGCCAGCCGAGGGCGCGGAAGCGGGCAGGCTGGTCGTCGCTCATGGCGAGCGAGGTGGGGCCGTCGATGGAGATGGAGTTGTCGTCCCACAGGACGATCAGGCGCGACAGGCGCAGATGGCCGGCGAGGGCGGCGGCCTCCTGGCTGACGCCCTCCATCAGGCAGCCGTCACCGGCGATCACATAGGTGAAGTGATCGACGATCTCGGCGCCGTAGCGCGCGGCCAGCATGCGCTCGGCGAGCGCCATGCCCACGGCGTTGGCGAAGCCCTGGCCGAGCGGACCGGTCGTCGTCTCGACCCCGTCCGTGTGGCCGATTTCGGGATGGCCGGGCGTGCGGCTCTTCAGCTGGCGGAAGTTCTTGATGTCCTCGATCCCGACCGAGCCGTAGCCGGTGAGATAGAGGAGAGCGTAGAGCAGCATCGAGCCGTGGCCGGCCGACAGGACGAAGCGGTCGCGGTCGGGCCAGTGCGGATCGGCCGGATCGTATTTCAGGAACTGGGTGAACAGTACGGTCGCCGCGTCGGCCATGCCCATCGGCATGCCGGGATGGCCCGACTTTGCCTTCTCGACCGCGTCCATGGCGAGGGCGCGGATGGCGTTTGCCATGTCGCGCTGCGTGACGGAGCCGGCGGTGCCGGCCGCGGGGCGCTTGGCGACGTCCATCGGGTATGCTGGGCCTCTGTTGTCGGGCGGCGTCTGCCGCACCGTCCTGTACCTGGTAAAGTGGGGCGCACAATCCCTCGCGATGGCCTGCGCGTCAACGCCGTTTCGGCCGGCGCGGTCCGCGCCGTTTGCCAGAACGGCCCGCGCGGCGCATATGTCGGAGGGACCAGCGAAGGAGGCACGGGTGTCATGTGGCTGCTGAAGCGCAAGAACGTAGAGATGCCCAATGCGGAGACGGCGCTGCCGGGGCGGAGCGCCAGGATGCCGGTACCGCCGGCGCATTTCGTGCTGGGCACGCGGCTGGAGCCGCCCTTTCCGGAGGGCATGGAACTCGGCCTGTTCGGTCTGGGCTGTTTCTGGGGGGCGGAACGGAAGTTCTGGGAGGTGCCGGGCGTGTGGTCGACCTCGGTCGGCTACGCAGCGGGCATCACCCCCAATCCCACCTATGAGGAGGTCTGCAGCGGCATGACCGGCCACAACGAGGTGGTCCGCGTCGTGTTCGATCCGGAGAAGACGAGCTTCGAGAAGCTGCTCGCCGTCTTCTGGGAGTCGCACGATCCGACCCAGGGCATGCGGCAGGGCAACGACGTCGGTACCCAGTACCGCTCCGGCATCTACGCGCATTCCGACGCGCAGCGGCGGCTCGCCGAGGCGACGCGCGACCGGTTCCAGGCGGCCCTGGGCAAGGCGGGCTACGGGCGGATCACCACCGAAATCGTGGACGCGCCGGACTTCTACTACGCCGAGGACTATCACCAGCAGTATCTGGCGAAGGTCCCCGGCGGCTATTGCGGACTGGGCGGCACCGGCGTGACCTGTCCGGCCGGCGTGGCGACGGCCTGATCCCTCCGCCGGCGCAGGATCAGGCGGCGAAGGCGAGGTGGCGCGGGTGCCGGGATCAGGCCGGCACCGCCTCCCTCGCCGCGACCTGGGGCGGCGGGGGCAGTTCGCTGACCGTTTCGGTACGGATGCATCGGGCCCAGCGTTCGCCGCCGAGGGCCTGAAGGTCGGGCACCCCCGACAGGCAGGCGTCGATGGCGAGCGGGCAGCGGGGCGCGAAGGTGCAGGCCGCCGGCGCCTTGGCGAGGTTCGGCGGCGACCCGGGGATCGCCTCCAGGCGCTGGCCACGCATCGAGCCGTGGATGGTCGAGGCGAGCAGGCCGCGCGTATAGGGGTGCGCCGGCTTGCGCACCACGTCCTCGAGCAACCCCGTCTCGACGATCTGGCCGCCATACATCACGGCGAGACGCGAGGAGACCTCGACCGCCACGCCGACGTCGTGCGTGACGAAGATGATGCTGAGGCCGAGTTCCTCCTGGAGCTGTGCCAGCAGCAGCAGAACCTGGATCTGCACCGTGGCGTCCAGCGCGGTCGTCGGTTCGTCCGCGAGCAGCAGCTTCGGCCGGCAGGACAGGGCGAGCGCGATCATCGCGCGCTGGCGCATGCCGCCCGACATCTCGTGCGGATAGGCGCGCAGGCGGGTCCTGGCCGAGGGGATGCGGACGAGTTCGAGGAGTTCGAGGGCGCGTGCCTCCGCCTGCTTCCAGGAGATGCCCTCGTGATGGACGATCGTCTCGCAGATCTGGTGGCCGACCGTATAGACCGGGTCGAAGGCCGTAGCCGGCTCCTGGAAGATCATCGCGACCTTCGAGCCGCGTATGCCGGTCACCTGTCGCGAAGACATCTTCAGGATGTCCTCGCCGTCCAGCAGGATCGAGCCGGACATGACCGTGCGACGCTCGGGCAGGAGGCGTTGGACCGAGCGCAGCGTGACGCTCTTGCCCGAGCCGGACTCGCCCAGGATGCCCAGCACCTCGCCGCGGGCGAGGTCGAAGGAGACTCCGTTCACGGCATGCACGGTGCGGTCGCGGGTGACGAACTTCACGTGCAGGTCGCGGATCGACAGAATCGGATCGGCCGCCTGTTCCGGGGTGGCGGCGGGAGCGGCGCGGGCGGCGTCGTTCATGGCTGGCCTTCCTTCAGGCGGCGGCGGGGCGGGCTTGCGAGTGGCCGGAGCCCGGCACGAGCATGTGGCAGGCGGCCTGGTGGAACACGCCGCCCGCCGAGACGGCGGCGAGCATGGGCGGCGTCTTGCTGCAGACGCCCTCGGCGAATACGCAGCGCGTGTGGAAGCGGCAGCCGGGCGGCGGCGCGATCGGGTTCGGCGGATCGCCGGTCAGCGGCGCCTTCTTGCGCCGTTCGGACGGATCCATCGCCGGCTGGGCCAGCAGGAGGGCCTGCGTATAGGGGTGCTGCGGGGTCTCGTAGACGGAATCGGCGTCGCCGATTTCCACGATCTCGCCCAGATACATGACCATGACCTTGTCGCTGATGAAGCGTACGACGTTGAGGTCGTGGCTGATGAAGACGTAGGTCAGGTCGAACTGGCTCTTCAGGTCGGCGAGCAGGTTCATCACCTGCGCCTCGACCGACTTGTCGAGGGCGGAGACGGCCTCGTCCAGAATGAGCAGGCGCGGCTCGAGCGCCAGGGCGCGGGCGATGTTGACGCGTTGCCGCTGTCCGCCCGACAGTTCGTGCGGATAGCGGTGCACGAACAGGCGCGCATCGAGCCCGACCTTGTCGAGAAGCGAGATGGCACGGGCCATCGCGTCCTTGCGTGGCACGCCGTCGCTGATGGCGCCGAAAGCGACCGATTCCTCGATCGGCAGGCGCGGGTTCAGCGAGGCGTAGCTGTCCTGGAAGACCATCTGGACCAGGCTGCGCATCGCCCGCACCGAGATCCCGTCCTCCGCGCCGACCTTGCGGCCGTCGAGAATGACGTCGCCTTCGTCGGGCTCGATCAGGCGGATCAGCAGCCGCGCCATGGTCGACTTGCCGCAGCCCGACTCGCCGACGACGCCCAGCGTCTCGCCCTTGGCGACGGCGAAGGAGATGCCGTCGACCGCGCGCACGGGCAACGATTTCTGTAGGCCGCGGCCCTTTACCGCGAAGTGCTTTCGCAGGTCCCGGACCAGCAGCAGCGGCTGCGCCGGTCCGCCCACGTCCCGCTTCGCTTCGTCCACCAAGGTGCGCTCCGTCGTTGCTCGCAGATGCGGGAACGCCGAAGCAAGGTGCGTGCCAGGGGACGGTTGCCCGCCTTGCGGCAGGTGCAGGAGCGGAGCCGGCGGCGGCAGTCGCTGCTCTGCCTGCTTTCCGGGCAGCCGATGGTGCGGTCAGGTGGTCTCGGCGAAGAGTTCGCGGCCGATCAGCCAGCGGCGGATTTCCGAGGTGCCGGCGCCGATCTCGTAGAGCTTGGCGTCGCGCAGCAGGCGGCCGGTCGGATAGTCGTTCACATAGCCGTTGCCGCCGAGGCACTGGATCGCCTCCAGCGCCATCCAGGTCGCGCGCTCGGCGGTGTAGAGGATGACGCCGGCCGCGTCCTTGCGGGTCGTGTCGCCGCGGTCGCAGGCCTTAGCGACCGCATAGGCATACGCCTTCGCCGCGTTCAGCGTCACGTACATGTCGGCCAGCTTCGCCTGCATGATCTGGAACTCGCCGATCGGACGGCCGAACTGCTGCCGTTCGTGCAGATAGGGCACGACCACGTCCATGCAGGCCTGCATGATACCGAGCGGGCCGCCTGACAGGACCAGCCGCTCGTAGTCGAGGCCGCTCATCAGGACGCGGACGCCCTCGTCCAGGGCGCCGAGGAGGTTTTCCGCCGGCACCTCGCAGTCCTCAAAGAGGAGTTCGCAGGTGTTCGAGCCGCGCATGCCGAGCTTGTCGAGCTTCTGAGCCGTCGAAAAGCCCTTGAAGCCCTTTTCGACCACGAAGGCCGAAATGCCGCGCGGCCCCGCATCTGGCGTCGTCTTGGCGTAGACGACGAGCAGGTCGGCGTCCGGGCCGTTGGTGATCCACATCTTGTTGCCGTTGAGCACGTAGCGGTCGCCCTTGCGGTCGGCACGCAGGCGCATCCCGACCACGTCAGAGCCTGCCCCCGGCTCCGACATGGCCAGGGCGCCGACATGCTCGCCCGCGATCAGCTTCGGCAGGAAGCGCCGCTTCTGCGCCTCCGTCCCGGTGCGCCGGATCTGATTGACGCACAGGTTGGAGTGCGCGCCGTAGGAGAGGCCGACCGAGGCCGAGGCGCGGCTGATCTCCTCCATCGCCACCAGATGCTCGGTATAGCCCATGCCGGCGCCGCCATGATCCTCCTCCACCGTCACGCCGAGCAGGCCGAGCGCGCCGAGCTTGGGCCAGAGACCAGCCGGGAAATCGTTGCTCCGGTCGATCTCGGCCGCCTGCGGAGCGATTTCCGCCGCGGCGAACGCGGCGACGCTCTCGCGCAGCATGTCGGCGGTCTCGCCGAGGGCGAAGTCGAGCGATGGCAGGGCGTTCGGCAGCATGGCGGCACTCCTGATGTCTCGTCCCCGAGTCTAGCCGGCTTCGGGCGGAGCGGCCACGACGGCTCCACACCGTGAACCGGGTCGCGTACCGTTAACGATTTGGTCCGGATTGCCCGGATAGCTTAAGACCGATCATCCTGACGCCCGCCGCGGACGTGGGAGCCATGTCGCGCCGTAAACCGTCGATACTTCTGGTCGAGGACACGCCCCCGCTGGCGCGCGCCTATCGCGCCTATCTGCAGGGCGAACCCTACGACGTCGAGCATGTCGACACGGGCAAGGCCGCCCTGGCGCGGCTGGAACGCGACATGCCCGAAGCCATCGTGCTGGACCTGCAGCTGCCGGACATGCACGGGCTGGAGATCCTGAAGCAGGTACACGGCGGGGCGAACGCGCCGGCGGTGATCGTCATCACGGCGAACGGTTCGGTGAACATCGCAGTCGAAGCGATGCGCGAGGGCGCGGTCGACTTCCTCGTCAAGCCGTTTACCGCCGAACGGCTGATCTACACGCTGCGCAACGCGCTCGAACGCCAGCAGCTGTCGCGGATCGTCGAGACCTATCGCAGCGAGATCGACCGGCGCTCCTATGCCGGCTTCGTCGGCGCCTCGCTCCCGATGCAGGCGGTCTATCGCATCATCGACGCCGCCTCGACCAGCAAGGCGACCATCTTCATCACCGGGGAGAGCGGAACCGGCAAGGAGGTCTGCGCGGAAGCGATCCATCAGCGCAGTCCGCGGGGGGAAGGACCCTTCGTCGCGCTGAACTGCGCGGCGATCCCCAAGGAGCTGATGGAAAGCGAGATATTCGGCCATGTGAAGGGCGCCTTCACCGGCGCCGCATCCGACCGGGAAGGTGCCGCCGCACGCGCCGACGGCGGCACGCTGTTCCTGGACGAGATCTGCGAGATGCCGCTGGACCTGCAGGTCAAGCTGCTGCGCTTCGTGCAGCTCGGCAGCTTCACCAAGGTGGGCGGCACCGTGACGCGACAGGTCGACGTGCGCTTCATCTGCGCCACCAACCGCGACCCGCTAGCGGAGGTCTCGGAGGGGAACTTCCGCGAGGACCTGTACTATCGCCTGCACGTCATCCCGATCCACATGCCGCCGCTGCGCGAGCGCGAGCGCGACGTCCTCGACCTCGCCCAGCACTTCCTCACCTCCTTCGCGGCCGAGGAGGGCAAGGCGTTCCGCGCCTTCGGCGCCCATGCGGAGGCGCTGCTGCTGAGCTACGAGTGGCCGGGCAATGTCCGGCAACTGCAGAACGTGATCCGCAACATCGTCGTCCTCAACGACGGCGAGACGGTCGAGCGCGGAATGCTGCCGGACCTGCTGCTGCGCGGCGCGCCGCAGGCCGTTTCGGTCCGCCAGGCCGCCGCGGCCGCATCGCCGGTCGCCGCCCAGGGCGTGCGCCCGCTCGCCGTCGTGGAGCGCGAGGCGATCGAGGCGGCGCTGGCGGCGGTGGGAGGTAACATTCCGCGCGCGGCGGCCCTGCTGGAGGTCAGCCCGTCCACGATCTACCGCAAGCTCGCCCGTTGGGAGGAACAGGTCGCCTGACCGGCGCGGCGGGAACTCCCGCCACCCCATCCGAGTTGTCTCGATCAAGACGGGGGCGCTGTGGCGCGCCCCCGACAGGATGGAGGTTTTCACGATGAATGCGAAGACCCTTACCGGCAATCTTCTTCTCGGATCGGCCCTGGCTCTCGGGATCGGCTTGGCGCCGGCGGCGGCGGTCGCGCAGGGCGCCCCGATCTACGGCCAGGACTATCGCAGCGGTGCGCCCATGCCGACGACCGGCGCAATCCACCAATCGACGCTGTATGCGACCGAGACGCGGCCCGTGGGGTCGCTGATGCCGAGCGAGACGGCGCCGCCGGACGCGATCCGCGATCCGGCCGTCTGGGCCCAGTGGCAGAAGCATTCGCAGTACGAATACGAGCGCGGCTACGAGGCCGGCCGACAGGACGCAATGACCTATATGCGGGCCGGCATGATGGAAGATCGTATGGGCGGCGCCCATGCGACGGGGACGTCGGCCGCGCTATCGCCGCCGGGGAGCGCGGGGACAATGGAAACGCGCATGTCCGAGCGTCGCGAGGGTATGCCGCCCCCGCCCGCCGGCACGACCGCGACGGGTGAGTGGTGGATGAACGACTGGCAGCGGATCGCGTCGGACGACTGGCCGCGCGCCCAGGAGGAAATCCGGCGCCGCTGGCCGCAGCTGAGCGGCTATGACCTGGAGCGCATCCAGGGCCAGCGCGACATGCTGCTGGCGATCCTGCAGGAGCGCTACAACCTGTCGAACGAGCGGGCCCACGAGCAGGTGGTCGCATGGCAGCGCCAGCGCAGCTGACCCCCTGGGCAGAATGCCGAGGGGGCCGTCGCCAGCGCGACGGCCCCTTTCCTTTGGCCGAAGTCGGGCTCAACGCCGGCCGTCGTCCCTGAGATCCTCCCACAACTCCTTCACCTTCGCGAAGAAGCCTTCGGACTCGGGGCTGTTGCCGCTGCCGTTGCCCGCGGCGTCGAAGTCCCGCAGCAGTTCCTGCTGTTTCTTGGTCAGGTTGCGCGGTGTTTCGACCATCGCCTCGATGTACATGTCGCCGGTGCTGCGACTGTTCAGGACGGGCATGCCCTTGCCGCGCAGGCGGAACTGCTGCCCCGTCTGGGTGCCCGGCGATATGGACACCTTGGCGCGCGCCCCCTCCAGCGTCGGTACCTCGATGGAGCCGCCGAGCGCGGCCGTTACCATCGGGATCGGCACCCGGCAGTAGATGTTGGCGCCGTCGCGCTGGAAGACCCTGTGCGGCGCGATCGAGAGGAAGATGTAGAGGTCGCCCGGCGGGCCGCCGCGCAGGCCTGCCTCGCCCTCGCCCGAGAGGCGGATGCGCGTGCCGTCCTCGACGCCGGCCGGGATGTTGACCGCCAGAGTCTTCTCGCGGCGGGCGCGGCCGGTGCCGTTGCACACGCTGCACGGGTTCTGGATGATCTGGCCGGTGCCGTGGCAGGTCGCGCAGGTCCGCTCGATCGTGAAGAAGCCCTGCTGGGCGCGCACGCGGCCATGCCCCTGGCAGGTGGGGCACGTCACCGGTGCCGCACCACCCTCGGCGCCGCTGCCGTTGCACGCGTCGCAGGCGATGGAGGTCGGGACCTTGATCGTCGCCTGCCGGCCGGAGAACGCCTCTTCCAGGGTGATCGTCATGTTGTAGCGCAGGTCGGCGCCGCGCTGGACGCCCTGGGCGCGCCGGCCACCGCGCATCTCCCCGAACATCTCGTCGAAGATGTCCGCGAAGCTTGAGCCGAACCCGAAATCGAAACCGCCGGGCCCGCCGCGCGGGCCGCCGCCGTTTCCGGCCGCGGCCATGAAGGCCTCGTGCCCCATCCGGTCGTAGACGGCGCGCTTCTCGGGGTCCTTCAGGACCTCGTAGGCCGCGTTGATGTCCTTGAAGGTCTGCTCCGCCTTCTCGTCGCCCGGATTGCGGTCCGGGTGCCACTTCATGGCGAGCGTGCGGTAGCCCTTCTTCAGGGTTTCGGCGTCCGCGCTACGAGGCACGCCGAGTATGTCGTAATAGTCACGCTTCGCCATACGCCGTCACCAGTCTGTCCCGACCGCCCCCACCCCCCCGGGCCGGCGCGGGCGCCGCCCGGGGCCTGGGCGGACTAGATTGAGGTCGAACGGTTCGTCGACATACGTCGCCGCTCAGGCGGAGCGCTTCTTCTTGACGTC
>JBKBLL010000121.1:0-11273 GCA_046296375.1 Alphaproteobacteria bacterium | reverse complement strand
CCACCGCCCCGCGCCCGCATCCGGCCGAGTAGGCGCCGGTCTTCGCGCCCGGGTGGCCCGGGTGGCCCGGGTGGCTGCGGCGCGGCCTGGCGGTCAGGGCGGACGGGGTGCGTCGCCCGCCGGCCAGGGCAGGATCGGGACGGTCGAGATCGAGTTTTTCGGCGATCCCTCGATCAGCTTGTCGCTGTAGGACAGGTAGACCAGCGTGTTGCGCTTGGCGTCGTAGAAGCGCACCACCTGCAGCCGCTTGAACAGGATCGAGCGACGCTCGCTGAAGACCTGCTCGCCCTCGTTCAGCGGTTCGGCGAAGCGGACCGGCCCCACCTGGCGGCAGGCGATGGAGGCGTCGGACGTGTCCTCCGCCAGGCCGAGCGCGCCGGTGATCCCGCCGGTGCGCGAGCGCGCGATGTGGCATGCTACCCCCTCCACCTTGGGGTCGTCGAACGCCTCGACCGCGATTCTGTGATTGGGACCCAGGAGTTTGAAGACAGTGCTGACGCTGCCGATCTCCTCGGCGGCGGCTGCCGCCGGGACGAGCAGTGCGGCGAGCAGGAGGGGCAGGGCGCGCATCCCCGGGAACTCCGCAAAGAAAAAGGCCCGGGCGTGCAGCCCGGGCCTCGCAGTACCGACGCCGGATCCGCTTATTCGCGGTTGCCGAAGATCTGCAGCAGGTACATGAACATCGCGATGAAGGCGATGTAGAGCGACATGGCGCCCATCACCGACTTCTTCGTGCGCACGTCGCCCGCCTCGTCCTCGACGTATTCGGACTTGATCGCCTGGGTGTAGAAGGCGGTCAGGCCGGCGAAGACCAGCACGCCGATCACCGAAATGGCGAAGTGCAGCGCCGGGCTGGCCATGAAGATGTTGACGACCGTGGCGATCAGCAGGCCGATCACGCCCATGATTAGGAACGAGCCCATGCCCGACAGATCGCGCCCGGTCGTGTAGCCGTAGAGGCTGAGACCGGCGAAGGCGCCCGCGCTGATGAAGAAGACCCGCGCAATGCTCTCGCCCGTGAACACCAGGAAGATGGTCGCGAACGACAGGCCGTAGCAGATGCACAGGCCCCAGAACATCGCCTGTATGGTGGTCGCGCTGAAGCGGTTGAGGCCGAAATTCATCGCCAGAACGAAGACGAGCGGCGAGAACATCACCACCCACTTCAGCGGCGTGCCGAAGATGACCTGCAGCATCACGGGCGAGGACGCGACGATCAGCGCCACGATGCCCGTGAGCAGGACGCCCGACGCCATGTAGTTGTAGACGCCGAGCATGTACTTCCGAAGGCCGACGTCGACGGCTGCGCGGTCGATCGTCCGCGCGCCGCCATAGGCTCCTCGCTGTTCGATTGCCATTCTGATCCCCTGTCCCACCGTGTTAGTCCCCAGGCCCCCGATATTGGGCATTCTGGCGCGGCAATCAATGCTTTCCGGCCGGTTCCGGCGCGTGCGGGACGTTCGTTCCGGCCGCCCCTCGGGCTGTCCCTCCAGGACCAGCCCGGTTTGCGCGCGCGTCGCGACGCGGGCCCCGCGGTCGCGGTTGTGCGCCGCGGGGGGCCTTTGTATAAGTCGGGTGTGCGACGCACTCGGCCGACGGAGACAGGTTCGGGATGACCGACTATGCCGTGGCGCGGCTCAACATGGTCGAAAGCCAGATCCGCGCCAACAATGTGACCGACCCGATCCTGGTGGACGCGTTCCTCTCCGTCCCGCGCGAACTCTTCGTCGCGAAAGCGATGCGGGGCATCGCCTATGTGGACGAGGACCTGGCGCTGGGCGACGGGCGGTTCCTCATGGAGCCCATGGTGCTGGCACGCCTGGTGCAGCTCGCCGCCGTCGGGCCGGAGGACCTCGTTCTGGACGTCGGTGCCGCGACCGGCTACTCGACCGCCGTGCTGGCGCGCGTCGCCGCCGCAGTCGTCGGCCTCGAGCAGGATTCCGCGATGATCGCGACCGCGTCGGCCAACCTCGCCCAGCTCGGCATCGACAACGCCGCGTTCGTCGAAGGACCGCTGGAGCAGGGCTATCCGAAGCAGGCACCCTACAACGTGATCATCTTCCAGGGCTCGATCGACGCGGTTCCGCCCGCCGTCGCCGACCAGCTCGCCGAGGGCGGGCGCCTGGTCGCGGTGATGGGCCGCCCGCGCGGGCTGGGGCAGGGAACGCTGTTCATGCGGGAGCATGGCACGCTGTCCGGCCGTCCGGCATTCGATGCGGCCACGCCGGTGCTGCCCGGTTTCGCGCGCAAGCCCGCCTTCGTGTTTCCGGCATGACGGCACGTGCGGGAGTGGGAGAGGTGGATCTTGGTGCGCATGAGTGAACGGTCCCGCGGGCGGTTCGGCCGCGTTTTGGCCCTTCTGCTGGCGGCGTCGGCCCTGACCGGGCCGGCCGCGGCCGATACGCTGGTCGAGGCGTGGATCCGCGCCTATCAGGCGAACCCGACCCTCGACGCCCAGCGGGCGGCGCTGCGCGCGGCGGACGAGCGGGTCAACCAGGCCCTGTCCGGCTGGCGCCCGATCGTGCAGGGCAGCGGCTCCGCCGGATATGTCGGTGTGAATTCGAGCTTTCCCGCCGGCACCTCCAGCACGAACCTCTATCCCGCGCGTCTGGTGCTCAGCCTGCAGCAGCCGATCTATCGCGGTGGCCGCACGGTAGCGGGCACCGACCGGGCCGAGAGCGACGTCGAAGTGCAGCGCGCCATCCTGATGGACGTCGAGCAGCAGGTCTTTCTCGACGTCGGCACCGCCTACATGAACGTGCTGCGTGATCAGGCGGTGGTCGAACTGAGCGAAAACAATGTCCGCGTCCTCGACCGGCAGCTCGAGGCGACGCAGGACAGGTTCTCCGTCGGCGAGGTGACCCGAACCGATGTCGCCCTGGCCGAGGCCGCCGCCGCGCGCGCGCGCGCGGACCTCACGCGGGCGCGCGGCTTCCTCGAGGTCTCGCGGGCGAGCTACGAGCGACTGGTCGGCAACCTGCCCGGCCGGCTGGAGCCGCCGCCGGCCATCCTCGACATGCCCCAGCAGAAGGCGGAGGCGCTCGACGCCGCGCAGAACGACAACCCCACGGTCCTCGCCTCGCTGTTCGCGGAGCGCTCGGCCCGCGCGGCGGTGCGCCTCGTCGAGGGCGAACTGCTGCCGACCGTCAGCCTCAACGCCTCCGTCTCGCGCGACTGGAATTCCCAGGTCCGCGACGGCCGGATCGACCAGGCGCGCATAACCGGCGACGTGGTGGTCCCGCTCTACCAGGGCGGCGGCGTGTCCGCCCGCATCCGCGAGGCCAAGCAGCTCGAGGGCCAGCAGCGCATCCGCACCGAGGAGGCGCGCCGCCGGGCGGTCGAGGCCGCGACCCAAGCCTGGGAGAGCCTGGAGAGCGCGCGGGCGCGCATCCAGTCGCTGGGCGCCCAGATCGAGGCCTCGGAGATCGCGCTGGAAGGCACCCAGCAGGAGGCGCTGGTCGGCACGCGCACGGTGCTCGACGTTCTCGATGCGGAGCAGGCGCTGCTCGACGCGCGGGTCAATCTCGTCACGTCCGAGCGCGATCTCGCGGTCGCGGCCTTCCAGCTGGCCGCCGCCAGCGGTCGCCTGACGGCGGAAAGACTTCGTTTACCAATCGCATACTACGATCCGAACCAGTATCACGAGGCGGCGCGCAACCGGTGGTGGGGCTCGGACCCGTCACCCTCTTCACCGATGCGCTGACCTCCGCCCGGCGGCCGCTGCCGCCAGCACGGAGCGAGTGTCGAGCGATGAGCGATCCGAAGGCGGCACCCCAGGCCGAGCCCAGCATGGAGGAGATTCTGGCGTCGATCCGCCGGATCATCTCCGAGGAGGGAAGCGAGGCGGAGCCGGCGAAGGACGCCTCCGCGGATGCGGCCGACGACGTTCTGGAACTGACCGAGGTCGTCGAGGACACGCCGCTTCCGGTCGTCGAGCCGGCGCCGGCCAAGCGTGCCGCCGCACCGCCTGCGGCGGTGTCGCAGGACGACATCGACGCCATCATGAACGGCGCGTTCGACGCGGCTCCGGAGCCCGAGCCGGAGATTGCCCCAGAACCCGAGCCCGAGCCCTTTGCGGCCTTCGAGCCCGAAGCGGCGCCGGAACCCGAACCACAGCCGGCGCGCCCGGCTCCCGTACTGCGTGCGGTCGAGGACGCCCGGCCGATCCCGGAGGTCCATCGCCTCGTCTCCGACGCCGCCGCCGTCGCGGCCTCCGCCGCCTTCGCCGGCCTCGCGGGCGTGCGGCGCCAGCAGCCGGCAGACGGCTGGCCGATCGGCGCGGGCCACACGGTGGAAGACCTGGTTCGCGAACTGATGCGCCCCATGCTGAAGGAGTGGCTGGACGCCAATCTCCCCAGCATCGTCGACCGGCTCGTCCGCCAGGAGATCGAGCGGATCGCCCGCAACGCCGACGCCGCCTGACAGGCACGGAGGTGAGGTCGTGGTCCGGCGGGATTCCTGCCCGCCACGGCAGCGCTCGCGACGGAGTCCGTCCTTCCCCATATGACGCCGCGCCCGCAGGCTTGACCCGCGGCGCGGCTTCGTGCTTTCAGCCGGGGTTCCGCGCGCGACCGGTCCGGCGCGCGGCGGTGCAGGGGAAGGCGCGCTGCTCGACAAGACCTACAGCCCGAAGGACCTGGAAGCGCGTCACTACGACCGCTGGGAGCGCTCCGGGGCGTTCGCGGCCCGGGTAGGCGCGAACGCAGTGCCCTACACGGTCATGATGCCGCCGCCGAACGTCACCGGCAGCCTGCACATGGGCCACGCGCTCAACCATACGATCCAGGACATCCTGATCCGCTGGGAGCGCATGCGCGGTCGCGACGCCCTGTGGCAGCCCGGCACCGACCATGCCGGCATCGCCACCCAGATGGTGGTCGAGCGTCAGCTCGGCGAACAGGGCAGATCGCGCAAGGACCTCGGCCGCGAGGCCTTCGTCGAGCGCGTCTGGGAGTGGAAGGCCGAGTCCGGCGGCATGATCACCCGCCAGCTCCGCCGCCTGGGCGATTCGACCGACTGGTCGCGCGAGCGCTTCACCATGGACGAGGGCCTGTCCGCCGCCGTCCTGAAGGTGTTCGTCGAACTCTACCGCCAGGGCCTGATCTACAAGGACAAGCGCCTCGTCAACTGGGACCCCAAGCTGGAGACGGCGATCTCCGACCTCGAGGTACAGCCGCGCGAGACCAAGGGCAATCTCTGGTACTTCCGCTACCCCGTGGAGGGCGAGGCGGGCCGCTTCATCACCGTCGCGACCACCCGGCCGGAGACGATGCTGGGCGACACCGCTGTCGCCGTCCATCCCGAGGACCCCCGCTACACCGACCTCGTCGGCAAATTCTGCGTCCTGCCGCTGGTCGGCCGCCGCATCGCCATCGTCGCCGACGCGTATGCCGACCCGGAGCAGGGGTCGGGTGCGGTGAAGATCACCCCCGCCCACGACTTCAACGACTTCGAGGTCGGCCGCCGGCACGGGCTGGAGATGATCAGCGTCATCGACCTCCAGGGCCGCATCAACGAGAACGCACCGGAAAATTATCGCGGCCTCGACCGGTTCGAGGCGCGCAAGCTGATCGTCGCGGACATGGAGGCCGCGGAGCTGCTCGAGAAGGTCGAGCCGCACACGCATATGGTCCCCTACGGCGACCGCGGCGGCGTTCCGATCGAGCCGCTGCTGACCGAGCAGTGGTACGCCGACGCTCCGACGCTGGCGAAGCCCGCGATCGAGGCGGTGGAAACGGGCCGCACCCGCTTCGTGCCGGAGGCGGCGACCAAGACCTATTACGACTGGATGCGCAACATCCAGCCCTGGTGCATCTCGCGCCAGCTCTGGTGGGGGCACCGCATCCCGGCCTGGTACGGGCCGGACGGGGAGATTTTCGTGGCCTACGACGACGACGAGGCTGCCGCGCTCGCCGAGAAACACTACGGCAAGGCCGTCCCGCTGGAGCGCGACCCGGACGTGCTCGACACCTGGTTCTCCTCCGCGCTCTGGCCGTTCTCGACGCTCGGCTGGCCCGAGGACCGGCCCGAGGTCGGGCGCTACTACCCCGGCGACGTGCTCGTCACCGGCTGGGACATCCTGTTCTTCTGGGTCGCCCGGATGATGATGATGGGCATCCACTTCATGGGCGACGTGCCGTTCCGCACGGTCTATCTGCACGGCCTCGTGCGCGACCAGCACGGCCAGAAGATGTCCAAGTCGAAGGGCAACATCGTCGATCCGCTCGACCTGATCGAAAGCTACGGCGCCGACGCGCTGCGCTTCACCTTCGCCTCGGCCGCGGCCCTCGGCGGTCGGGACGTGAAGCTCGCCGACGCCCGTGTCGAGGGCTATCGCAACTTCGCGACCAAGCTCTGGAACGCCGCGCGCTTCTGCGAGATGAACGGCTGCCTGCCGCGGCCGGACTTCGACCCGGCCTCGCCGCGGCTGACCGTGAACCGCTGGATCGTCGGCAAGACGGCCGAGACCGGGCGCCAGGTGACCGCGGCGCTGGACGAGTACCGCTTCAACGAGGCCGCCGCCGCCCTCTACCAGTTCACCTGGGGCACCTTCTGCGACTGGTATATCGAGTTCGCCAAGCCCCTTCTGCTCGGCGAGGACGCGGCGGCGAAGGCGGAGACCCAGGCGACGGCGTCCTGGGTGCTCGGGCGCGTCCTGGTGCTGCTCCACCCCTTCATGCCGTTCGTCACGGAGGAACTGGCCGAGAAGCTCGGCTATCCGCATGCCGAGGGCCTCATCCGCGCGGCATGGCCGGAATGGGACGGGCGCCTGGCGGACGCCGCCGCGGCAGCCGAGATGGACTGGGTCATCCGCTTCGTGTCCGCGGTGCGCGGCGTCCGGGCCGAGATGAACGTACCGCCCGGCGCACGGATCGACGCGCTGCTGCAGGGCGCCTCCGAGGAGACGCTGGGGCGCCTCGACGCCAACCGCGAACTGGTGGCCCGGCTGGCTCGGCTGGGGCGGGCCGAACCGCTGGCGGGCGATCCGCCCAAGGGTGCGGTTCAGGTCGTGGTCGACGAATGCACCGTCGTCCTGCCGCTCGCCGGCGTCATCGACATCGCCGCCGAGCGGGCGCGCCTGGAGCGCGAGATCGCCAAGGTCGCCGGCGAGATCCGCAGGATCGATGCCAAGCTCGGCAACGAGGCCTTCGTGGCCAAGGCCCCGCGCGAGGTGGTCGAGGAGCAGCAGGAGCGCCGTGCCGACTTCGTCGCCACCGACGAGCGCCTGCGAGCCGCCCTGGCGCGCCTGGAAGGCTAGCGCAGGGCTCGTCCGCCAGTGCTGCGCTGCGCCCGTCCCGGCTTCAGGCCGGCCGTTCGACCGGCAGGCCCGCGGTGCGCCATTCGGGGTAGCCGTCTTCCAGGCGCCGGGCTGTGAAGCCCAGGGTCCGCAGCACCGAAACCGCCCTGAACGAGAGGACGCAGTAGGGGCCGCGGCAATAGGCGACCACCTCGCGGTCCGGCGGCAGGTCCGACAGGCGGCGCTCCAGGTCGGCGAGGGGGATGCTGAGGGCGCCGGGCAGATGGCCGGCCGTGAACTCGTCGCCGGGGCGGACATCGATGACGGTGACGCTGCCGTCTGCGACCCGCGCGAGCAGGTCGGCGCGGGTCACGGGCTCGACGTCGTCCAGCGTGTAGAGGCTTTCTGCCAGGACGCCGCGCAGGGCCGGCGATCCGCTCTCCCCCATGGCGCGGAGCGCGGCGAGCAGCGCGACCACCGACCGATCGTCCGACAGGCCGTAGAAGACCTGCTTGCCCTGCTGTCGCGAGATGACCAGTCCGGCCTGCCGCAGGTGTCGAAGATGCTGCGAGGTGTTCGCGAAGGACAGACCGGTGCGGGCCGACAGGGCGTCCACGCTGCGCTCCCCCTGCGCGAGCTGCTCCAGCAGGTCCAGGCGGTGCGCGTTGCCGAGGGCCTTCGCGATCGCCGCCAGGCCGCTCAGCACGGCGCGCTTGGGGCAACCGTCAGTCGTCGCGCGCATCGTGCCGGTCCGCCATGTCGGTCCTCCCGTCAGCCGCTCCCGTCATGCGCGGCGCGCCCTCGTTCCTGGAGCCGACGACCGCGCCGCGCATGTCGGTCCTCCCGTCAGCCGCTCTCGTCATGCGCGGCGCGCCCTCGTTCCTGGAGCCGACGACCGCGCCGCGGCTGCCGGTTGACAGCCACAAACGTTAGTATAAACGTTCAATCGACTGATTGAATATACGGATGTCGCTGCAGGGGAGCCGACGGTGCCGCTCGCGACGCAAGAAGCGGGCCGCGTCCTCCCGGCCGAGAGCGCCAGCGAAGCGCCCGGCTCCAGGGCCTGCCGGAGGCGGGCCACTGCCGGCGGTGGCCGTCCTGATTTGTTCGACCGGTCCGAGACTGGTCAGCGGCATCGAGAGCGCCTCGTCCCATGAACGACATTGCCTCCGCGGACCGCCTCCAGGGCGGCATGATGCGGAACCTTTTCCTGCTGGCCTGCTGCCAGGCCGTCGGGCAGGCGTGCAACACGATGATGTTCGCCGCGACCGCGCTGTCGGTCGTGACCTTCTACGCGCATCACGATCTCGCGACCCTGCCGATCACCATGCAGCATGTGGGCGTCATGCTCTGGGTATTTCCGGCCGCCCTGCTGATGCAGCGCAGGGGGCGCCGTTTCGGCTTCCGCGTCGGCTCGCTCTTCGGGATGGCGGGCGGTGCCACCGTCGCGTTCGGGCTCTATTCGACGAATTTCCTGGCCATGTGCCTGGGCGGGCTGATCCTCGGCTATGCCGTGTCCTGCCTCCAGATGTACCGGTTCGCCGCGGCCGAGCTGGTGCCCTTCTCGCAGCGGGCCAAGGCGATCGCCTGGGTGACCGCCGGCGGCGTCGTGGCGGGCGTGATCGGCCCCAGCCTGGTGCGCTGGACGCACGACCAGTGGATGCCGCTCTACCTCGCGACCTTCGTCGCCATGATCGGCATGCACTTCGTCGTCTTCGTCGTCATGTCGTTCATCCGCTTTCCGGCGCCGAGGGGGCCGGGCGCGATGCCCTATGCGGGCGCTCCCGGCTCGGACGACGAGCCGCCGCGGCCGCTTCTGGAAATCGCGGCGCAGCCGCGCTTCCTTGCGGCCGCGGTCGCCGGCATGGTCGCGTTCGGCACCATGTCCTTCCTGATGGGCGCCTCGCCGCTCGCCATCGTCGCCTGCGGCCTGCCGCATACCGAGGCGCACTGGGTCATCTTCGTCCATGTGATGGGGATGTTCGTGCCGTCCTTCTTCACCGGCCATCTGATCGTGCGCTACGGCACGGCGACGGTGATGATCTGGGGGATCGTGCTGATGGCGCTCGGCGTCGTGGCCGCCCTGGACGGGCTGACGGAATGGCATTTCCGCGTGGCGCTGACCCTGAACGGCATCGGCTGGAACTTCCTGTTTGTCGGTGCGACGACCCTGGTCACCGCCTGCTACAGACCGAGCGAGCGGGGAAAGGCGCAGGCGCTCAACGACTTCCTGATCTTCGGAACGACCGCGGTGGCGAGTTTCCTCGCCGGTTTCCTGCAGGAGCATGTGGGGTGGCACCTGCTCAACTGGTTCTCCCTGGCGATGCTGTGCGTCGCGGTGGTAGCGGTCGGCTGGCTGCGGATCCAGGGCGAGCCGGTGCGCCCGGCCGCCTGACACCGGCGCAAGCCGGCCGGCGGCCCAGGAACCGCTTTACACGCGCCGCGAATGCCGTGATCGTGAGGCGGGCCGGGGCGCTTCCATGCAAAAGACGATCTACGGGTTCATCTTCGCGCACAGCCTGCGCCAGCAGATCCTGCTGCTGTTGCTGACCATATCGGCATTCCCTTTCCTCTATCTTTCCCTGGAACTGCCGAAGACCATCATCAACGAGGCGATCAACGGCCGGGACTTTCCAAAATCCATATTCGGTTTGGAGTTCGATCAGATCCCGTATCTGATGGTCCTGTGTGTCGTCTTCCTCGTGCTCGTCCTTGTCAACGGCGCGTTCAAGTATACGATCAACGTCTGGAAGGGACGGCTCGGCGAGCGGATGCTCCGGCGGCTCCGCTACGAACTCTACAGCCGCGTCCTGCGCTTCCCGCTGCCGCACTTCAAGCGGGTCAGCCAGGGCGAAATCATCCCGATGATCACCTCCGAGGTGGAGCCGGTCGGCGGCTTCATCGGCGACGCGGTGGCGCAGCCCGTCTTTCAGGCCGGTCAGCTGCTCACCATCCTGGCGTTCATCCTGGTCCAGGACCCCATTCTCGGCCTCGCCGCCGTGGCGCTCTACCCCTTCCAAGGCTGGCTCATTCCGCGCCTGCAGCGGCGGGTGAACATGCTGGGCAAGGAGCGCGTCCGCATGGTGCGGCGCCTGTCGGAGCGGATCGGCGAGTCGATTGCCGGCGTGCAGGAGATCCGGGTCAATCACGGAACCCGTTACAACCGGGCCGGATTCTCAGAGATTCTTGGAAAAATATATCTCATCCGGTATGAGATCTTTCACCGCAAGTTCGTCATCAAGTTCATCAATAACTTCATCGCCCAGCTGACGCCGTTCTTCTTCTACATGATCGGCGGTTATCTGGTGATCAAGGGCGATTTGAGCTTCGGCGCGCTCGTTGCCGTTCTGGCTGCATACAAGGACATGTCCGCCCCCTGGAAGGAACTGCTGCTGTTCTACCAGCAGAAAGAGGATGCCCGGATCAAGTACGAGCAGGTGATCGAGCAGTTCGAGCCGCAGGGGATGCTCGACGCCCGCCTGCAGACCGAGGAGCCGGACGAGATACCGATGTTCCAGGCGGCCGACGAAGTGGCCGCGCACAGTGTCGGCTACAGCGAGGAGGGCGGCCGCGCCATGGTGGAAGCGGCATCGTTCCGGTTCGGGGTCGGCGGGCGCGTCGCCATCCTGGGCGGCGGCGGCAGCGGCCGGGACGAGGTCGCCATGCTGCTCGCCCGCCTGCTGCTGCCGGTCGCCGGGCGCATCACGGTCGCCGGGCGGGATCTCGCCCATCTGCCCGACGCCGTCGTCGGCCGGCGCATCGCCTATGTCGGCCCCTCGGCCTACCTCTTTTCGGCGAGCATCCGCGACAACATGCTGTTCGGCCTGAAGCACCGGCCGCTCCCCGGCGTGGACGACGGGCCCGGACGTCGGGACATCGTCATGGAGGCCCTGGCCTCCGGCAATCCGGTCGACGACGTCTTCTCCGACTGGGTGGACTACGAGGCCGCGGGCATCGCCGGGCCCGACGGGGTCGCCTCCCTGCTGATCGACGTTGCGACGCGCGTCGGACTCGAGAGCGACCTCTACCATTTCGG
>JBKBLL010000120.1:0-11278 GCA_046296375.1 Alphaproteobacteria bacterium | reverse complement strand
CCGGGGCGCCATCTACCTGAGCGTGCCCGAAGGTTTCGGCCGCCCGGCGCTTTCCTTCTTCGGCACGAGCAAGCGCGGCTACGTCTACAAGTTCGTCTGCCGGATCGCCGGCGACCAGGCGGCGCAGGTGTTTGTGTCCAATCCGGCGATCGCCCGGGAAAAGGCAGCCGAGGGCTCGCCCCAGCAGGTCGCCGCGGGGCCGCAGGATGCCGCGGTCGAGCTCGTCCAGGCCATGTACGCCAACAGCGTCGCCGACGGCTATGAGATGCGGCAGCGCGCGCTGAAGCCGGTCTATGTCGGCAAGCTCAAGGTCCAGATGATCGCTGAATATCGCGGGCAGGACCTGACCGGCAAGGTGCTGCGCATCGAGAACACGGGCGATGCGCCGACCGAGCTGACCGAGCGCACGGTCGCTCCGGCAAGCGCGCTCGCCGTCTCCATCGCCGAGCCCAAGCTCGACCCGGGGAAGGTCACGACGGCCTACCTCGTCTCCCAGACTGTGAGGTAAGCCATGGCCTTCTCGGACATTTTCAATCGTAAGCGGAGGCCCCTCGACGAGGCGGAGGGCGAGGGGGTCTCGCCTGTCGGAGGCGAACTGGCGGGCAACGAAGCGGTGCGCCGCAAGCAGCGAATGCTGCTCGCCGGGGTCGCCGGCGTCGGGCTGGTTCTGTCCTCCATGTGGATCTTCAGCGGCGACGAAGGAGAGAAGGCCGCCGACGCCGATGGCGCCGAGAAGGTCGAGGTCTCGACCAAGGATCTGGTGAACCGCAACCTCTCGCAGCAGGAGTGGATGGCGCTCTCGGAAAACCGGTTCGAGTCCACCGAGAACCAGCTGAAGTCGGTGAACGGCCAGCAGGCGAGAATGGACAATCTCGCCGCTCAGATCGAAGCGCTGAAGGGGCAGAACTCGTCGATGCAGGCCGATGGCCAGCGAGTGCTGTCCGCTTACCAGGCGGAGAATGAGCAGCTCCGCAAGCAGCTGAACGAGCGGCCTTCGGCGCCGCCCCCGGCGCCTGGCCCGGCGGCACTGTACGGGCGAGGCGGCCCGCAAGCCTATCAGCGGCCGGACGCGCCGGGCGAAGCCGGCGCAGCGCCTCCGCTCAGCCGCGCCGCCGAGGTCAAAATGGTCAGCTTCTCGTCTTCCGACACGGGGACCGCGTCCAAGGTGGCGAAGGGCAGTACGGTCTATACCGACAGCCCGAACTATCTGCCGCCCAACAGCTTCGCCTCCGCCAAGGTCATCGTGGGCGTGGACGCGAGCGCTGGCGTGAACAGCCAGACCGACCCGCTGCCTGTCGTTCTGCGCGTTACCGGGCCGGCGCGCTCGGTGCTGCAAAACGGCAAGCTCCTCACGACCAAGATCCAGGGCTGCCTCATCAACGGCGCGGCGCGCGGCGACCTTTCCAGCGAGAAGGTCTACGTCAAGCTGCAGAAGATGACCTGCCCGCAGCCCGGCGGCCGCTACGCCGTCTCGGAGGTCAAGGGCTTCATCGCGTTCGGCGGCAAGACCGGCGTGCGCGGGCGGGTGGTCAGCCGCGAGGGTTCGCTTGCCATGCAGGCATTCCTCGCAGGCCTCGTCGGCGGTGCCGGCAACGCGCTGAACACGGCCTTTCAGCAGCCGCTGGCGACGATCAGCACCGATGGCGAGGGCGGCATCAACCGCACCCCCAGCCTCGGCAATGTCGGCCTGCGGGCGCTCGGCGGCGGTGCAGCGGAGTCGGGCAGGGACGTCTCGAAATATCTGATCGAGCGCGCCGAACAGTACCAGCCGGTCATCGAGATGCCGACCGGCGTCGATGTCGAAATCGTCTTCCTGGAGGGTGTTTATGTCCGCAATTGATCGCTTGCGCCGGAGCGCGTTCGCGCGCCCCTGGAAGCTGCTCACCGGCGTCGCGGCGCTTGGCGTTGCCAGCGTTGCCCTCGCGGCCCAGGTCGCGGGTCCGAGCAGCGTCGAGGTCACGAACCTGCTCAAGACGCGCCTGCCGAAGACGCCCCTGACCCAGGTCAATTGCGAGAAGGTGCGTGGCCTCTGCGAGGTGACGGCTGGGTCGAACCTCTTCTACGTCGACGCCGGCGCCCGCTACCTCATCATCGGCCGGGTCTATGACATGGAGACGCGCCAGGATCTCACCGCCGCCCGGCTGCTCGAGATCAACCCCGACATGCTCGTCGGCGGTGCGGCCAAGGCCAATGCTGCGGCTGCGGAAGGCGAGGGCCAGGGAATGGAAGCGGCTCCGGCGCAGGCCAGGGTCGAGAAGACCGCGCTCCCCGCGCGGCCGACCAGGCTGGCGCTGGACGGACTTCCCAAGGACGGCGCGATCGTCTGGGGCAATCCGGCAGGGCAGACAGTCACGGTCTTCACCGACTTCCGGTGTGGGTATTGCCGCGCGCTGACGAACGTGCTGCGCAGCATGGATGTTCGGGTCGTCGAGCGGCCGATCTCCGTTCTCGGCAGCCGCGATATCGCCGACCGCGTCTATTGCGCCAAGAATCGCGAGGAGGCGCTGCATGCCGCCTATGCCGGCGAGCCGCTCAAGAGCGGCCCGTCGTGCGATACGTCGGGCCTCGATGCGAACGAGGCTTTCGCTCACAAGCACGGCCTGAGCGGGACGCCTGTGATCGTGCGCAGCGATGGGGCGATGCTCGAGGGCTATCGGCCCAGGGAGTTCCTGCAAAGCTGGCTCAAGGACGGACGCTCGTGAGCGCGCCGCGCCTCAGCCGTCGGGCCGCTGTCGCCGCGCTTGGCTTCGGCACGCTGATGAGCCTGAACGGCTGCACGACCTTCGGCGGCAACGTGAAGGGCAGCTTCACCTGCCAGGCGCCGGACGGCATCTGCGCGCCGTCCTCCACGATCGACGATCGCGCGCTGGCGATGATCTCCGGTGACGCCGGCGATGTCATGATCCCGGCAGGGCCCTATCCGACACCGGCACAACAGCCCCGCGCCCTGCGCACCGCTGTGGCAGCGCCGCCCTCAGACGCACATGGGCAGGTCGCGCCGCGAACCCGCGAGAAGGTGCTCCGCATTGTGTTTCAGCCCTATGTCGATGACCGGGGCCGGCTGCATGAATCGAGCGCCGTCCACGCGGTCGTCCAATCCGAGTGGCAGGCGCAGGCGCTTGCGGGTGCGACCCCCATCCCCGACAGCAGGTCGGCTGATGCACCTGTTCAGCTGAGCCTTGTCGATGCGGTCGAGCGCGAGGCTCCCGGTGTGGTGGACGTTGCCGCGTTCGACCCGAACATGCCGGACCCGAATGTGGTGGCGGCTGCCCGGGCCAGAAAGCCGGACCCGGTGGAAGCAATCAAGGCGGATGTCGCGAGCCGTCTGGCCACCAAGGTCAAGGCGGCGGGCGGCGCGCCGACGGTTGGCGCGGCCGCCCCGGCATCCTCTGCGTCGGGGTCGCAGCGGCCGACTGCTTCGGTCATGGCCACCAAGCGCGCAGCTGGCGGCGGCGAGACCGCCGCGGCGGGTGTGCCAGCCAGCCGGCGAAGCGAGGCGCCGGCTCAAGCCAAACAGCGATCGGAGGGTGCTCCCGCCACGAGCACTGCGTCCGGCCAGGAGGCAGCTGCGCGCGTGAAGGCGAGCCAGGAGTACCAGGAAGCGCGCGAGCGGGTCGAGGACAGCGCGCGCGGCGGCGCCGGAGCGACGCCCGGGGCGGGGCTCACGACCCTGACGAGCCCCACCGTCCGCGCTGCGAGCTTCCCCGCCGCGGTTCCGGAGGACAACTGACATGAGCGTAAAGCCCCGTTTCTACGACAACCTGCTCTCCGGTCTGTTCGGCGATAGCAAGCGACCAGAGGCCGAGCGTCCGGACTTGGCCGTGCCGATGCTCGCGCATTGGCTGCCCTATCGCAGCTACGACCCGAAGACGGGCATCTTCTACAACTCCGCCTCGCGCGGATTCGTGATCGAGGTCTCGCCGCTCGTCGGGGCGGATGAGCGTACCGGCGAGATCCTGACACAATTCTTGTCCGAGGGCATCCCGGTGCCCGGATGCCTGCAGTTCCACGACTGGATGAGCCCGCGGATCAGCGAGCGGCTCTCCAAATGGTATCTGCCCCGCTACTCGGCGAGCGGCGTCTACGAGCGGATGGCCAAGCATCGGGTCGACTTCCTCACGGACGGCGTGTGGAACTCGCTTTCGGCCGATGCGCCATTCTGTCTTCGCAACCACCGCGTCGCCATTTCCTATTCGACGCCGGAAAGCTCGCGTGTCTCGGCCGAGGAAATCGTCGCCGTGATGGACGGCCTCATCTCGGTGCTCGGCTCGATCGGGGTCTCCGCGCGCAAGATGGATCCGGTCGCGCTGATCGGGTGGATCGACGACATCACCTCGCCGACCACGGCCGCGGGCGACGACGTCATCAGCTACAATCCGCTCGACCCCATCGCTGACCAGGCGGTGCGCCGCGACATCGAGATGAAGGTCGACCCGGACCGCATCCTGCTGCGGACCGAACGGTTCCGTCCGACCGGCAAGGAGGTCAACGGCGCACCCGAGATCGGCGAGATCTATCCCGACGTATTCGACGTGCGCTCGTTCTCGGTCCGCAATCTTCCTCAGCGCTGGGCGCCCTGGGACTGCGCGCGGCTGATTGGCGACATGTTCGCCGACAAGCTGCGAATGCCGTGCCCGGTCTCCACGAACCTGTGCCTCGACTTTCCCGATCCCCAAGCCTCGAGCAACAAGGCCGGCTTCAAGTTCATGCGCACCACGAGCCTCGCCGACTCCAAGTCCGCGCGCTTCCTTCCCCAACTCCGCGACCAGTCCCAGGAGTGGAAGTTCGTCAATGACGAGATCCGCCAGGGGCGCAAGCTCGTGCGCCTGTTCTACAGCGTCACGTCATTCTCTCCCAAGGGGAAGGGAGACGCCAACGAGCGCGTCCTCAAGTCGGTCTACCGGGCCGCAGGCTGGGACCTGCTCGACGACCGCTACCTCCAGGTGATGGGCCTCTTGTGCGCGATGCCCATGACGATGGCGAACGGGCTGTCCCGCGACCTCGAGCGCATGAAGCGCATGCGGACCATGCTCAGCACGACCGCGGCGAACCTGGCTCCCATACAAGGCGAGTATCTCGGTGGTCACACGCCGCACCTGCTCCTGATCGGCCGACGGGGGCAGCCCTTCTTCTGGAGCCCGTTCGAGAACGCCGCAGGCAACCACAACGTGGCGGTGTTCGGCAAGTCGGGATCGGGCAAGTCGGTCGCCCTGCAGGAGCTGTGCGCCTCGTTGTGCGGCGCGGGATCCAAGGTTGTCGTGATCGACGACGGCCGCTCCTTCGAGCACTCGGCCAAGCTGCAGGGCGGTGCCTTCGTCGAGTTCACGATGTCGAGCGGCTTCTGCCTGAACCCGTTCTCGATGATCGACGCCGCCCAGGCGGCCGAGGACGAGGACTATCTCCTCGACTGCATGGCGATGCTCAAGGCCATCGTGAACCAGATGTCCCGCCACATCGACCGGCTGACCGACACCGAGCGCGGCCTGATCGACGGCGCGGTCAACCGCGTCTGGGAGGCCAAAGGCAGGAACGGCTCGATCGACGACGTGATCGCCGCGCTCAACGAGACTGGCAACGAGCTCGCCTCGCATCTCGCCATCGCGATGATGCCGTTCTCGAGCGCCGGCACCTACGGCAAGTTCTTCCAGGGTGAGGTCTCGTTCGAGCTGCAGGCACAGCTCACGGTGTTCGAGCTGTCCGACCTGTCCTCGCGCGAGGAACTCCGCAGCGTCGTCCTGACCGCGATCATGTTCATGTCGCAGCAGATGATGCGGAAGGTCGACCGCTCGATTCCCAAGGCGCTGCTCCTGGACGAGGCCTGGCAGATGCTTCGCGGTGGGGCGATGGCCGATTTCATCGAAACCTACGCCCGCACGTGCCGCAAGTATGGCGCCTCCTTGGTGACGGCCACGCAGTCGCTCAACGACTACTACAAGTCGGCCGGGTCCATCGCGGCCCTCGAGAACAGCGACTGGTTCGTGATCCTCCAGCAGAAGCCGGAAACGATCGCCGACTTCAAGAAGCACGATCGCTTCGAGATGGACGACTATACCGACGCACTGCTCCGCTCACTCAAGCGCAACGGCTTCGAATATTCCGACATCATGATCAAGGGGCCGGAGACGCTGGCGGTCGGCCGGCTGGTCCTCGATCCTTTCTCTGCCGCGCTGTTCTCGTCGAGTCCGCGCACCTTTGCTGCCATCGAGGCGATGGTTGCCGGCGGGCTCAGCATGGATGAGGCGATCGAGCGGATCGCGTTTCCCGAAAACCCCGAAAAATGGACGATGCCCGCCGCTGATACGGCGGCAATCGCTGCGGAGTGAACCCATGGCGACCATGCTCACAAAGCCGACCACGCCCAGCTCACGACGCCCATCGCGCGGGCTCGATGTCGGCTTTCTGCTTTACTTCTACCTCCACATGGCAGGGTTCCTCGCGTCGACCCTGCTCATCACCTGGGGCCTGTTCGTCCTCTTCTTCCTCGCCATCGGCGGCTTCTCATTCGACGGGATGATGCACCAGCTCGACAATCTTGCGAGCCGGTACGTCGCCGCCGACGCCGCTCGCATCACGTCATTCCGGCACGTCCTGATCGTCGCGCACATGCTTCTCGCGGCCGCGGTCATCTTCTTCCGCCGGCACAGCATCCTGCCTTCGCGCGATCCCAAGGGGAGCAACACCGATGTCTGATCAGCCCCAGCTCGACCTTCAAGCTCCTCCGGCGGCGCCGAAGGCCGCTGCGCCGGCCCGTTCGGGACGTGGTTTCGGCGGGTTCACGCGGGCTCAGCTGGTGATGGGCGCGATCCTGATCGTCGCACTGATCTGGGCGATGTGGGTGACCAAGGCCCTCGTCGAGCCCCGCGAGGAGCATATCGTCAAGGCGAGCCTCTCCAACATCGTTGGCGAATATGTGAGCGCGCAGGCGCGCTCGGCGTCGCCGCCCGGGCAGGTCGAGGCCGAGATGCGTGCCTTCATGTCCTCGCTCGACCACGAACTCCAGCGCCGCGGGGCGGGCGGGCAAGTGGTGCTGGTCGGCGAGGCGGTGCTGACGAAGAACGTGCCCGACATCACCGACAGCCTGCGGAAGGCTGTCTATGCGAGCGGCGTTCGCCAACCCCGGCCGGCGAGCGCTCAGGAGATGCAGCAGCTCCAGCAGCAGATGGCGCCGGGACTGGCGACGCCATCGACGCCCGGCGGGCCCGCTGCCGCTGCCGGCGCAACGCTCGAGCCGATGGCGGCCGTCCCGGCCGGAGCAGCCATGCCGCAGGCCGGCTCCGGTGCCGGCACTGCGCCTCCCGCGGCAATCCCCGGGGCAGCGATCACCACCTTTGGAGGTCCCGATGGCAGTGGCGGTCAGTAATGTGACGGCCGCCCGCTGGCGGCCGCGCAAACGACTTTGGGGCCTGTATGGCGGGCTCGTCGCGGGAAGCGTGGTGCTCGGCGCGATCAGCGACTGGCGCGACAATCACGCGCTCCTGATCAACACCACCGATTCGCTCCCGAACTGGGCGTTCGTCATCCACCGGAACAAGGTGCCGGTCAGGGGCGAGTACGTCTTCTTCGATCCGCCCCCCAGCGAGCTGGTGCGGCGCCATTTCGGCGCCAAGCCGCAGATGTTCGGCAAGATCGTCTACGGCCTGCCGGGCGACGTTGTGGCGCACTGGCACCGCGCCGTTACGGTGAACGGACGGATCGTGGGCTACACCAAGCCCACGACCAGAAGCGGCGAGCGGCTCGCGATCGGGCCGAGCGGCGTGATACCGGCGGGCTGCTACTATGTCGGCACGCCCCACAAGGATGGTTTCGACTCCCGCTACGCGGCGATCGGCTTTGCCTGTCGGCGCCAGATTGTCGGCACCGGCGAGGCGATCCTGTGATCCGCGCGGCCGCTGCCTCGCTCGCCGGTGCTGCCTGTCTGGGCGCCGCGGTCCTGGTCGCCGGATCGGAGCGGGGCGAAGCGCGGGACTTCGGCCAGCTCGGGCAGACATTCCCCGTCATCGAGGCCGACCTGCTTTCCACGATCGAGGCTCGGTTGCAACGCGCGCAGGCGACGGGAGAGATGGACCGCGTCAACGCGGCCTTCGCCAAGCGCGTGGAGGCCAAGGTGCGGCGCCCGGTGCCGGTCGCCGGCATCACGCCTGCCGAGGAGCCGCGGGCCTGGGACTTTGACCCGAGCATCACGCTCGAGCGCGAGATCCGGGATCACAAAGGACAGGTGATCGCGCAAGCCGGGCAGAGGATCAATCCGCTCGACTTCGTTTCGATGCGGCAGAGCCTCGTCTTTGTCGACGGCGACGACACAGCGCAGGTCGCGTGGGCGACCAAGCGGTTCACCGAGCTCAACGCGAAGATCATATTTGTCAACGGCTCGCCGATCGAATCGATGACGGCGCGCAAGCGCCGGTTCTTCTTCGACCAGGACGGTCGCCTGACCGCCAAGTTTGGCATCCGCCACACCCCGGCCGTGGTGTCGCAGGCCGGCAGTCTGCTGCGCGTCTCGGAGACCGTCCTCAAGCCGGGAGCAAAGAGCTGATGCCCCTTTGGCTGGACCTTCTGCGGACCCCCATGGCCGCACCGGAAACCGGCGCCCTTCGCCGCATGCGGCTGGTGTGGCAGGGGCTGTGCCTGTCGGTCGCGTTGGTCGTGGGGTTCTTCGCGCAGTTCCATGCCGCCCTTGGCCGGGCTGCGCCGTGCCTCGCGGCCGCGCTGCTCGCGGCGGCGGCGCTGTACACCTGGCTCTATCTTCGCCGGAAGAATGCGGCCGACACCGCCTTCCTCCAGGAGACGGGGGAGGCGGGCTGATGCGCTGGCTGAGGGCCATCCTCGGCGTCTTGGGGCTGCTGCTCGTGGTGGTGGCCCTGGCGCCGCGCGCCGAGGCGGCGCCGACGTGCACGGGCAAGTTCGTGAATCCCATCACGGACGTCTGCTGGTCTTGCCTCTTTCCGCTTTCGATCGGCGGGGCGAAGATCTGGCCGGGCAGCCGCCCCGACACCAACAATCCTGCGTCGCCGGTGTGCGCGTGCGCCGACCCCTTGCCCCGGATCGGCATCTCGGTCGGCTTCTGGGAGCCCGCGAGGCTGGCGGACGTAACGATGAAGCCGTGGTGCTTTCCCAACCTCGGGGGAACGCGGATCGCGCCGGGCTTCGACATCGGCCAGGGCTACCTAGCCGGGCCGTCGATGGTAGGCGGCCGGTCACAGAGCACGGCGAAGTGGCACGTCCACTGGTACGTCTACCCGCTTCTATACTGGATGGAGATCCTGACCGACTTCATCTGTTTCGAGCAGGCGTCGTTCGACATCGCCTATATGACCGAGGTCGACCCGCTGTGGCAGGATGACTCGCTGACCGCGATCATCAACCCCGAGGCGATCGTCTTCGCGAACCCCATCGCAAAGGCGGCATGCGCGGGCGACTGCATTGCCGGGACCGCCGCGCTGCCGCTCGACGCGCTGTTCTGGTGCGCGGGGTGCCAGGGCAGCATGTATCCGCTCAACGGCAACATTCCCGCCTCGATCGGGCATGTCCAGTCGTCGCGGCTCGCGCTGTCACGGTTCGCCTACAAGATGCACCGCGAAGGCCTCGCCTGGGGCACGATGGGCTCGCAGGGGCTCTGCAAGAAGTACCTGATGCCGATCATGCGGAAGCAGCAATACCGCTTCCAGATGGTCAACCCGATCCCGACGGTGAGCGGCCGGTTCGCCTGCTCGGCGATCGGCGCCTCGACCATGCCGCCCGATGCTGGACGCGCCTTTCCCGCCGGCGGCGAGGACATGGGCTACCTCGTCTGGCGCAAGCGCAACTGCTGCGTGTTCTGAGGAGAGAGACATGCGTCTTCTGACATCCGGCATCGTCGCGCTTCTCGGCACGGCTGGCCTTTCGGCATTGCTCGCGCAATCCGTCGACGGGGTCGACGTTCAGGCCGTCAAGAAGCGCGCGGCCGACATGGCGGCAGAAGCGCAGGCCTTCGTCGACCAGGTGAAGGACCGCGGTGACGAATTCCGCGAGCAGGCGAGCGTCGTCCGTAAGTCGGGCATCGACAACATGCAGCGGGTTGCCGCGACCGATCTGCCAAAGGGACCGGGAGGTAAGATCGACTTCGACGAGCTTGTGCAGGGCGCGGCGACAAATGCCAATGTCCCAGGGGGCGATGCCCCGCAGTTCATCGTCTTCGCCAGCCTGTCGATGCCGCCGGGCTCGCTCAAGCAGCTGATCGCCGATACCGCGCGCGCTGGCGGCGTCGTCGTTTTCCGCGGGTTCCCCAACAACTCGGCCAAGGAGTTCGTCAGCCGTCTCGGTCAGGTCGTCCAGAAGGGCGACATGGCGAACATCGGAATCGACCCGCGGCTTTTCCGCGCCTTCGACGTGCAGGCGGTACCGACATATGTGGCGGTCTCGTCGACCTTCGACCTGTGCGCCGGATTTCACTGCCAGACCAAGGTTCCGCCCCATGACCGCATCGTGGGCAACGTCACGGTCGACTATGCCCTCAACACCTTCGCGGAGGCCAACGGACCGGGCGCGCGCATCGCATCGGTGGCGCTCGGCAACCTGGCGCGGAGCCGGCGCCAATGAAGGTTCGCGCCATCGTGGCCGTGCTTGCCGGCGTCTGCCTGACGATCAGCTCTGCTGGCGCGCAGCAGATGACGATCGAGCAGGCGCGCGAAGAGGGCAAGGCGTTTGGCAACGCAAAGCGGGGAGATGAGAGCCTTGTTCCCAATTCGGAGGCGCAGGCCCAGGCCGTCCCGGGCTATTCCGGGACCAATCAGCCGCAGAGCACCTACTTCGACGATCCGGATGCGCTCATCGCGGCGGGGACGGCCCAGCGGTCGACCAATGAGTCCTACCGGACCGTCACCGATGCGGACCGCACGCGGCCCGCCTTCAGCAACGCGGAGATCCTTGCGACGACGTCGCGCGCGACGTCGATCGAGAACGATCCGTCGGCCTACCTCGCCGATGAGAATATCGGCTCGACCACTGGCCAGTGCCAACCGCTGCCGCCAGGTTCCGGCGCGGGAGGATATTACGAGGCGACGTGCAACCAGGGAACGAAGCTCGACGAAGTGCCGAGGTCCTGTTCCATCAGGATGGCGCCTGAGATCACGAAAACCGACGCGTACAAGTATTTCGTCGTTCCCGACAGCGCCTATGGTACGCCGTTCGCACGCTATTCCTCGATGGCGCCGCACGTCGCGGCCGGAACCTGCCAGCCCACGGGCGTGGCTATGCAGGCCTGCGCCGCGCACCGGATTTACGGCGTGTCCACCAACAAGTT
>JBKBLL010000119.1:0-11285 GCA_046296375.1 Alphaproteobacteria bacterium | reverse complement strand
GCGAATGACGGAGCGGCCGGACGACCCGCGGCGATCCGCGCCGGCGGTCCAGTTCAATCGGGCCCCCATCCTCGAGGTGCTGGACGGTCTGCTGCCGCGGCGCGGCACCGTCCTGGAGGTCGGGAGCGGCAGCGGCGAACATGCGGTCTATCTGGCTGCCCGGCTGCCGGGCATCGTCTGGCAGCCGAGCGAGCGCGATCCCGACGCCCTCGCCAGCATCGGGGCTTGGCGCCTGCGCAGCGGGTTGTCGGGTCCGCTGCCCAATCTGCACGCGCCCGTCCGCATCGATCTGGGCCTTCCGGACTGGACGGCGGACGTGCCGGCCGAGGCCGCCTATCCCGTGGCTCTGGTCGGCATCAACGTGATCCAGGCGACGCCCTGGGAGTCGGTGCGACATCTTTTCGCAGGGGCGGAGCGGCTTCTCGTCCCGGACCGCGTCCTGTTCCTCTACGGCCCGTTCCGGCGCGGCGGCCAGCACACCTCCATGGGCAACGCGCAGCTCGATCGCGAACTCAGGGAGCGCGACCCCGCCTGGGGCGTGCGCGACATGGAGGCGGTGGCCGATCTCGGCGCGCTCCACCGGCTTACGCTGGAGGAGGTCGTGCGCATGCCCAACAACAACCTGTCGCTGGTCTTCACCAGGCGGCGCTGAAACGAGAAGGCCCATCCGCCGCGAAGGAGTCCGGCGGTAAAGTCACCGGATGCCGATTCCTGAGGCAGGACGGCCTGTTTCGGGTGACATTTCTATGATATGCTTCGCGCCGTCTTCCAAGGACGCATTGCACTCGCACTGCCCACCCCCGAAATGCCGGTCTGGCGCCCCTGTGGGCGCAGGATAGACATGTTCGCGGTCCGCGAGGGCGCGGCGTCCCGCGGGGGCTGTCTGTCGCAAGCGGAGCGTGCGGGTAAACATAGATGGCGAAACACATGAAGTTCGAGCCCGGTGATCATGTCGTGTACCCGGCGCACGGGGTCGGCAAGGTGCTCACGATCGAGAACCAGGAAATCGCCGGGATGCGTCTCGAAGTTCTCGTCATCGAGTTCGAGAAGGAAAAGATGACCCTGCGCCTTCCGACCGGGAAGGTGCAGGCGGCGGGCCTTCGCTGCCTGTGCTCCCGCAAGGAGATGCAGGACGCGCTGAAGACGCTGAAGGGCCGTTCGCGCGCGAAGCGGACGATGTGGTCGCGCCGCGCCCAGGAATACGAGGCCAAGATCAACTCCGGCGACCCCGTGGCGATCGCCGAGGTGCTCCGCGACCTCTACCGCAATGCGGACCAGCCGGACCAGAGCTACAGCGAGCGCCAGATCTACCAGGCGGCCCTCGAGCGGCTGAGCCGCGAACTCGCCGCCGTGGAGAAGATCGACGAGGACAAGGCCCAGAAGAGGCTCGAGGCCGTCCTCAAGGAAATCTGACCGCCGCGGACCGCCCGAGGGAGCTTCCCAGGCGCGACCAGGATCGAAAGGCCCGCCGGATTCACCCCGTCGGGCCTTTCAATATGCTGTCCGTCGCGCGGTTTGCGTCACGCTTGCGTTACCGGCGGCCGTCGGCGGCACCGATTTTGAACCGAAACCCCTGCTCAGCCGTAACTGATGTGCTGGGTTGGAATGGGCGGTCGGAGCCGGGGCGCGATGGGATACATCGACAATCAGGCGGCACGCGAAGCCAGTGCATCCTTCGTGCGGTCGGCGATGTCGACCCCGCTCCTGACCCGGGAGCGCGAGCAGGAACTGGCGATGCGCTGGCGCGATGCCGACGACGAGGCGGCGCTGCACGAACTCGTCCGCTCCTATGCGCGTCTCGTCGCCGGTATGGCGGCGCGTTTCCGCAATTACGGCCTGCCGGCCGGGGACCTCCTGCAGGAGGGTAATGTCGGCCTGCTGCAGGCGGCGGCGCGGTTCGAGCCGGAGCGGGGCGTGCGCTTCTCGACCTACGCGACCTGGTGGGTGCGCTCCGCGATGCAGGACTACATCCTGCGCAACTGGTCGATCGTCCGGACCGGCACGACCTCGGCCCAGAAGGCCTTGTTCTTCAATCTGCGCCGACTGCGGGCGCGCATCGAGGGCGAGACCGGCGGCGCGCTCGACAGTGCGGGGCGCGAGCGCATCGCCTCCGAACTGCAGGTGCCCCTGCGCGACGTGGAATCGATGGAAATGCGCATCGCCGCCATCGACCAGTCGCTGAACGCGCCGATCGGCGAGGACGGCGACGACAACTGGCAGGATCTCCTTCCCGACCAGCGGCCCTCGCCGGAAGCCGTCGTCACCCGCCTGCACGACGCGGCGCGACGCCGCAAGTGGCTGCGCGATGCCCTCGGCGAACTCCCCGCGCGCGAGCAGCGCATCGTCCGCTGCCGGCTGCTGTCCGACGAGCCGACGACCCTGGAAGCCCTCGGCCGCGAACTCGGCGTGTCGAAGGAGCGTGTCCGCCAGCTGGAGCGGCGGGCGCTCAACCGGCTCAGGGCCTCGCTCGACGAGAGTTTCGCCGTTCCGGCCGATCTCCTCGCCGAGGACTGAACCGGGGGCGTTCCGGGCGCCGGCCAGCCTCTACTTAGCCTCTACCAGACCATCCTGCCCGCGACGTAGGTCGGGGCAGCACCTTCCCGTGTCGCGAGGACCGCCAGCCGCTCGTCCACGCCTGTCCCCGGTGCCGCGGCCAGTTCCTCGCCGTGGATGCCCTCCTCCAGCAGCAGCGAATGCAGGCCGGCCGCGGCGGCGCCGGCGATGTCGGTGCGCAGGCTGTCGCCGATGCCGAGCACGCGCGCCGGCGCCACGCCCAGCAGGTCCAGGCAGGTCCGGTAGACGGAGGGATGGGGCTTGCCGTGATAGAAGACCGAGCCGCCCAGTTCCTCATAGCGCTTGGCGAACATTCCCGCGCAGATCGACATCTGTTCGCCGACGATGACGACCAGGTCGGGATTGGCGCAGATCATGGGCAGCGCCCTGGCGGAGGCCGCGGCCAGGACCGGCTCGTACTTCTCGATCGTATCCGCGTAGTCGTCGATGCCGGTTGCGAGGACGAAGTCGGCCTCGTCCAGGTCGGCCACGATCTCGAGGCCGGCGTCGTCGCGGACGTCGTTGTCCCGGGCCGGCCCCAGATGGAAGCAGCGCGTTCCGAGCGCGGCGTGCCAGGGGTCGTTGCGGTCGCGCAGGGCGCGATGCGCCGCTTCGCCGGAGGACATCGCATGGTCGTAGCTGGAGCGGGGGATGCCCATCTCGTCCAGCCGTGCGGTCACCGCGCGCACGCGCCGCGGCGCGTTGGACAGGAGGCAGACCCGCTTGCCCGCCTGCTTCAGGGCGGCCAGGCACTCCGGCGCTCCCGGCAGGGGGGCGATTCCGTTGTGCACCGTCCCCCACAGGTCGATCAGATAGCCGTCAAAGTCCGCGGCGATCTCCCTCAGGCCCGAGATCCGCGTGGTCGTCGCTGTCTTTGCCATGTTCCTCGCCGTTATGCCGTCCCCTCCGCGCCGAACCGCGGAAGGACCTTCGTCGCGAAGAGATCGATGGTCCGCAGCAGTTTGTCATGCGGAATCATTCCGTTGAACATCCAGCAGAAGAGCCATTCCAGCGGTACGCGGGCCGCGACCGTCTCCAGCTGGCGGCAGACCGTGTCGACCGACCCGACCAGGGCGTAGCCGTCGCGCAGGAACTCCTCGGGCGAGGGGATGTCGCCGCTGTCCGGATCGATCATGCCGCGCCTGAACCCGAACGGCTCAAACCAGATCCTGGCGGCGAAGCGGCTGGAATTCTCCCACAGGGCCTGCGCCTCGGCGTCCGTGTCGGCGATGACGAGGTCGCGCAGCACGCCGACGCCGGCGCCGCGCGGCCGTCCCGACGTTTCGGCATAGACGTCGAACAGGCGCGCCTCGGTCTTGCGGTGCAGCGGCGGCAGGATCGCCGTCACGCCCTCGCGCGCGCACCACCGGATGCTCGCCTCGGACGAGGCGAAGGGCTGGAACAGGGGCGGATGCGGCAGCTGGAGCGGCTTGGGCACCACGGCGACGGCCTTGACGATACCGTCCTCGACGCCGCCGCCGAACAGGTCGGTGGCCGGAAGCCGCCAGGGCGTGCCCGCCGCCGGCACCTTCCAGTAGGTGCCCTCGAAGGACAGCAGGTCCTCCGTCCAGCACTTCCGGATCAGGCGGAAATTCTCCTCGAACGCGGCGCGGTTGGCGGCGTCGATCTCGTCGTGCTGGTTCGGCGCGGCACCGTGGATGCCGTGCGTCTGCTGCGCCATGATGTCGACCCAGCGCCGCTGATACCCGCGCGCGAAGCCGGCATTGGCTCGCCCGCCGGTCATGTGGTCCAGCATCGCGATGTTCTCGGCGACCCGGATGGGGTTCTCCGCCGGCAGCACGATGCCGAGCTGGCCGACGCGGATGCGTTTGGTCTGCATCGCGATATAGAGGTCGAGCAGCACGGGGTTGTTGGAGAGCTCCATGCCCTCGACCTGGAAGTGATGCTCCGTGAAGCTGATGGAATCGTAGCCGAGTTCGTCGGCGAGACGCGCCTGCGCCGAAAGCTCGGTCAGCATGCGCGTGTAGAGGTCACGCCGGAGGCCGGCCATGCCGGCCTCGATCTCTGCGCGGCTGCCGATCGACGGAAGATAGAAGAGTGATGTCTTCACGGGAGAGCCTTCCTTCGGCCGTTCGTGCGACCCGGCCGATCGCACGGCCGGTACGCCGTCTCGCGCGGCGTTTCGTCGCAACTCTAGGCAGGCGCCGCTCCGGTTGTAAACGCGGGCAGCCGCCCGCGCGGCGTCGGGTGCTGCCGGGCGGTCAGGCGGCGTCGGCGCTGAGGCGCGGCTCGCCGAAGAGATAGCCCTGGCCGAGTTCGATGTTGAACTCGAGCAGTTCGACCAGTTGGCGCTCGCTCTCGATCTTCTCCAGCACCAGGACGATGCCATGGTCGGCGAGGCGGCGGCGCAGCTGGAACAGCGAGCCCTCCCAGGGGCCTTCCGTGTCGGCGCCTTCGAAAAGCGAGGCGGCCACCTTCACGAAGCCGAAGTTGCGCTGCGCCAGCAGTGCGGGGTCGATCGCGAGGTCTTCGACATTGTCGAGCGAGAAGCGGATGCCGGCACGCGCCAGGCGGTCGAGATGTTCCACCATCAGCGGATCGGCGAGATCGGCCTCGGGCTGTGCCACCTCGAAGATCAGGCTCGCCGCGAGATCGTCGTTCTGGCGCAGGAAGTCGATGAAGTCGCCGATGAAGTCGCGGTCCAGCAGGCTGCGGCGCGAGATGTTGCAGAAGAAGCCGACGCCCGCCGCGCGCGAGCGCGCCTTGCGGATCAGCTGGATGCAGCGGAAGAGGAGCATGTTGTCGATGGCCGGCAGCAGGTTCTCGCGCGCCACCAGCGGCAGATAGGCCTCCGGATTGACGAAGCTGCCGTCCTCGGCCCGCAGGCGCGAGAAGCACTCGTAGAAGCGCCGCCGGCGCTGCGGCAGGCCGACGACCGGCTGCAGGAAGAGTTCGACGCGGCCAGCACTCAGCGACCGCCGGACCATGTCGAGGATGGCGTGCTCGTCGGGCGACGGCGCCGGGCCGGCCGCCGCCGCCGGGATTTCGGCCGCCTCCGCCGGGACGCCCGGCCGGGTGGCGATCCGTCCGGACGTAACCCCCCGACCTGGGCCTGCACCCGTCGCTGCGGCTGGCGTACCGCCCGCTACCCCGTCAGCCGCCATGCCCTCGCCGGGCGTGTTGTCGCGCGACCACAACTGGCCGACCAGGCGCTGCAGCACGCGCACTTCGGCCACGACCTCCTTCAGGCCGCCGCCGCCGTGTCCGGCCCGCTCCAGGGCCGTGAAGATCTGGCGGGCTTCCTCGCGCGCCCGCTCGAGTTCGCGCACCACCTTGTCGTGATCCGCGCGCAGCGCATCCACCTGGCGGCGCAGTCCGGTCTCGCTCTGCCAGTGCAGCCAGCCGAGGTGGACGAGGGCCCCGGCCAGGGCGGCGGACGCACCCAGTGCCGCGGCCGGCGCGAGGCCGATCCCCGGCAGGTCGGCCGCGAGCCCGATGGCGCCGCCGATCGCGAACACGGCGTAACCGATCGCTATGAAGACGTGCGCGAGGAGGCTCATGCAGGGATCCGATCCGGGACGGCGCAGTCTCGGCGGATCGTGCTGAAGAATCGGTTAAGCGTCAGCGGTGGTCGGCGCCGACCGCGTCGGCCAGCGTCGCGTGACCGTCGGCCGCGAGGCGCATGCCGAGATCGCGGCGGATGCGCCGGATCAGGCCCGGCCCCGCGTACACGAGGGCGGAGTAGAGCTGGATCAGGCTGGCGCCGGCGCGGATCTTCGCGTAGGCGTCGTCGCCGCTCGCGATGCCGCCGACGCCGATCAGGGGCACGGCGCCGCCTGTCGCGCGGTAGACCGCACCCAGGACCCGGGTCGAGGGCGCGAACAGCGGGCGTCCGCTCAGGCCGCCGGCCTCGCCGCGGTGTCGGCTGCGCAGTTCGGGGGGGCGGCTCACCGTCGTATTTCCGACGATCAGCCCGCTCACCAGGCGCCGGCCGGCGCGGTCCCGGACATCCAGGACGACTTCCGCCACGTCCGCGATCCCGGCCTCGTCCAGGTCCGGTGCCACTTTGACCAGCAGGGCGGGATCGCGCGGCGTGACGACGGTCCCCAAGGCCTCGCCGACGCGCTCCAGCAAGGCGCGAAGGGCCGCGCGGCCCTGCAGGCTGCGCAGCCCCGGCGTGTTGGGCGAGGAGACGTTGATCGTCAGGAAGTCGGCATGCTGCGCGAAGGCACGGACGCCCGCCGCATAGTCGGCGGCCGGGTCCGCGGCGTCCTTGTTCATGCCGATGTTGACGCCGACGATGCCGTTCCCGTCGGAGCGGCCGCGCTCGGTGCCGCTGGCGCGGTAGCGCGCCAGACGCGCCGCGACGGCGGCGAAGCCCTCGCTGTTCAGACCCATGCGGTTGATCACCGCCCGGTCTTGGGCGAGCCGGAACAGGCGCGGCTTCGGGTTGCCGGCCTGGGGCAGCGGCGTCACGCCGCCGATCTCCACGAAGCCGGCGCCCTGCGCCAGCGTCGCGGCGATCGCCTCGCCGTGCTTGTCGAAGCCGGCGGCGATCCCGACGGGGTTGGGGAACTGCCGTCCGAACAGGTCGATCCGCAGGCGCGGGTCGGCGGGCACGGGCGGCGCCGGGACGAGTCCCGCGGCGAGCGCACGCATCGCCAGGCGGTGGGCGCCCTCGGGCGGCAGGCAGGCGGCGAGCCGGACCGCGATATGGGCAAGATCGGGAACGGGCATGGACCGCCGTCTCCTTCGGTACGCGCCGGCCGCCGCGCGGCCGGGACCCCGGCGGGCCCGGCGCACTGATGTCGCACGCAAAAAAAAGGGCCGCGGATGCGGCCCTCCGGTACGTCGGCCGTGCGGCTGGCCTACTTGATCTTCTGTTCCTTGAACGCGACGTGCTTGCGCGCGATCGGGTCGTACTTCTTCATCTCGAGCTTCTCGGTCTTCGTCCGCGGGTTCTTCTTCTTGACGTAGAAGAAGCCGGTATCGGCCGAGCTGACCATCTTGATCAGAACGGTGTTGGGCTTCGCCATGGTGGTCCTCGTGATCCTGCCGTCGGTTACTCTGCCGCGTCTGGGCTAGACGAATAGGTAGCCGGCTGCGCCATGTCAACCGGAGTCGCCGATTCTGCGGCGGATGCCGCCGCCGCCGCCCCCGTCAGGCGATGAGGTCCGGCTGCCGCGCCGCCTCGATCCGGCTGATGACGTCCCTGAGCCAGAGCTTGCGCTTCTTCAGCCGCTGCACCTGCACCTGATCGTAGGGCATGCGCTCGGTCAAGGTACCGATCGCATAGTCCAGGTCGCGGTGTTCGGCTCTGAGATTTTCGAGTTTCTCCTCCGATTCCATGCCCTGCACCCTCACAGTCTACGCGCAAAACCATACCACAATCGGCCCCCCCCTTGGAGGGGGACGTTGCACAAGTGCGACGATTTTGGGCACGGTCCGGCCGCCTGCTCGTTCTGGTGTAGGGCGGCCGCGGCGAGGTTCGTGCATGACCGCCGGAGGCCGGGCGGGCCGGCCGAATACGGGCGCCTGAAACGGTCTCCGGGAACGGGTATCCTGAACGCGGGCATCCAGACCGCTACCGGACACGACGAGGAGAGGGCATGACCAAACGGATCGGCATTCTCACCAGCGGCGGCGATTGTGCCGGCCTCAACGCCGTCATCCGCGCGGTGACGCTGCATGCGACGCGCAATTTCGGCTGGACCGTGATGGGGATCGAGAAGGGCACCGCCGGCCTCATGAACCGCCCGGTGCAGGCGCAGAAACTCGATCCGAAGATGTTCGACGGGACGTTTCTGCGCCGCGGCGGTACCATCCTGGGCACGACGAACAAGGGCGACCCTTTCGCCTTTCCCATGCCCGACGGTTCGGTGGTGGACCGTTCGGAGGAGGTGATCGAGGGATGGCGCTCCCTCGGCCTCGATGCGCTCATCGGCATCGGCGGCGACGGAAGCTTCGCCATCCTGCGCCGGCTGGCGCATCAGGGCGGCATCGACCTGGTCGGCGTGCCGAAGACCATCGACAACGACATCGGCATCACGGAGAACTCCGTCGGCTACACGACCGCGGTGGCGGCGGTGACCGACGCCCTCGATCATCTGCAGCCGACGGCCGCTAGCCACGACCGCGTCATGGTGCTGGAGGTGATGGGGCGCGACGCGGGCCACATCGCTCTGAACGCGGGCATAGCGGGCGGTGCCGACGTGATCCTCATTCCGGAGATCCCTTACAGCCTGGACGCGGTCGCGGAGAAGATCGTGGCGCTGAAGCGGGAAGGGCGGAACTTCGCCCTGATCGTCGTCGCCGAGGCGGTGAAGACCGCCGACGGCGACAAGGTCACCCAATCGCACACGGGCGGCGGTGCCACCTATGGCGGCGTCGGCCACTGGATCGGCGCGCGCGTGGCGGAGATGACGGGGGCCGAGACCCGCGTGACGGTGCTGGGCCATATCCAGCGCGGCGGTGCGCCGACGCCGTACGACCGCCTGCTCGCCTCCGCGTTCGGCGTGGCGGCGGTGGACGTCATCGCCAAGGGCGGGTCGGACCGGATGGTCGCCTGGCGCAACCGGCAGGTGGTCGACGTGCCGCTCGCCGACGCGATCGCCCACTATCATGCCGTCGACGTGGACGGGCCGGTGGTACACACGGCGCGCTCGCTCGGCATCTGCCTGGGCGATCGTTGACCCCGGCGGGCGGCCGCATGCCGGCCGATCGGCCCGGTGCCTCGCTCTGGGACTGGTCGCTGGCGACTTACGAGCGCCCGGGCGTCGCCGCCGCCTGCCTCGCGTTGCAGGACCGGCACGGACTGGACGTGAACCTGCTGCTCGCCGCGGTCTGGGCCGGGGCATCGGGACGCGGCCTGGACCCGGCGGCGATGCGGGAACTGGCGGCGTCGGTGGCGCGCTGGCACGGCGAGGTCGTGCGGCCCCTGCGCGCCCTGCGCCGGCGACTGAAGCACGATCCGCACGGCATCGACGCCGAAGCCGCTGGGCGCGTTCGGGCGCGGATCGCGGCCGTCGAACTCGACGCCGAACAGGCCGAGCAGCTGGCGATCGAGGCGCAGGTCCTGGCAACGGCATCGTGCGACGCCGCGCGCCGGGCGAACCCGCGGGAGACCGCGCGCGCAAATCTGGCTGCCCTCGCACCCGCCTGCGGCTTCGCCTGGGCGGCCGACGACGGCCGACTGCTCGACCTGCTGGTCGCGGCCGGCTGCGCCGGGGATGGTTGCGCCGAGGACGATCGCACCGACGATCGCACCGGGGGCGGAACGCCCGTCTAGCGCCGGATGGCGGCCAGTTCGGCGAGGATCGCGGCGTGCGACAGCATGCCGTTGCGGAAGCAGGCGAGCTCGAATTTCTCGTTCGGCGAATGGACCCGGTCGTCGTCGAGGCCGAAGCCGACCAGCAGTGAATCGTATCCCAGCGTGTCCTGGATCATGCCGACGACCGGGATGGAGCCGCCGCAGCCGATCAGCACGGGCTTCTTCTCGTAGACGCGCCCCAGCCCGCGCATCGCCGCCTGCAGCCAGGGCGAGTCGCCCGGCACCCGGATCGCGCGCGACATGCCGAAGGTCTTGATCTCCCAGCGGCCGTCCGGCGGCGTGCGCGCGTCGAGAAAGGCCTTCAGGCCGGCGAAGACCTTGTGCGGGTCCTGGCCCGGCACCAGGCGGCAGCTCAGCTTCGCCGTGGCGTGCGCGGCGATCACCGTCTTGGCGCCCGCTCCGGTGTAGCCGCCGTGGATGCCGTTGAGGTCGCAGGTCGGGCGCGACCAGATCCGCTCCAGGGCCGTGCGGCCCGTCTCGCCGGTCGGCGTCTTCAGCCCGATCTCGGCCAGGAAGGCGGCCTCGTCGAAGCCCAGCGACGCCCACGCGGCCAGTTCCGCCGGCGCCGGTTCCTCGATCCCGTCGTAAAAGCCGGGGATCTGCACCCGTCCCTCGGCGTCGTGCAGTTGCCCGAGGATGCGGGTCAGGGCGTTGATGGGGTTGAGGACGGCGCCGCCATACATGCCCGAATGCAGGTCGCGGGCGGGCCCGTGCAGCGTCACCTCGGCATACATCAGGCCGCGCAGCATGTAGGTGGCGCCGGGCGTGTCGATGTCCCAGCTCCCGGTATCCGAGACCATGCAGATGTCGGCCTGCAGTTCCTCGCGGTTGTCCTTCAGGAAGCCGGGCAGGCTGGGGCTGCCGCACTCCTCCTCACCCTCTATCAGTACGGTGACCCTGACCGGCAGCGTGCCGTGCACGGCGATCCAGGCTCGGAAGGCCTCCATCCAGGTCATCACCTGGCCCTTGTCGTCGACGGCGCCGCGCGCGATCAGACGGCGGCCGCGTGCGGCCTCGACGATGGTCGGCTCGAAGGGGCCGGTTTCCCACAGCTCCATCGGGTCCGGCGGCTGCACGTCGTAATGGCCGTAATAGAGAATGTGCGGCGCGTCGCCGCCGGGGCCGGGATGGTGTGCGATCACCACCGGATGGCCGGGCGTCTGCCGCAGGCCGGCTTCGAAGCCCATGCCGCGCAGATCGTCGACCATCCATTCCGCCGCCCGCCTCACCTCGCCGGCATAGGCCGGATCGGTGCTGACGCTCGGTATGCGCAGCAGGGCGCAGAGCCGGTCGACGGCGGCGTCGAAATCGCCGTTCAAACGTTCGAGGACGGGTGCGAGAACGGGTGAGAGTTCGCTCATGGCGGTATGTGCCGGACGTTGCGGTCGGAAGCCGCCATACTCGCGCCATCGTGCCCACCTAACAACCGCTTCGTCGGCAC
>JBKBLL010000118.1:0-11339 GCA_046296375.1 Alphaproteobacteria bacterium | reverse complement strand
GGTCGGCAGCACGCAGATGAAGCCGTCCGCCGTGGCATAGGGCCAGCGCTCCGGCTTGGCGTGCCGGTCCGAACCGGGCGGTGTCAGCGGCGGCTCGAAGCTGCTGCCCCAGAGATGTTCGAGCATGCCGAACGACACCATGCTCTCGAACATCGGCACCTCGACCTCCTGGCCCTCGCCGGTGGCGAGCTTGTGGTAGAGGGCGGCGGCGATGCCGTAGACGGCGAACAGGGCGGCGGTCTTGTCGGCGATCAGCATCGGCACGTAGCGCGCCGGCTTGCCGCCGAACGCCTCCAGCGCCACCAGGCCGGAGGCGCCCTGGATCACGTCGTCATAGGCCGCCTGGCCGGCATAGCGGCCGCGTCGGCCGAAGCCCCAGATGTTGCAGTAGACGATGTCGGGCCTGAGGGCCGCGACCTGGGGGTAGTCGAAGCCCAGCCGGGCCAGCGGCTCCGGGCGCATGTTGTGGACGAAGACGTCGGCCGTGCGGATCAGCCGGCGCAGCGCTTCCGCGCCGGCCTCCGTCTTCAGGTCCAGCACGACGTCGCGCTTGTTGCGGTTGGTCTGGATCCAGTGCGAGGCCATGCCGGGGTTGCGGCTGGGGCCCGCCATGCGGGCGAGGTCGCCCTCCGGCGGCTCGACCTTGATCACGTCGGCGCCCATGTCGCCGAGGAACTGGCTGGCATAGGGGCCGACGATCACCGCCGTCAGGTCGACGACGCGCAGCCCCTGGAACGGTCCCGGCATGGGCCTTCGACTCCCTCTTGCGTCACTGTTGTCGTCCGGTGTCGCGAGGGATTAACGCCCGCCTGCCGGCGGCGCGCAACGGGTGCCCGAAAAGCGCCTCAGTCGCTGGAGAGGATCAGGTTGCGGACCAGCGGGTAGACTTCGCTGTTCCAGCGGCGGCCGCTGAACACGCCGTAGTGGCCGACGCTGGGCTGCAGGTGGTGGCCCTTGCGGAAGGGCGGCAGTCGGCTGCACAGGTCGTGCGCGGCGAGCGTCTGGCCGGGCGCGCAGATGTCGTCGCGCTCGCCCTCGACGGTCAGCATGGCCGTGCGGCGGATGGCGGTCGGGTCGACGCGCCGGCCGTGATGGTGGAGGGCGCCGCGCGCCAGGAGGTGATCCTGAAACACGTCCTTCACGGTCTCGAGGTAGAACTCCGCCGGCAGGTCGAGGACGGCGAAATACTCGTCGTAGAAGGCCTTGGTCGCGCCGGCCTTCGCCGCGTCGCCGGTCACGAGATTGTCGTACAGGTCGAGATGGGCGCGCACGTGCCGGCCGAGATTCATGCCCATGAAGGCGCCGACCTGGAGAAAGCCCGGATAGACGCGGCGCCCGGCGCCGGCATAGCGCGGCGGCACGCGCGTGATCAGGTTGCGCTCGAACCATTCGATCGACTGCGAGGTTGCGAGTTCGTTGACCTTGGTCGGGCTGACGCGCGTGTCGATCGGGCCCGCCATCAGCGTCATGCTGCGTGGCGTGGCCGGGTTCCTGTCGGCCGACATGACGGCGACGGCGGCGAGCGCCTGCACGCAGGGCTGGCAGACGGCGATGACGTGGCCGCCCGGCCCGATCGCCTCCAGGAAGCCGACGACGTGGTCGACATACTCGTCGAAGCCGAACCGCCCGGCGGAGAGGGGGACGTCGCGCGCATTGTGCCAGTCGGTGATGTAGACGTCGTGCTCGGGCAGCATGGTCTCGACCGTGCCGCGCAGCAGCGTCGCGAAATGTCCCGACATCGGCGCGACCAGCAGGACGCGGGGTTGTGTCGCATCGATCTCCTTGCGGAAATGCAGCAGGGTGCCGAACGGGGTGGAGAGGGCGGCCTCCTCCGTGACGGCGACGTCGGCGTTGCCGACTCGGACGCGCTCGATCCCGAAGGCGGGCCGGCTGTGCGTCAGGCGGGAGCGTGCGACCATCTCGTTCAGCGCCGCGAAGCTGCGCAGGAACGGGTTGCCGGGCGCCAGTTCCGCGCCGCGCCGCAAGGTGGCGCCCGCCACTCCCGCCAGCGCGCGGATCGGGTCCATCACGTCGGCATGTGCCTGATAGGCGGTGTACAGCATGTTTCGGCCGGCCTGTTTATTGCAATTGGGGATGGCGCGGGAAGGTTCGTCGCAGGATGTACCGCAGGTGGGTCGAAGGGATGGCGGGCGGGGCGTGGGTAACGGCGTAGGGTGTCTCGAAGCGAAACGCTAGAGCATTTTTTGCTGCGGTGCGAGAAGTTCGCGCAAACGCCTTTCGGCGGTGCGACGGAGGAGAACATCACATGGCCAAACCGACCCTGACGATCAGCAGCAGGAACTATTCCTCGTGGTCGCTGCGCGGCTGGCTGCTGTGCCGCATGGCCGGCCTCGATTTCACCGAGGAGGTGATGCCGGCGAGCGACCCGTCGACCCGGGCCGAACTGCTGCACCTCTCGCCGTCCTTCCTGGTGCCGCGCCTGACGCACGACGGCGTGGACGTCTGGGGGGCACTGGCGATCGCCGAATATCTGAACGAGACGTTCCCCGACGCCGGCCTGCAGCCGCGCGACCGGCGCGCGCGCGCCCACTGCCGCTCGATCGCCGGGGAGATGCATTCCGGCTTCAGCAATCTGCGCTCGGCGCTGTCGATGAACGTCAAGGCGCACCACCCCGCCTTCAAGGTGTGGGCGGGCGCCCAGGCCGACATCGACCGAATCCTGACCATCTGGCGCGAATGCTTCGCGGCTTATGGCGGACCGTTCCTGTTCGGGGCCGAGCCCAACGTCGCCGACGCCATGTACGCGCCGGTCTGCAGCCGCTTCGTGACCTACGACGTCCAGCTCGATGCGGACTGCGCCGGCTATCGCGACCGGATCATGACGCTCCCGGCCATGGTGGAATGGCTCGACGCCGCGCGGGCCGAGCCCGACGAGGTCGAGGAACTCGAAATCGAGTTCTGACCGACCGCCCGCGACGGCGCGGTGGCCGTGTTTCGCGTGCCGCCGCGCTTCGTCGCCGCTCGCCCGCTGCATCCGCGTCTCCCGCCGCGTGCCTGCGGCCAGGTCGAGGGCCGGCAGGATCGCCAGCATGGCGCCCGGACATGGACGGAAGGTTAACCGCCCCAGCCGGGTCGCCGGGCCGGGCGTCCGGCGTGGCGACGGGCGGGTCGCGCGCTGTCTCGGCGGCATTGTGGGGCGATCCGGGCCGCCGGGGCGGCGGGCATACGACAATGCCGGCCGCCGCGAACGGTTCCCGATCGCCGTCTCCCTCGGCCGCGCAAGGCAGCGCCGCCGGTCGTTGACACCCGTCCAGACCGCGACTTAACTGCCCTCCCGGCCGCGACGAAGGGGAGAACACACATGGCCCAGGTGCCCAATACCAGGAGCGGCGGACAGGTCCTCGCCGACGCCCTCTACGCCCACGGCGTGGATCTCGCCTATTGCGTGGCCGGCGAGAGCTATCTCGAACTGCTCGACGCGCTTTACGACTATCGCGACCGCGTGCGGCTCGTGACCTGCCGGCAGGAAGGCGGTGCCGCCAACATGGCCGAGGCCTACGCCAAGCTGACCGGCAAGCCGGGCGTGGTGATGGTGACGCGCGGACCGGGCGCCTGCCATGCGGCCATCGGCTGCCATACCGCGTTCCAGGATTCGACGCCGCTCGTCATGCTGGTCGGCCAGGTCGCGCGCGACCAGATGGACCGCGAGGCCTTCCAGGAGATCGACTATCGCCGCATGTTCGGCCAGGTCGCCAAGTGGGTGGCGCAGATCGAGACGGCCGACCGCATTCCCGAATACGTGGCGCGCGCCTTCCACACCGCGACCTCCGGCCGGCCCGGTCCGGTCGTGCTGGCGCTGCCCGAGGACATGCTGCGGGATCGCGTGGCGGTGGCGGACGCGGCGCGCTTCCAGACGGTGCGCGCGCATCCCGGCCCGGGCGACCTGGAGCGCCTGCGCGGCATGCTCGCCGAGGCGGAGCGCCCGCTGATGCTGGTCGGCGGCGGCGGCTGGGACGATGCGGCGGCGGCCGACATCCTCGCCTTTGCGGAGGCGAACGACCTGCCGACGCTGTGCTCCTTCCGCCGGCTCGACATCTTCGAGAACGGTCACCGGAACTTCTGCGGCGACCTGTCCACCGGCTCCAATCCGAAGATCATCGCGGCCTTCCGGGAATCGGACCTGATGATCGTGGTCGGCGCCCGGCTGGGCGAGATCACGACGCAGGGCTACACCCTGATGCCGATCCCGGATCCGGGGCGCAAACTGATCCATGTCCATGCCGATGCGGACGAGCTGGGGCGGGTGTTCCAGCCGACGCTGGCCATCCAGTCCGGGATGGCGCATTTCGCCGCCGCCGCAAGGGCGCTGAAGCCGGTCGACGCCGGCCGCCGCCGGGACTGGAGCGCAGCGCGCCGCGCCGACTACGAGGCCTGGACGACGATCCCCGACTATGGCGGAGAACTCGACCTCGGCGCCTGCATGAGGGAGGTGCGCAAGCGGCTCGATGCGGAGGGCGGCATCGTCACGGTGGACGCCGGCAACTTTTCCGGCTGGCCGATGCGCTTCCTCAGATACGGCCGCAAGGTCCGGTTCGCCGGACCGACCAGCGGTGCCATGGGCTATTCGGTGCCGGCGGCCAGTTCCGCGTCGCTGACCTACAAGGACAGGCTCGTCCTCGGGTTCGTCGGCGACGGCGGCTTCATGATGGCTCCCTCGGAACTCGCCACGGCAGGCCAGTATGGCGGAAAGCCGATCATGATTGTGTTCAACAACGGCATGTACGGCACCATCCGCGCCCATCAGGCGCGCCACCACCCGGGCCGGCCGATTGCCATCGAACTCGTCAACCCGGACTTCGCCGCCCTGATCCGAGCCTATGGCGGCCACGGCGAGACCGTCGTTCGCACGGAGGAGTTCGCGCCGGCCCTCGACCGTGCCATCGCCTCGGGCCGGCCGGCGATCATCGAACTGCGGACCGATCCGAACGTCATCAGCACGACGACAACGCTGGCCAAGATGGAAGAGGCCTCGCGCGCCGCGGCCGGAACGTGACGGTGGGCGGCACGACCGGGGCACGCGCGACCCGGGCACCCGCGACGGGGGCACCCGCGACGGGGGGCCCGCTCCGGCAGGATCGGGCGGATCCTCGCCGCTGATGGCCTGCGACCTCCTGGTGGTCGTGACGGCGCACGGCTTCGGCCATGCGGCCCAGGCCGGCGCCGTGGTCGCCGCCCTGCGCACGATCCTGCCGGAGGTGCGCGTGACGGTGCGGACGGACCTGCCGCGGCCGTTCCTCGATGAGGCGTTCGCCGGGCCGTTCGATCTGGTGCGTGGGTCCGCGGACATCGGCATGGTCAACCGCTCCGCCTTCGAGGTCGACCGTGCCGCGAGCGCGGCCGCCTACCGTGATTTCCATAGGGACTGGCCGGGGCGGCTCGCCGCGGAGGCCGCGTGTCTGCGGACGCTGGCCCCGCGCCTGATCCTGGCGGACGTGCCCTATCTCACGCTGGCCGCGGCGGCAGCGGAGGGGATTCCCGCCGTGGCGCTTTGCTCGCTGAACTGGGCCGACGTCTACGCGCACTATCTGGGCGACCGCCCGGAGGCGCCGGCCATCCATGCGGAGATGCTGGCGGCCTATCGGGCCGCCGCGGCTTTCCTCGTCCCGAAACCGGGCATGGCGATGCCCGCCCTGGAGAATGTCCGGCATATCGGCCCGCTGGCGCGCACCGGCCGGGCGCGGCGTCCGGAACTGGCGGGCATGGCCGGCGCCGGCCCGACGGAGCGGCTGGGCATGGTCGCTTTCGGCGGGCTGGGTTGGGCGGCCGACTTCGCATCATGGCCGCGCACGCCGGGCTGGCGCTGGCTGGTGCAGAGCGGGACCGACCCGGACCGGGACGACATGACGACGTTCGCCGCCACCGGGATGCCGGCGATCGACATCCTGGCCAGCGTCGATGCGGTGGTGGGCAAGCTCGGCTACGGCCTGCCGGTGGAAGCCGCGTGCCACGGCAAGCCGATGCTCTACGTGTCGCGTTCCGACTGGCCGGAGACGCCGGTGGTCGCAAGCTGGATGGAGGCCTACGCCCGGGCGGCGGCGATCCCTCTGGAGAGCCTGCGCGCCGGTACCTTCGTCGACGGGCTGGAGGCGCTCCTCGCCGCACCGTCGCTGCCGCCGGTCGCCGCGACCGGCGGCGCGGAGGCCGCGGCGCTGCGCGCCGGCATGCTGGACCGACGGTCCGGTTAGGCGCAGGCCCGGCCCCTCGCGCAAAGCCGCCGGCCGGCACTGCTTTCCTCGATGAACCTCATCGACCCAGGGCCTCGTCAACCCGGGCCCGATGCCGTGTCGCGACGATCAGGCGCTGAGGGCCGGCCGCCGCACGGCGGTCAGCGGATGCTCCAGCCGGCCGGCGATCTCCTTCGGCACGACCTGCCAGAAGCGGCCGCGCTCGCGGTGCCAGTCGACCAGGATCTGTTCGGCGTAGCGCGACTGCGTGTGGCCGACATGGGCTTCGATCAGGCCCCGAAGCATCTCGGCCCAGTGGTCGTTCTCCACCCGCTGCCAGAGAACCGTCTCGGGATTGATGCGCTTCACCAGCCCGTCGTCGGGGTCGTGAAAGAACGCCATGCCGCCGGTCATGCCGGCGGCGAAGTTGTCGCCGACCATCCCCAGCAGCACGGTGGTGCCCCCGGTCATGTATTCGCAGCCGTTGGCGCCGCAGCCCTCGACGACCGCCTTGGCTCCGGAGTTGCGCACCGCGAAGCGCTCGCCCGCCTGGCCCGCGGCGAACAGTTCGCCCGCCGTGGCGCCGTAGAGCACGGTGTTGCCGATGATCGTGTTGAGGTTGGTGGCCAGTGGGCTCGCCGTCGAGGGGCGCACGATGATGGAGCCACCCGACAGTCCCTTGCCGACATAGTCGTTGGCGTCACCGAACAGTTCGATGCGAATACCCTGGACCGCGAACGCGCCCAGCGACTGCCCGGCGGAGCCGCGCAGCCGCAGCGTCACGTGGCCCGGCTGCAGCCCCGTCATGCCGAACTTGCGGGTGACGGCGGAGGAGAGGCGCGTCCCGATGGCGCGCTGGGTGTTCCGGATGGTGTAGGCGAGCTGCATCTTCTCGCCGCGCTGGAAGAGGGGCGCGGCGTCGCGCAGCATCTGCGCGTCGAGCGTATCCGGTACCGGATTGCGCTCGACCGTGCAGGTGTTGCCATAGCCTTCGCTGACCGCCGACTTCACCAGAATGCCGTTGAAGTCGAGGTCGTCGAGATGCGCCGCGCCGCGGCTTACCTGGTTTAGCAGTTCGGTACGGCCGACGATCTCCTCGATCGAGCGGGCGCCGAGCGACGCCAGGATCTCGCGCACCTCCTCGGCGATGAAGGAGAAGAGATTGACCACCTTCTCCGGCGTCCCGTCGAACTTCGCGCGCAGCGTCTCGTCCTGTGTACAGACGCCGACGGGGCAGGTGTTGGCGTGGCACTGGCGGACCATGATGCATCCCATCGCGACCAGCGAGGCCGTACCGATGCCGTACTCCTCGGCGCCAAGCAGGGCGGCGATCACCACGTCGCGGCCGGTCTTGATCCCGCCATCGGCGCGCAACCTGATGCGATGCCTTAGACGATTCATCATAAGCACTTGATGAACTTCAGAGACGCCCATCTCCCATGGCACGCCGACATACTTGATGCTGGACTGCGGCGACGCCCCCGTGCCGCCGGAATGGCCGGAGACGAGGATGACGTCGGCCTTGGCCTTGGCGACGCTGGCCGCGATCGTGCCGATGCCGCTGCGCGCTACCAGTTTCACGCAGACCCGCGCCTCCGGGTTGATCTGCTTCAGGTCGTAGATGAGCTGTGCCAGGTCCTCGATCGAATAGATGTCGTGGTGCGGCGGCGGCGAGATCAAAGTGACGCCGGGTGTGGCGTGCCGCAGGCGCGCGATCAGGCCGGAGACCTTGATCCCCGGTAGCTGGCCGCCTTCGCCGGGCTTGGCGCCCTGGGCGATCTTGATCTCGATCTCGGAACAGTTGTTGAGGTATTCGGCCGTCACGCCGAAGCGGCCCGACGCGATCTGCTTGATCGCGGAGGACGCATTGTCGCCGTTGGGCCGCGGCGTGTAGCGTGCCGGATCCTCGCCGCCCTCGCCGGAGTCCGACTTGGCGCCGATGCGGTTCATCGCGATCGACAGGGTCTCGTGCGCCTCCGGGCTGAGGGCGCCGAGCGAGATGCCGGGCGCGACCAGGCGCTTGCGGATCTCGGTGACGGACTCGACCTCCTCCAGCGGAATGGCGGCGGCGGGATAGCTGAAGTCGAGCAGATCGCGCAGGTGGATGGGCGGCTGCTTGCGCACGCCTTCGGCATAGCGCTTGTAGGTGCTGTAGGAATCGGTCCCGACCGCCGTCTGCAGCACGTGCATCAGGCTGCCCTCGAAGGCATGCAACTCGCCCTTGTGGCGGTATTTGTAGAAGCCGCCGATGGGCAGCGGGACGGCGTCCTCCTCCCAGGCGCGGGCATGCAGTTCCAGCACCTTGTGCTGGATGCCGGCGAGGCCGAGGCCGGAGATGCGCGAGGTCATGCCCGGGAAGAACTCGGCCACGAGCGCACGCGACAGGCCGACGGCCTCGAAATTGTAGCCGCCCCGGTATGAGCTGATCACCGATATGCCGAGCTTCGACATGATCTTGAGCAGCCCTTCGTCGACGGCCTTCTTGTAGTGCGCGACCGCCTGCTCCGGCGTCAGGGGTTCGATCAGGCTGCGGCGGTGGCGGTCGGCAATCGAATCTTCTGCCGTGTACGCATTGACGGTCGTGGCGCCGACACCGATCAGCACCGCGAAATTGTGGACATCGAGGCACACGCCCGTGCGCACGTTCAGCGAGGTGAAGGTGCGCAGGCTCTGGCGGACCAGATGCGTGTGGACAGCGCCGCAGGCCAGAATCGTGGGGATCGCCGCCCGGTCCGGTCCGACGTTCCGGTCCGACAGGACGAGATGCGAGCAGCCGCCACGCACGGCGTCCTCGGCCTCCTGCTGGATTCGCTCGATCGCGCGGCGCAGGGCCTGCTCACCGCCGTCGACCGCGAAGGTCGCGTCGATGTCGCCGCAGGTGTCCGCCATGTAGCGCCGCATCGCGTCGAACTGCGCGTTGGTCAGAACCGGCGACTCGATCTGCAGCAGACGGCACTGCGTCTCGTCCTCGTCGAGGATGTTGCCGAGGTTGCCGAGGCGGGTGGCCAGCGACATGACGTGCCGCTCGCGCAGCGAGTCGATCGGCGGGTTGGTGACCTGGCTGAAATTCTGCCGGAAGAAGTGGTGCAGCCCGCGATAGTGGTTGGACAGGACGGCCACCGGCGTGTCGTCGCCCATCGAGCCGACAGGCTCCTTGCCGTCCTCCGCCATGGGCTGCAGGACCGTTTCCAGATCCTCCAGCGTCCAGCCCGCGGCGATCTGGCGGCGGCGCAACGCGTCACGGTCGATCGGCGACGGTTCGTTCCTGCCCCGGTCGCCCACCCGCTCCAGATGGACGATGTTCCTGATCCACTTGCGGTAGTTCTGGCGCCGCGCCAGCATTTCCTTCAGTTCGGCGTCACGCCACAGCCGTCCCTCGACCAGGTCGACCGCGATCATCTGGCCAGGGCCCAGGCGGCCCTTCTCGACAACGTCCTCCTCGGGCAGGCGCACCATGCCGGCCTCGGAGCCGGCGATCAGCAGGCCGTCGCGCGTGATGCTGTAGCGCATCGGCCGGAGGCCGTTGCGGTCCATGCCGCCCAGCACCCACCGGCCGTCATAGGCGGCGAGGGCGGCCGGCCCGTCCCACGGCTCCATGATCGCGTTGAAGTAGCCGTAGAGCGCCTTGACCTCCTCGGAGAGCAGCTTGTTGCCGGCGGCGGCCTCGGGCACCAGGAGTGCCTTCGCGGCAGGCAGGTCGCGGCCGGCACGGATGACGAGTTCGAAAACCGAGTCGAGGGCGGCCGAATCCGAACTGCCGAGCTGGACGATCGGCTTCAGGTCCTCGATCTGCGCCCCGAACTTCGGACTGGCGAGCCGCGGCTCGTGGCTCTTCATCCAGTTGACGTTGCCGGACAGGGTGTTGATCTCGCCATTGTGCGCGATCACGCGAAAGGGCTGAGCGAGCCGCCATGTCGGGAAGGTGTTGGTCGAATAGCGCTGATGGTAGACGGCGAAGTTCGAAACGAAGCGCCGGTCCAGCAGGTCCGGATAGAATTCGGTCAACTGCTCGGCGAGGCAAAGGCCCTTGTAGATGATCGAGCGGCTGGAGAGGGAGCAGACATAGAAGTCGGCGATGGCGGCGGCGAGTGCCGCCTTCTCGATCCGCCGCCGGATCAGCATGAGGTCGATCTCGAACTGCTCGGCCTCCGCGCCGCGGCTGTTCGCGATCATGATCTGCTCGATCTCGGGCCGGGTCGCGTTGGCCTTTTCGCCGAGGGCCTCGGTATGCACGGGCACCTGCCGCCAGCCGTAGATCGTGTATCCCAGCTTCAGGATCTCGCTCTCGACGATGACGCGACAGCGCTCCTGCCCGGCCATGTCGGTGCGCGGCAGGAACAGCATGCCGACCGCCAGCAGGCCGTCCCTGGGCTCGTGACCGGTACGGCGGATGTGCTGCCGGAAGAATTCGTGCGGGATCTGCACATGGATCCCCGCGCCGTCGCCGGTGCGGCCGTCCGCGTCGACGGCGCCGCGGTGGAAGATCGCCTTCAGCGCCAGCAGCGCGTTCTCGACGACGGCGCGGCTCGGCTTGCCGTCGAGGGCGGCGATGAAGCCGACCCCGCAGGCATCGTGCTCCTGGCCCGGATCGTAGAGGCCCGCGGCGGCCAGACGCTCCGCGTTCGCACGGAACTCAGCGACCAGGGCTTCCGCGGCGGAGGCGTCGGCGAGCGGCCGGGAGCGGTCCATGGGCTCCTCCCTCAGGATGCCAGCCGCGCCGAGGCGCCGGCGCGGTCCTGGATGTAGGCGTGGACGGCCTCGGCGGCGTCGCGGCCGTCGCGGATCGCCCAGACGACGAGCGAGGCGCCGCGCACGATGTCTCCGGCGGCGAACACGCCGTCGAGACTGGTGCGGCCCGTCTCGGCCTCCGCCCGGATCGTCCCCCAGCGCGTGACCTGCAGGTCGGGTGCGCCGAACAGGGCGGGGACGTCCTCGGGATCGAAGCCCAGAGCCTTGATGACGAGGTCCGCGCCGAGGGACGAGTCCGATCCCTCGATCGGCACCGGCGCCTGGCGGCCCGTGGCGTCGGCGATGCCGAGATGCATGCGCACGGCCCGCACCGTGGCGACGGAACCGTCGCCCAGGAACGCCTCCGGAGCCGAAAGCCATACGAACTCGACGCCTTCCACCTCGGCGTGCCGCACCTCGCGCTGC
>JBKBLL010000117.1:0-11384 GCA_046296375.1 Alphaproteobacteria bacterium | reverse complement strand
CCTCGACCGCATCCAGCGCGAGGCCGAGAGCCGGCGCCGGCGCCTCGCGGCGATCGCCGAGGAGGAGCAGGCCTGGACCCAGCGCGGCGGCGACGCCGGAACCCAGGTCGCGGCGCTGGAGGCGCGCCTCGCCGCCGAGGCGGATGCGCTGGCGGCGCTCACCGGCCGTCCGGAGGCGCTGGCGTCGGAACGCGAAACCCTGTCGGAGAAGATCCTCTGGGCGGATTCGCTGCGCCGCAGTGCGGCCGAGGCGCTGCACGCCGGCGAGGCCGCCGCCGCCGCGGCCGAGACGCACCGGGGCGAGGTCGACGCCGCCCTCGCCGCGGCGCGCGAGGGCCGCATCCGTGCCGAGGCGGCGCTCGAACAGGCGCGCGCGGGCCTGGAGGGGGTGGTCGAGCGGGTGCGGGAGCGGCTCGACGTCGATCCGGAGGTGCTGGCCGAACTCAGCGGCTCGCCCGATGCCGGCATACTGGCCGGGGAGGCGCCGGAGGACACGGCGGCCCTGGAGGCGCGGCTCGACAAGCTCCTGCGCGAGCGCGAGACGATGGGCCCCGTCAACCTGCGCGCTGAACTGGAAAGCGAGGAGGTGACGGAGCAGCTCGCCACCATCCGCACAGAGCGCGAGGACGTGGCCGCCGCCATCGCCAAGCTGCGCCGCGGCATCGGCGACCTAAACCGCGAGGGCCGGGCCCGCCTGCTCGCCGCCTTCGAGCAGGTGAACGCGCACTTCCAGGACCTGTTCGTGCGCCTGTTCGGCGGCGGGCGGGCGCATCTCGCCCTGACCGGCTCGGAGGACCCGCTGGAGGCCGGGCTGGAGATCATGGCGAGCCCGCCGGGCAAGAAGCTCCAGTCCCTCTCGCTGCTGTCCGGCGGCGAGCGTGCGCTCACCGCCCTCTCCCTGCTCTTCGCCGTCTTCCTGACCAATCCGGCGCCGGTCTGCGTGCTGGACGAGGTCGACGCGCCGCTCGACGACGCCAATGTCGACCGCTTCTGCACCCTGATCGAGGAGATCGCGGCGGCGGCCGCGACCCGCTTCCTGCTGGTCACGCACCACCGCCTGACCATGGCACGCATGCACCGCCTGTTCGGCGTCACCATGGCCGAACGCGGCGTCTCCCAGCTCGTCTCGGTCGACCTCGGCCCGACCCGCTCGCTGCAGGCGGCGGAATAGGAGGAGGCGGCGCGGGCGCCGCGTGCCCGCAGCGATCCGTGGCGTTGCGTTGCAGCATCGGCTAGCTTGGGCCCGGCCACGCCGAACGCAGCAGGGAACCCGCCGGATGCGCCTTCAACTCTCCACCTGGCAGGAAGTCGACGCCTATCTGACGCGGTCGAAGGGCATCGTGGTGCCGGTCGGGTCGACCGAGCAGCACGGGCCGAACGGATTGATCGGCACCGACGCGATCTGTCCGGAGACCGTGGCGAACGGTGTCGCCGCGCGCCTGGAGGTGCTGGTCGGGCCGACGCTCTCGATCGGCATGGCGCAGCACCACATGGCCTTCGCCGGCACCATCACCTTCCGGCCCAGCACCTTCATGGCGGTGCTGAAGGACGTGATCGGCTCGCTGGAGGCGCACGGCTTCGAGCGCATCTACTTCCTCAACGGCCATGGCGGCAACATCGCCACCATCACCGCGGCCTTCTCCGAGGTCTATGCCGAGCGCAGCCTCGCGGGGCGGGCGGGCGCGCTGCGCTGCCGCCTCGCCAACTGGTTCGGCGGCCGGCGGGTGAAGGAGGCGTCGCGCGAACTCTACGGCGCCTCGGAGGGCCGCCACGCCACCCCGTCCGAGGTCTCGCTCAGCTATTACGCCCATCCGGAGGCGGTGAAGCAGGCGCAGATGAGCCCGAAGGTCGCCCCGGTCGGCGATATCCGCGACGCGCTCGACTATCGCCGGCAGTTTCCGGACGGGCGCATCGGCTCCGACCCGTCGCTCGCCTCGGTCGAGGACGGACGGCGCCTGTTCGAGGCGGCCGTGGACGACGTGGCGGAGGACTATGCCGCCTTCCAGGCGGAGGACTGAGGCCGCCGGCGGCGGCCCATATCGAGGAAGAGACCGTGAGCACCGACATTCCCGGCCCGATCTCGCGGGCCTATTTCTCCCAGCGCCTGCGCCTGCACTATGTCGACTGGGGCAACCCGGACAAGCCGCCGCTGCTGCTGATCCATGGCGGTCGCGACCATTGCCGCAACTGGGACTGGGTCGCACAGCGCCTGCGCCGCGACTGGCACATCATCGCGCCGGACCTGCGCGGCCACGGCGATTCGGAGTGGATCAGGGGCGGCGTCTATACGATGTCCGACTATGTCTGCGACATCGCCCAGCTCGTCCACCAGTTGGAGCTCAAGCCGCTCACCATCATCGGGCATTCGCTGGGCGGCGCCATCACCCTGCGCTACACCGGCCTCTTCCCGGAGACGGTGGCGAAGGCCGTGGCGATCGAGGGGCTGGGCTGGTCCCCGGCCAAGATCGCCCAGCAGGTGAAGATCCCGACGCACGAGCGCATTACCCGGTGGATGGCCGAGATGCGCGAGCTGTCCGGCCGCATCCCGCGCCGCTACACGACCATCGAGGAGGCGATCCGGCGCATGCAGGAGGCGAACCCGCACCTCGCCCCGGAGCGGGCCGAGCACCTGACCGTGCACGGCGTCAACCGCAACGAGGACGGCACCTGGAGCTGGAAGTTCGACAACTATGTCCGCGCCGACCGGCCGACGGGGCTCGACCCGACGGAGACCTACGCCCTCTGGGCGCGCATCGCCTGCCCGACCCTGCTGATTCGCGGCACCGAGAGCTGGGCGAGCGACCCGGAGCAGGACGGACGTGCCCGCCACTTCCGCAACGCGCGGGTGGTGAACATCCAGAAGGCCGGGCACTGGGTGCATCACGACCAGCTCGACGAATTCATGGACGTGGTCACCGCCTTCCTTGCCGCGTGAGGCCCGCCTCGCCTATTTCGTCCGAAAGACAGGGGAGGAAACGATGGCCGACAAGATCGTGAAGACCGACGCGGAGTGGCGCGCCCAGCTTTCGCGGGACGCCTACGAGATCACCCGCCGGCACGGGACCGAGCGCGCCTTCACCGGCCGCTACAACGCCACCAAGACGCCCGGCATCTACGCCTGCGTCTGCTGCGGACAGGACCTGTTCGATTCGCGGACCAAATACGATTCCGGCAGCGGCTGGCCCAGCTTCTGGGCCCCGATCGCCGGCGACCGGGTCGAGGCCCGCACCGACGACAGCCACGGCATGGTGCGCACGGAGATCCTGTGCAGTCGCTGCGACGCCCATCTGGGCCACGCCTTTCCGGATGGACCCGAGCCGACCGGCGTGCGCTTCTGCATGAATTCGGCGGCGCTGGCGCTGAAGCCGGCGGACGGCGGCGAGACCGGTTGATCGCGGCTGTCGCGGCCCCCGCGGTTGAACTATCCTTCCGCCTCGCCGTGGTGGGGGAGGACAGTTTTCCATGCTGAAGATCTGGGGCCGGCCGACATCGAGCAACGTGATGAAGGTCGTCTGGACCTGCGCCGAGCTCGGCCTGCCGTTCGAGCGCGTCGACATCGGCGGCCCGTTCGGCGGCAACCGCGAGCCGGACTACCTGGCGAAGAATCCCAACGGCCTCGTCCCCACCCTCGAGGAGCCGGACGGCTTCCTGCTCTGGGAATCGAATGCGATCGTGCGTTACCTCGCGGCGCTGCACGATGCCGGCGGCCTGTGGCCGGAGGATGCCCGGCTGCGCGCCGACGCCGACCGCTGGATGGACTGGCAGCTGACCAGGGTGGGGCCGGTCTATGGCCCGATCTTTCACGGCTTGGTGCGTACCCCGCCGGAAAAGCGCGATCCGGCCTCCATCGCCGCGGCCGTCGCGGCGACGGCCGACCTGTTCGCCGTTCTGGAGGAGCGGCTGGCCGGCCGCGCCTATCTGTGCGGCGACCGGCTCACCATGGCCGACATTCCCTACGGGCCGATCCTGCACCGCTGGTTCCGGCTCGACTTCGACCGCCCGCCCTTCCCCGCGCTGGAGGCCTGGTACGGACGGCTCTGCGGGCGTCCCGCCTTCGCCCGCCAGGTCGTCGATATTCCGATCGTGTGAGCCCCGATCCTGCCGGCCTGCGGCTCTGCCGGCAGTTCTGCGGGTGGTTCAGCCGGCGGCGCCGAGGCAGTCGCCGATGGCGGAACCGAGGCTGCGCAGGACGGTGAAGTAGAGGTCGGGGCCGGGCTCAACGCCCACGCCCAGCGGGTCGAGTTCCGCGATGCGGGCCGGCGTGCCCTCCGCCACCGTCGCCACGAGACCCGCATCGAACTGCGGCTCGCTGAAGACGCAGCGCGCGCCGCTGTCGGCGATGCGCGTGCGGATCTCGCTCAGCCGCCGCGCGCCGGGGGCGTGCTCCGGACTGATCGTGACCGATCCAGCGGCACTCAGCCCGTAGGCGCGCTCGAAATACTGGTAGGCGTCGTGAAACACGATGAAGGGCGCGGCGCGGACGGGCTCGAGCTTGGCGCGCAGCTCGGCGTCGAGCTCGTCGAGGCGGCCGATCGTTCGCTCCGCGTTCGCCTCGTAGGCGGCGGCGTTGGCGCCGTCCGCCTCGCCCAGGACCGTGGCGACGTGCTGAACGATGGCACGCGCGTTGGCCGGATCCAGCCAGACATGCATGTCGTGCGTGCCGTGCGCGTGATCGTGGCCGTGCGCATGCCCGGCCTTCTTGTCGTGATCGTGGCCCTTCTTGCCGTGATCATGACCGGAATGCGCGTGCTTCTTGCCGTGGTCCTTCTTGCCGTGGTCGTGGCTGTGCCCGGCCTTGCGGTCGTGGCCATGGCCCTTCTTGTCGTGCGCATGCGTTTCCCAGACGCCGCCCTCGCGATAGGGCAGCAGGGTCACGCCGGGGGCCTCGGCCAGTTCGACCGAGCGGGCCTTGCCGCCCAATGCCGCGACCGGCTTGACGAGGAAGGTCTCCATCTCGTCGCCGATCCAGAACACGACGCCCGCCTCGTTCAGCAGCCGGGCCTCGGACGGGCGCATCGAATAGGTGTGGGGCGAGGCGCCGGCCGGCACGAGCAGAGCCGGTGTGCCGACGCCCTCCATGACGCCGGCGACCAAGGCGTGCAGGGGGGCGATCGAGGCGACGACCTTCGGCGGTTCCGCCTGGGCCGCAGCGGCCGTCAGGGCGAGCGCCCCCGCGAGGGCCGGTGCGAATAGTCTGCGCATGAATTGTCTCCGGTCGAGGCTGCGGGCCGGTCTGTTATGTCATAACATTCCAAATCGATGGCCGAATGGCAACCCTGCAGGACGGCGGCGGCACGAGGATGCTGGACAGGGGCGGTGCGAGCCGAAATGATCGGACAACGCCCGCCGAACGAGAATCCCGCCCGCCCATGGCGCAACTGCCGCTCGTACCGGTCCTGGCCACGTTCGGGGTCCAGGTCTGCGCCAGCATGACGCTGTTCGCCGTGCCGGTGATGGCGCCGGCGATGGCGCTCGATCTGGGGCTGCCGCCCGCCCTGATCGGCGCCTACATGTCGATCGCCTATGTCGCCGCGACCGGCTCGGCCTTGCTCTGCCCCGGCTTCATCATCCGTTTCGGCGGCATCCGTGCCAGTCAGGTCGCCCTTCTCGGGATCGGCCTCGGGCTGGCGCTCGCGACGGCCGGCGGGATCCCGGCGCTGGTCGCCAGCGCCCTCGTCCTGGGCTGCGTCTACGCCTTGCCGATCCCGGCCGGCGCCCACGTCCTGGCCCGGCATACGCCGGCGAAGCTCTACCATGTCGCCTTTTCGGTGCGGCAGTCGGGCGTGCCGGTGGGCGGCCTCGTGGCCGGGGCGGCGACGCCGGCTATGGTGCTCGCTTTCGGCTGGCGGCCGTCGCTCCTCGCCTATGCGGCTGCACCGGTCGTCCTGGCGGCCCTGCTCGTGCCGCTGCGGGCCCGCCTCGACACCGACCGCGAACCGGGCCGCAGCATCGTCGGCCGCGGCATGTTTCGGCCCCTGGGCCTGCTGCTGCAGCATCCCGTGCTGCGCGTGCTCGGCTTCGCCGGCATCTTCTTCGCCGGGCTGGAGGTGGCGTTCGCGACCTACGTCGTGGTCACCATGATCGAGCGCGTCGGGGTCGGCTATGTCGAAGCCGGGCTCGCCCTCTCCGTCTTTCAGGCGGGCGGCCTGACCGGCCGGCTGCTGTTCGGCGTGGTGGCCGACCGGCTGGCGGACCGGCAGCGGCTGATCGCGATGCTCGGCATCGGCATGGCCGTCGCGGGTGCCGCGGCTGCCGGATTCGGCCCCGTCTGGCCGTTCGCGCTGGTTCTCGCCGTCTGTTTCGTCGCCGGCTTCACCTCCGGCGGCTGGACCGGTATCGGAATCGGCGAGGCGGCGCGCATCGCCGGCGCCGGGGGGGCCACGATCGGCAGCGGCGCCATGCTGATGGCGATGTTCCTGGGCGTGATCGTCTGCCCCAGCGTGTTCGCGGCCATCGTCGCGTCCGGGGCCGGCTATCCGGCGGCCTATCTCGCCCTCGCCGCCGGCGCCGCGCTGGGCGCGACCGCGCTGCTGCTGCGGCGGCCGGTGGCGGGCGGCGGACCTTGAGCGCGCCCCCCGCCGCGGCCGGCGGCATCCCGCATGCCGCCCTCTACGGAACGCTCGCGGTGCAGACGCTCTGCACGATGGCGGCCTACTCCATCTCGGTCGCGGCGCCGGAGATCGCCGCGGAACTCGGCATACCCGGCTCGACCGTCGGCTACTACATCTCGATGGTCTACGGCTTCGGGATGATCTCGGCGATCGCCAGCCCAGGCTTCATCCACCGCTTCGGCCCCATTCGGATCAACCAGTATTGCCTGCTCACCGCGATGGCCAGCCTGCTGGTCGCGGCCTTCGGCGGCACCGTGGCGCTGATCGCGTTCAGCGCCTTCGTCATCGGCACGGGCTATGGCGCCACCGCTCCCGCCAGTTCCTACATCCTGGCACGACGCACGCCGCCGCAGGTGGTGAACCTGGTCTTCGCCATCCGACAGACCGGCGTTCCCCTGGGCGGCGTTCTGGCCGGCGTGGCGGTCCCGCCCTTGCTGCTGGCGTTCGGCTGGCAGGGCGCGCTGCTCATCGAGCTGCTGCCCATGGCGCTGCTGCTCGTCCTGCTGCAGCTGCTGCGGCGCGAATACGACCGGGACCGGGAACCCGGCCGGGCGCTGTTTCCCGGCGGCCCGCTGCGGCCGCTGCGCCTGATCGTCGATGTCCCGGCGCTGCGCCTGCTCAGCGTCGTCTCCTTCGTCTATTCCGGCACCCAGCTCTGCTTCGGCGCCTTCATGGTCGTCTACCTGACGGAGCGGGTCGGCTTCCCGCTGGTCGCGGCCGGCCTCGGCCTCGCCGTCTATCAGGTGGCCGCCTTCGCGGCGCGCATCGTGCTGGGCTGGGTGGCGGACCGCTGGGTCGCGCCACGCATCCTGCTCGGCGCCCAGGGCGTGATCATGGCGGTCATGGCCGTGGTCGCCGGCCTGTTCGGCGCCGGCTGGCCGCTCTGGGCGATTCTCGGCGTCTGTGCCGTCGCCGGCGCCACCGCCAGCGGCTTCACCGGCCTCGCCTATGCCGAATATGCGCGCATCGGCGGTGCCGCGCGCGCCGCCGAAGTGACGAGCGTCGGCGCCTTCATGATGTTCCTCGGCGTGATGGTCATGCCGTCGCTGTTCAGCCTGATCGTCGGCGTAACCGGAAGCTATGCGGCGGCGTTCGATGCGGTAGCGGTCGTGGCGCTGCTGAGCGGCATCGCCCTGCTGCTGTCGCGGCCGCGGGCCGCGTCGCCTCCAGCCCCCGGGACCTGAACCGAACGCATGCGCCGCACGATCGCGATCCTGCTCTGCCTGACGCTCCCCGCCTGTGGCGGTGCGCGCCTGGACGACGGTACGATCCGTCTCGGCGACGATGTGGTGATGGTGCCGTCCGGGCAGGACGCGGTGGGCTGTCCGCAGTTCCGCATGTCGAGCGGTACGCGCGGCATGCTCAGCCTGCCCTTCTATCGGACGGCGGCGGGCGACTTCACGACCAACAGAGCGGACGCGGCCTGCGGCCGCTGAGCCGCGCGAGACGAGGGAAGAGGGCGATGGGCGGGGAATTCGTGAAGGTGGAGCGTCGCGGCCGCGTGGCGGTGGTGACGCTGGACCGCGGCGACGGGATGAACCCGCTGTCGCTGCAGACGCTGGAGGAACTGACCGAGGTGGCGCGGTCCTTCGCGGCCGACCTGGAGACGACCGCCATCGTGCTGACCGGGGCCGGACGCGGCTTCTCCGCCGGGCGCGATCTCCGCGACCCCCGAATGGACGAGCGCGTCCGCCTGCCGATGATCGAGCGGCGCCACCTGTCGGGCGCCGGCGCGCGCCTCTGCCGCGCGTGGGAGGACGTGGAGCAGTTCACCATCGCGGCGATCGAGGGCTTTGCGATCGGCGGCGGGCTGGCGCTCGCCCTGGCGCTAGACTTCCGCGTCATGGGTCGGGGCGCCCACTTCCGTGCGCCGGAGATCGCGCTCGGCCTCAGCATGAGCTGGGGCAGCATCCCGCGGCTGATCCGGCTCGTCGGTCCGGCACGCGCCAAACAGATGCTGATCCTGGCACAGGACAGGGTCGGGGCCGACGATGCGCGGTCCTGGGGACTGGTGCAGGACGTCGTGCCGGACGGGGAGGCGCTGGCGCATGCCCTGGCGGTCGCGGAGCGCGTGGCGGCGATGCCGCCCGTGACGGTGCGCATGACCAAGCAGACGGTGAACGCGGTGGTCGACGGCGGAGCGGCCGCACTCGTCCACATGGACACCGATCAGCTGATGCTGACAGAGACGACGGCCGACTTCGCCGAGGGCGTCGCCGCCTTCAAGGAGCGGCGGACGCCACGCTTCACCGGAGGCTGACGCCCGTCGCTCGGCGTCCCGGCGCGGTCTTCGACCATCCTTTCTGGCCATCGGCGGCCCATACCTTTATATGCTGTCCATCTTTTCCGCCTCTGGAGACGGATGGATGAGGAACAAATTCGCGGCTGCGGTCGCTCTTGGCATGGGAATGCTCTTCATGACGGCACAGGCGGGGGCGTCCGACCCCGAGAACACGCTCTACCTGGAAACCCAGACCGGCCGGGTGGTAATCGAGATGCGGCCCGATCTGGCGCCGAAGCATGTCGAGCAGATCAAGTCGCTGACGCGCAAGGGCTTCTACGACGGGGTCGTGTTCCATCGGGTCATCGACGGCTTCATGGCCCAGACCGGCGATCCGACCGGCACGGGCATGGGCGGCTCGGGCAACAAGCTGGCGGCCGAGTTCAGCCGCGAGCCGCATGTGCGCGGCACGGCGTCGATGGCGCGTGCCCAGGATCCGAACAGCGCCGACAGCCAGTTCTTCATCGTCTTCGCGCCCGCACCCTTCCTCGATGGCCAGTACACGGTCTGGGGCAAGGTCACCGAGGGCATGGAGCATATCGACCAGGTGAAGAAGGGCGACCAGCGCAACAACGGCGTGGTAAGCAATCCCGACCGGATCGTCAGCATGCGGGTCGCCGCCGACGTGCAGTAGGAGATTCGCCGACCCACGGCCATATCCACGTGCGGACCCCGTCGGGCGTTCGCGCGCGGACGGCCGGAACGGCGGACGCGCTGGCGCGGCGCCGCCGGCGAGCGTAAGGAGGGGCCTCCGCAGTCCGGTCGCCGATGCCCTCCGCCTTCCGCCTGATCCAGCCGGCTCTCGCCGGCCTCGTCCTCGCCGGGGCCGCGCTCCTGCTCCTGGGCCCGGTTCCGGAGGGCGTTTCCGAGCGCCTGTTCCGGGCGGGCGGCGTCGTGCTGTTCGCCGTCGGCCTGTGGGCGACCGCGGCCATCCCCGAGGTTCTGACCGCGATCGGCTTCTTCCTGATCGCCATGCTGTTCGCCGTGGCGCCGGCCGATATCGTCTTTTCCGGCTTCGCCTCCACGGCGCTGTGGCTGGTCTTCGGCGGACTCTTCATCGGTGCGGCCGTCCAGCGGACCGGCCTCGGCGAGGCGCTGGCACGGATGCTGGTGCACCGCATCGGCCGCTCATATCTCACCGTCCTGTCGGGCTTGGCCGTGGGCTGCATCGGCCTGTCATTCCTGATGCCCTCGGTGATGGGGCGCGTCCTGCTGCTCGTTCCGATCGTCGTCGCGCTGTCGGACCGCCTCGGCTATGCGGAGGGCAGCCGCGGGCGCGCGGGCATCGTGATGGTGACGCTGCTCGCGACCTACATGCCGTCCTGCGCCATCCTGCCTTCGAACGTGCCGAACATGGTCCTGGTCGGCGCGGCGGAGACGACCTATGGCATCACGCTGACCTATGGACGGTACTTTTTCCTGCACTTCCCGGTGATGGGCGCGGTGCGCACCATCCTGATCGTCGGGCTCGCCTGGCTGCTGTTCCGCGAGCCGCCGCGTCCGGTCGCACGCTCCACGGAGGATGCGGCGATGGGCGGCGACGCCCGGCGCCTGCTGCTCATGCTGCTGGTGGCGCTCGGTTTCTGGATCACCGATTTCCTGCACCATGTCTCCCCCGCCTGGGTGGCGCTGGCCGTGGCACTCGTGCTCCTGATGCCGCGCATCGGTCTTCTGCCGATGAGCGTCTTCAACGGCGGCATCAATTTCGGCTCCTACTTCCTGGTCGCGGCGATCCTGGGGGTCGGGGCGGTGGTCGGCTGGAGCGGTCTCGGTACGGCGATGGGCAAGGGCGTCGTGGACGGGCTGGGCCTGGCGCCGGGGCAGCCCTTCTACAGCTTCATGGCGCTGTCCGTCGCCTGGACCGCGCTCGGTCTCGTTTTCACCGTGGCCGGCTTGCCGGCGGTGCTGACGCCTTTCGCCCAGGACGTCGCCCTGGTGACGGGACTGCCGCTGGAGACCATCCTGATGACCCAGGTGAACGGCTACGCCACGCCCGTGCTGCCCTATCAGATGGGTCCGCTGATCCTGGGCATAGCGCTGGGCGGCGTGCGCGCGGCGGACGGGGCGCGGATCATGCTGCCGCTGACGGTCGCGACCATCGTGCTCATCCTGCCGCTGTCCTTCCTGTGGTGGCGCTGGCTGGGCTATTTCGGCTGACATGACCCGGCCCGCCATCGTCCACCTGATCAAGCTCGCCGTCGGCATCGAGGATGTCGGCCATCTCGCCCGGGTACAGGCGGAGCGGCGCGCGTCCGCACGCGCCCGCGGCGAGACGCCGGTCGCGCGCCACGTGACGCGCAGCCGGCCGAAACGGTCGACCGCCGTGCTCGCCGGCGGCTCGATCTACTGGGTGATCCGCGGCCTCGTCCAGGTGCGCCAGCGCATCGTGGGGATCGAGGACGTGGTGGACGCGGACGGCGTGCCGCGTTGCGCGCTCGCCCTCGACGACGGTCTGGTGCGGGTCGTGCCGCGGCCGTGCCGGCCGTTCCAGG
>JBKBLL010000116.1:0-11396 GCA_046296375.1 Alphaproteobacteria bacterium | reverse complement strand
CCGTTCGCCGCTCAGCCTCTCCTCGGCCTCCACCGCGACCGCCTGCTCCGAGAGCTGGCGGTGCCAGGCCGAGTCGGATGTCTTCATCGCCAGGCCGTGGGCCATCTGGCCGCGGCGGTCGGGCGGGAAGCGCGCCTCGGCCACGGCCCACGCTTCGTCCCGCTCGGGGCGCGCCACGATGCCGACACGGAAGCCGCGCAGCGCGTTGCCGCCGCCGACCGCCGGTGCCATCGTCTCGGGCGGTCCGGGATATTCGACCGCCACGGCGCCCAGCGCGGCCGCCGCGTCGCGCCCCGCCTCGGACGAGCCGGAGACGAAGATGCCCGGCTGCAGGTCCTCCGGCACGCGGACCGCCATGCGCAGGTTGCGCACCCGGTAGTACCGGCCCTCGAACGTTAACGCCTTGCCCGTCGCGGAGGCCGCCATGAGGTCGGCGACGATGCGCGTATATTCGGTCAGCCGGGCATAGCGCTCGTCGTGAGGGGTCTCGTCACAGAGCGCGTCGAGATCGTTGCGGAACCCGCCGGCGATCATGTTGAGGAAGACGCGCCGGCCCGACAGCGCGGTGATCGTCGCCGCCATCTTCGCCGCGGCGTAGGGGTGCATGTAGATCGGCTGGACCGCAACCAGGGGCGACAGGGCCGTCGTCGCGTCGACCACCTTCTGCGCGATAAGCCAGGGATCGACCAGGCCGTTGTCCGCATAGACGAGAATGCCGCGCGCCCCGGCCGCCTCGCTCCAGCGCGCCACGTCGGCGACGCGGGCGAGATAGTCGCCGGGCGGATGGTCCTTCGACTGCGGACAGGTCGTGAAGACGTCGAAGGCGGTCATGCGCCCACTCCCTCCTGCGCCGCGGCGCCCGCGGCGATCCCGTAAGCATCCAGCGTCCAGTTTTCGGCGACTTCGGCGCCGGCATCGCCCACGTCGGCGGCGGGGGCCGGAACGAGGTCGAGCCGGACCGCGCCGCCCGGCGTCGCCAGCACGAGGCCGCGCGCGCCTGCGGCCAGCACGGTTCCCGGCGGCGCGGGCGGGGCCTCCTCCGCTTCCCAGCGGCATCGGACGATTCGGAAGTCCTGGCCGGCGAGCGTCAGGGCGGGCTCGAAAAACCGGTTGCGTGTGCCGCCGAAGTCGACCGCCCTGATCAGCCGGTCGAGTTCGTCGCGCGCGGCCGTGAACGGAAACCATCCCCCGTAGGGCCGGTCCTTCAGGCCGTAGTAGCGGGCGGCCGCATGGTCCTGCGGACGGCGGTCGAGCCTACCCGCGGCGATCTGGCGAGCGACGTCCGGGAAGAGGCGGATGCCCTCCATCAGGCACTGGATGGTCAGCGCCTGCGCCGTCACACGCTCGGGCAGCGGGAAGTGCCGCTCGGCGAGCACGTCGCCGGCGTCGATCGCCTTCTCCATGACGTGCCAGGTGACACCATAGTCCGACGCGCCCTCCACGATCGCCCAGGAGCAGACATGAATGCCGCGATAGCGCGGCAGCGGTCCGTTGTGGAAGTTGATGGTAGCGATCCGCGGAACGGCGAGCAGCGCGTCGCCCAGAATCGCGAAACTGTCCACGTTCAGCAGAAAGTCCGGGGCGAGAGCCGCGACGCGCTCGACGATCTCCGGGCGGTTGAGGCGCGCGAAACGCAGCAGCGGCACGCCGGCACGCGCGCAGGCCGCCTCCACCCGGGCAGGCTGGGGATCCTCGCGTTCGCTGTTCAGCACGAGGCCGACGCGCACACCCTCGCGGTCCAGCACGCGCAGACAGTCGGCCGCCATGCGGCCGTTGCCGATGATCACGGCGCCGCTTGGGGGCGTGACGGGCGGGGGCGAGACGGGCATGGATGAAACGGGCATGGGCGCCGCCCGCCCCGTCAGGTGACGCCGGCGGGCGAACGCGTCTCGACGAAGCGTGCGATCAGCGCGACCGTCGCGAAATTCTCAGGCTCCAGTTCCTCGAGCGACGCGCGGATGCCGAACCGGTCCTCGATCTGCATCAGGAGATCGATGAACATCGAGGAATCGACGATGCCTTCCGCAAACAGATCGGTCTCCGCCGACGGGACCTCGACCTGCAGGTCCTCGCGGAAGATCTCCATTACCGCACTCTGGACGTCCATCGCCTCACCCCGATTGCCTTCGGCCCCGATCATCGTCCCCACCGGTTTCCGAGTGGTGAAGAGGAAGCCTCAAATGGCCGGCGACAATCAAGAGATTACGCCATCAGGGTGCGGCCCGCGCTGCGGCCGGGCGCCGCGGCCGCGTCGAGCCAAAAAAATGGCCGGAGCGGATGCTCCGGCCAAGTATAACAGGGAGGCTTCACGTCTGGGAGACTTCGAGGAAAATCCCCGAAAGTCGAGCTTGCGCCCGAAAGGGAACAAGGGGTCAGAAATTGCGCTCTCGCAACGACTGACTAAGATCAATCTACGTACGCCCCATATTTGTGCCAGTGCCAAAATGGCAGTCCGGCCATGCGCCGTCCGCATGGCTTGGAACGGAGCGGCGCCGCAGGGCCTGACGCCGTCAGGCCTGGTCGTCCTCGGCGATCTTGCGGACCAGGAAATCCCGGAGCACGGCGATCCGCTTGGAGTGGCGCAGTTCCTCCGGATAGACGAAGTAGGACAGCGTCTCGGGCCCTTCGAGCTCCGGCAGGACGTGAACCAGGTTGCGGGTCATGCGCGCCATGTAGCTGGGTAGCGCGGCGATGCCCAGGCCCGACATCACGGAGCGGAAGATGCCGTAGATGTTGTTGACCTTGAGCACGGGCTGGCGCGGCTCGCCGTCGCGCCCGTGCCACAGCAGCCAGTTGATCGTGAGCGTCGGCTGGGGCGCGTCCTCACCGTAGACGATGATGTGGTGGCGATCGAGGTCGGCCGTGCTGGTCGGAATGCCGTGCTCGCTGAGATAGTCGGGCGAGGCGTAGATGCGCGAGCGGATACGCTTCAGCGGCCGCTGGATGAGATCGGGCTGGCGCGGCGGCGTGAAGCGGATGGCACAGTCGGCCGCCCGCATGGACAGGTCCAGCTCCGTGTCGAGCAGCACGAGGCTGAGTTCTATCTCCGGATAGAGGTCGAGAAACTCCTTCATGTGCGGCGTCAGCCAGGTCGAGCCGAATGCCACCGTCGTGGTGATCTTCAGTGGGCCCTTCGCCCGGTCCTTGCTCTCGGCGATCATCGCCTCGGCCATGGACAGCTTGGCGAAGATATCGCGCACGTTGCGGTTCAGGACCTCGCCCTGCTCGGTCAGGATCAGGCCGCGGGCATGGCGATGGAACAGGGACACGCCGAGGCTGTCCTCGAGCGAGTGGATCTGCCTGCTGACGGCCGACTGGCTGAGATTGAGCGATTCGCCCGCATGGGTGAAGCTCCCCGCCTCGGCCACGGCGTGGAAGATACGCAGCTTGTCCCAGTCCATCGTCCCTGTTCTCCCGCCCGGGGTCCGGCCGCGCGCACGGCGCCGGCCTCCGGCCTACCCCGCCTTTGTGGCGGTTGTCTGATGCGAGACTGAGCGCTACTGCGCGGCTGCGACGACCGCCTCGTCCTCCCGGGCCGCCAGATACTTCTCCGCGTCGAGCGCGGCCATGCAGCCGAAACCGGCCGCGGTGATCGCCTGCCGGTAGACCTTGTCCTGCACGTCGCCGGCCGCGAACACGCCCAAAACGTTCGTCGCGGTTCCGCCCGGTGCGGTGATCAGATAGCCCTCGGCGTCGGTATCGAGCTGGCCGGCGAAGATCTCCGTGTTCGGTCGATGCCCGATGGCGACGAACACGCCGTCGGCCGGCAGGAGGCTGGCCTCGCCGGTGCGGGTGTCGCGCAGACGCACGCCGGTGACCTCCGGCGGCATCGGGTTGCCCATCACCTCGTCGACCACGGCGTTCCAGACGATGTCGACCTTCGGGTTCCGGAACAGCCGGTCCTGCATGATCTTTTCGGCGCGAAGCTGGTCGCGGCGATGCACGAGCGTGACCTTCGACGCATGGTGGGTGAGATAGAGCGCCTCCTCCACCGCGGTGTTGCCGCCGCCGACGACGACCACCTCCTTCCCGCGGAAGAAGAAGCCGTCGCAGGTGGCGCATGCCGATACGCCGAAGCCCTGGAAGCGTTTCTCGCTCTCAAGGCCGAGCCACTTCGCTTGGGCGCCGGTGGCGACGACGACCGCGTCGGCGAGATAGATGTCGCCGCCGTCGCCCTCCACCCGGAAAGGCCGTACCGCGAAATCCACCTTCACCGCCACGTCGGAGACGATGCGCGTGCCCACATGCTCCGCCTGGGCGCGCATCTGCTCCATCAGCCAGGGGCCCTGTATGACCTCGGCGAAGCCGGGATAGTTTTCCACGTCGGTCGTGATCGTCATCTGGCCGCCGGGCTGCAGGCCCTCGACGAGGACGGGTGCCAGTCCGGCGCGCGCCGCATAGACGGCGGCGGTGTAGCCCGCCGCACCGGACCCGATGATGAGCACCTTGCAGCGATGCGTCTGCGCCATGTCGGCTGTGGCCCCCGTCCGATGATCCACGCGAAGAAAAACAGTCTCCAGACTTAGGTCCGAGGAGGTAACGAAGCAACCCGCGCGATCCGGTGCCCGCGCCTCAGCGTCCCCGGTCCTGTTCTCCGAACGCCGGATCGTCCGCCGGGTCCCAGCGTCCGCCCTCGTCCGGCGCCGCGAACAGGCCGCGCAGGAAGCCGGGTGCCAGAATCGAGAGCGGATTGACTGCCATGTCCGGCTCGTCCAGCGGGCCGCTCAGCCGGTAGGTCACCGCGAACACGCCGCCGCCGCGACCGCCGGTCAGGATGTCGCCGATGATGGGAACTGCGCCGATGATCCGGTTGACCGCATAGAATGGAACGAGCGTGCCGCGCACGTCGACGGTATCCGCACCCAGGTCGAGGTCGCCGCGCCAGGTGACGCCGATGGCCGGACCGAAGGCGCGGCCCGGATGCAGCCGCACCCGTCCGTCGCCGAACGAGACCGGCGCCGTCAGCCCCGCGAAGGCCAGCCCCTCGTCGGCAGCGGCGAGGTCGGAGAGGCCGGCGAGGGCCGCAGCGGCGAGCAGCCGTGCCGCGACGGGCGCCTTGATCAGCCGGAACGCCCCCACCTCCAGCGCTCCCTCGTACGGTACCGTCGATCCGGCTGGACGCGTGGCCGCGAAGTGGAACCGGCCGCCGGTCAGCGTGTCGAACAGGCCCGCGGCGCGCAGCGTGCCGCCGAAATCGTCGCCGGTCAGGTCGATGCGCTTCAGTCCGTCGGCCTCGGCGGCGATCAGCCGGACAGGCGCCGTGCCACCGACCCGCCCATAGAGGTCGGACGGTCCGAGCCCGCGGTCCCGCCAGGTCGCATGGCCCCGGACCATATCGATCGGCAGGCCGTCGTCGACCCAGACCCGCGCGACATCCGCGACCAGCGTGAGCGGCGGCCACGCCGGCTGGCCCTCGGACGTGCCCGGCGCATCGTCGATCAAGGGACCGAGATCGGCCGAGGCGCCGCGGGCGTCGATGCGATAGCCACCGCCGACGGTCGACGCGACGGACAGGGAGAGGTCTGTGCGCGGCCCGAGCCGCAGCCGCGGCACGTCGATCGCGAGCGGCCGCCCGGTCGCCGGATCGAGTTCGGCGCGACCGTCGACCGCCGCCCCCGGCGCACGCAGCGAGAAGCGCGGGATCCCCGCCAGCCGCTCGTCCGCGAGCACCAGCGCCACCTCCGCCTCGCCCGGCCGGCCGGCGGGCTTCGCCCAGCCGGCTTCGGGGACGGCCAGCGCGGCCGGTGTCAGATCCAGGGTCGCAACGATATCGGAGCGGGCGCGCGTGCCGTCCATGCGGACGCGCACCGGTACCGCGCCGGTCAGCCAGGGCGCCGTGTCGTAGCCGAGACGGCGGCGGGCCGTTTCGTCGACCACGGCGCTAGCCGACAGGTGGGTGCCGCCCGCGAAGACCTCTTCGAGTTCGAGCCGGACCGGCGCGCCGGCGAGGAAGCCTTCGCCGGACAGGGACATGGTATCCTTATCGATTCGCAGCTTCAGATCGCCCCGCTCCAGCGCCTGGCCCAGGGCGGCGTCCGGCCAGCGCACGTCGGCGAGCGTGGCCGTGGCCGTCAGGTCGACCTGTTCGAACGACACGTCGTCGAGCAGCGGCAGCCGGACGCGCAGTCCGGCCGCGCCGCGCCCGCCGATCTGTTCCGGCTCGACGCCCAGCCAGGCTGCATAGCCCAGGGGCGGCCGGTCGAGCACCGCCACGATCTCCGACAGCGGGCCGTCGAGTTCGACCCGGATGTCGGCCCGCTCGAGGGTGCGCGGATCGGCCAGCTCGGTGAAGGCCAGATCGCCGCCGCGGACCTGGATGTTGCGATAGCGGCCTCGCTCCAGGCGCAGGTCGAAGCGGTCCTCGGTGAAGGTCGCGGTGGCGTCGATCCCTTCGAAGGCCGGCATGGGATCCCAGTAGACCGCCGTCACGTCGCGGATCCGCATCTCGCCCGTCACGCTGGCCATCGGCACGGCGGGCCCCTCCCCGCTCAGCACCATCGCGACCCGGGCCTTGGCTTCGGGCACGCCGCCGCCGGACAGATGCGCCAGCACCCAGCGCCGGGCGCCGGGCGCCACACCCTCGGGCCAAAGCCGTCCCAGGTCGTCGGTCGGCACGTCGTGCACGCCGAGGTCGGCCTGCAGCACGGCGCCGCCGTGCAGCGTCTGCAGGTTCGCGTCGCCCTCAATGCGCGGTCCGCCGAGACCGAGCGAGAAGCGCTCGACGCGCAGCCGGCCGGCGGTCAAGTCCGCCGCGGCGCGGAGTTCCAGGCCCGAGACCGCGACCGGCACGGGCAGGAGGCCGGGCAGGGACACGCTGCCGCCGTCGGAGCGCAGCCCGAAAGCCACGGTCTCCGGCATCGCGCCCGCCTGCATGAAGACCTCGACCCAACCGTCCAGCGGCAGGTCGATGCCGGCCGCCGGTGCGAACTCGGGCACGAGTGCCGCGGCGAGCGACGGCCGCACGCCCTCGAACCGCAGCCCGGCGCGCGATCCTTCCTGCGACCAGCGCAGATCGCCGCTGGCGGCGATCCGCTGGCCGGCGGCCTCCAGCACGAAGGACTCGACGGAGAAATGGCCGATATCGGTCATCGTGCCGCGCAGGGTCATGGCGTCGACCGGGATGGCGGCCGCCGTCATCGGCAGGCCGATCGAGCCGGCCGCAGCCTCCAGCCGGACATCAGCATGCTCGATGTCGCCCCGTCGCGACAGGCGGAAGGCGAGGTCTCCGGAAATCGGCGCGTTGAACGCGCCGAGCAGGCCCAGCACCGGCAGGATCTGCGTCACCAAGTCGGGCCGCACCTCGGACAGGCCGAGGCGGACCTGGGCCGTCCCGGTCTCGAGATCGAGATGGCCGTGCAGTTCGCTGCGCTGCGGCCGCCCGTCCACGTCGAGGACGCCGGACACCGCGACCGAGACGCCGACGGCGCTGCGCAGCAGTTCGAACTCGGCGTGCGGAATGCGCCACGAACGCTTGAGCCGGGCGTCGCGGACCAGCACGTCGGCTTCGGCGACGCGCACCCGCTCCAGATAGCCGCTGGGGCGGGTCGGATCGGGCGGCTGGATCAGATCGGCGGCCACCCATTCCATGTCCTCGTCGTCGCCCGGCGCCGAGACCACCGAGTCATCGAAACCGAGCTGGACGGACCCGGATTCGGCGCGCGCCAGCCGGACGCGCACGCCTGCCAACTCGATCTCGCGCGCCGCGAGCATTCCGCGCGCCAGCGCGCGCGAACTGAGTACGAGGCGGAGATGCGGGGTCCCGGCGACCGAGACGCCGGCACGATCGATCACGCGCACGCCCTCGGCGCGGAACTGCAGAAAGCCCACCGAGTCGACCATCACCGAGTCGACCCGCACGAACAGTCCGCGCTCGGGCCGGCTGAGCGCCCGCTCGATCGGCGGCACGAGAAAGTCGAGCGCCACCGGGCCCTGGGACAGGCGCCACGCCAGCAAGCCCGTCAGCACGAGCAGGCCCGTCGCGCAGGCCGCCAAGCCCCACGCCAGCCAGCGGATGAGTCGCGATCTTTGGATGTCCGACGCCCCGGGCGGCGTGCTTGACCCCGCCCGCCGCTATCGCTCAGTGTGCCCCTCGAATCAGCGGATAAATGACCATGTTTCTCGACGGCATCAAGGAAATGCCGCTGCCCGCAGCCGCCCAGGCGGCGGAAACCGGGCTCGCGGCGTGGACCGAAGCCGCGGCGCGTCAGGAAGGCGACCTCGCCCGCCGGGCCGCCGGGCTGGCCGGGCATCCGGTGGGTCGGCCGCTCCTGCAGGGCGTGTTCGGCTGCAGCCCGCACCTCACCGCGGAACTCGTCCGCGATCCCGCCTTCGCCTGCGACCTGCTGGAGCACGGCCCGGACGCGGCCTTCGACGCCGTGATCGCGGGGCTGCGGACCATGCCGGCCGAGCCGCTCGGCAACGATGCGGTGATGGCGCGGCTGCGCCGCGGCAAGCGGCGCGGCTCCCTCGCCATCGCGATCGCCGACATAACCGGGACATGGCCGCTGGAGCGGGTCACCGGCGCCCTCACCGATCTCGCCGAGGCCACCCTGGACGGCGCGGTGGCCCGGCTGCTGCGCGAGGCCGCCGAACTGAACGGCATTCGCCTTGTGCAGGGACCCGACCCGATACCCGGCTGCGGCCTGATCGTGCTCGGCATGGGCAAGCTAGGCGCGCGCGAACTGAACTATTCGAGCGATATCGACCTGATCCTGCTCTACGACGAGGAGCGGGTTGAAACCGCCCGCCCCGACCGCCTGAATCAGACCTTCGTGCGCATCGCCCGCAATCTCGTCCGCCTGATGAGCGAGCGCACCGCCGACGGCTACGTCTTCCGGACGGACCTGCGGCTGCGTCCCGATCCCGCCTCCACCCCGCTCGCCATGTCGACCGGCGCCGCCGAGGTCTACTACGAGAGCATGGGCCAGAACTGGGAACGGGCGGCCATGCTGAAGGCGCGGCCGGTCGCCGGCGACCGGGCGGCGGGCGACGCCTTCCTGCACCATCTGCGGCCGTTCGTCTGGCGGCGGAGCCTGGATTTCGAGGCCATCCGCGACATCCACTCGATCAAGCGGCAGATCAACGCGCATCGCGGCGGACACTCCATCGCCGTCGCGGGCCACAATGTGAAACTCGGCCGGGGCGGTATCCGCGAGATCGAGTTCTTCGCGCAGACGCAGCAGCTGATCTGGGGCGGGCGCGACCCCAGCCTGCGCGAACGCGCGACCGTGCCCGCTCTCGCCGCGCTGACCGCGGCCGGACATGTCGATGCGGTGGCCCGCGACGAACTGGCCGAAGCCTACCGCTATCTGCGGCGCGTGGAGCACCGGCTGCAGATGGTCGCCGACCAGCAGACCCACAGCCTGCCCCCGGCGGAGGGCCTGCCCGCCATCGCACGGTTCCTGGGCTATGACGACGCCGCGGCGTTCGAGGCGGACATGCGGCGGCGGCTCGAGCGGGTGGAGAACCACTACGCCGCCCTGTTCGAGGAGGAGGCGCCGCTGAGCGGACCGGGCAACCTGGTCTTCACCGGCGCCGACGACGACCCCGATACGATCGCGACGCTCGCCACCCTCGGCTTCCGCGACCCCGCCGGGGTGGCCGCGATGGTGCGCGGCTGGCACCACGGCCGCGTGCGACCGACCCGCAGCGTGCGGGCGCGCGAACTGCTGACCGAACTGATGCCGACCCTGCTGAGCGAACTGGGCAAGACGCCCGACCCCGACGCCGCGATCCGCAAGTTCGACGCCTTCCTGGCCGGCCTGCCCGCCGGCGTGCAGCTCTTCTCCCTGTTCCACGCCAATCCCGGGCTGCTCAGCCTGGTGGCGGAGATCATGGGCGCCTCGCGCCATCTCGCCGACCGGCTCAGCCGCAACCCCGTCGTTCTCGACGCGGTCCTGACCGAGGGCTTCTTCGATCCACCGCCTTCCAAGGACGAGATCGAGGCCGGGCTGGAGCAGGCGTTCGGCCTGGTCGGCGACCTGCAGGACGCGCTGGACGCCGCCCGGCGCTGGGCCAACGACCGCAAGTTCCAGATCGGCGTCCAGATGCTGCGCGGCAGCCTCGATCCGCTCGCGGCCTGCCGGGCCCTGTCCGACGTGGCGGACATTGCGATCACGCGGTTGCAGACGGCCGTCACCGAGGATTTCGCCGCGCAGCACGGCCGCTTTTCCAACGACGGCCTCGCCATCGTCGCCTACGGCAAGCTGGGCAGCCGCGAACTGACCGTCACCTCCGACCTCGACCTCATGCTGGTCTACGACGCCCCGGTAAACGAGGCGTCGGACGGGCCGCGGCCGCTCGCGGCGGCTCCCTACCATATCCGCCTGACCCAACGCCTGGTCACCGCGATCACCACCCAGACCGGCGAAGGCAAGCTCTACGAAGCGGACCTGCGCCTGCGGCCGGCGGGCATAGACGGTCCGCTCGCCACCCATCTCGACTATCTCACCACCTACCAGCGCGAATCCGCCTGGACCTGGGAGCACATGGCGCTGATCCGGGCGCGGCCGGTGAGCGGTCCGGCGCATCTGCGCGACCGGATCGCGGCATTGCGCGCGGACGTGCTGGGGGCCGAGCGCGATCCCGACCGGCTGCTCCGCGACGTGGCGGCCATGCGCGAACGCATCGCCCGCTCGAACCGCAGCGCGCCGCCCTGGGACGTGAAACACATGCCGGGCGGCCTGGTGGATGTGGAGTTCCTCGCCCAGTATCTGGTGCTGCGCCACGCGCGCGCGCGGCCGGAGGTCGTCGCCGAAGACGCGCCCAGCGTGTTCCGCCATCTGGGAGACGCCGGCATGATGGACCCCAGGGCGGTGCACGACCTGCAGGCGGCGCATGCACTGTGGCTGCGGGTGCAGCAGATCCTGCGGCTGACCGCGGATGAGCGCTTCGAAGCCGAGCTGGCGCCGGCGGCGCTGCGCCAACTCATCGCCCGCGCCACAGGCTGCACCGACTTTTCCGACCTGCGCGAGCGGTTCAACCACTATGCCCGAAAGGCGCGCGTCCTATACGAGCAGATCATCGCCGGCCCCGCGGCGGCGATCACCGATGAAACGGACAGGACGGAGAAGAGGGGATGAGCATCGAACCCGGCCAGCCGGCGCCCGGCTTCACCATGCAGACCGACGGCGGCGGCGAGGTGTCGCTGAAGGCCCTGCGTGGCAAGAAGGTGGTTCTCTATTTCTATCCCAAGGACGACACGTCCGGCTGCACCAAGGAAGCCTGCGCCTTTCGGGACTCGATGGCGGCCTTCGCCGAGGCCGACACCGTCGTCATCGGCGTTTCGCCCGACGGCGTCGCTTCGCACGACAGGTTCAAGACCAAGTACGGTCTCCCGTTCGCGCTCGGGTCCGATCCGGACCATGCCGTGGCGGAAGCCTATGGCGCCGGGGTCG
>JBKBLL010000115.1:0-11448 GCA_046296375.1 Alphaproteobacteria bacterium | reverse complement strand
AGGGCGGCCGCTGCGAGGCCTGCCAGGGCGACGGCGTCATCAAGATCGAGATGCACTTCCTGCCCGACGTCTACGTCCAGTGCGACGTCTGCAAGGGCAAGCGCTACAACCGAGAGACGCTGGACATCAAGTTCCGCAACCGATCCATCGCCGACGTGCTCGACATGACGGTGGACGAGGGCGTCGAGGCGTTTCAGGCCGTGCCTTCGATCCGCGACCGCCTGACCACCCTCCAGCAGGTCGGCCTGGGCTACATCAAGATCGGCCAGCAGGCGACCACCCTCTCCGGCGGCGAGGCACAGCGCGTCAAGCTGTCGAAGGAACTCGCCCGCCGCTCCACCGGCCGCACCCTCTACATCCTCGACGAGCCGACCACCGGCCTGCATTTCGAGGACGTGCGCAAGCTGCTGGAAGTGCTGCACACGCTGGTCGACCAGGGCAACACCGTGCTGGTCATCGAGCACAGCCTGGAGGTCATCAAGACCGCCGACTGGATCGTCGACCTCGGCCCCGAAGGCGGCTCCCGCGGCGGCCGCATCGTCGCCTCCGGCACACCGGAGGACGTCGCCGCCGTCGCCGAGAGCCACACGGGACGCTTCCTCGCGCCCAATCTGCGGACCCGGGGCCGGCGCAAGAGCGCCTGAGCGCGCCCGTGCCGGCCGCCGATCGTCGCGCCGGCGCCCCCCTGTTGCGAAAGCAGCGCCCGCGACGTCGCGCGATCCGCCGTAGCCAAACGGGCGATCAGCATCTATCGGAACGAGCCATGGCCGCCGGGCGGCGCGAGCAGCAAGACAGGGATCGATGGCAGAGCAGCAGACGCGGCCGACCGTACGCATCCTTCCGCGCCGGCACCAGCGGGTGAAGGCGGGGCACCCCTGGGTCTATTCCAACGAGATCGAGATGACGCCGGCGGTGAAGGCCCTGCCGCCGGGAACGGTGGTCGACGTGGCGAACGCGGGCGGCGAACCGCTGGGGTCGGCCATGGTCAACCCGCACTCCCTGGTGGCGCTGCGCGTGATCGACGCGGCACCGGGCGCGCGGCTCGACCGCGGCCTGATCGCGCCCCGCCTCGCCGCGGCCCGCGACCTGCGCGATCGGCTGGTCGGCGGCGCCTGCTACCGGCTGGTTCATGCCGAAGCGGACCGGCTGCCGGGCCTGATCGTCGACAGATTCGACGACGTGGTCGTCGTGCAGGCGAACACCGCCGGCATGCAGGCCGCCGAGGCGGAGGTGCTGGCCGCGCTGCGCGACGTTCTGGCGCCCCGCTCGATCGTGCTGCGCAACGACAGCCCGGCGCGCGCGGCCGAGGGGCTCGACCTGCACACGCGCGTCGACGGCGCGCCGCCGGACCTGCCGCTCGCCTTCGTGGAGAACGGAGTGCGCTTCCTCGCCGACCCGTCCGAGGGGCAGAAGACCGGATGGTTCCACGACCAGCGCGACAACCGCCGGGCCGTCGCCGAACTGGCGCGCGGCGCGCGGGTGCTGGACGTCTTCGCCTATACGGGCGGCTTCGGCGTCACCGCCGCCTGCGCGGGGGCCGCGGAGGTCGTCATGATCGACCGGTCCGAGCCGGCCCTGGCCCTGGCCGAGCGGGCGGCCGCGCTCAACGACGTCGCCGACCGATGCCGGTTCGTCCGCGCGGCGGCCTTCGCGGAACTGGAGACGCTGGGCGGCGGGGGAGCGCGCTTCGACGTGGTGGTCGTCGACCCGCCCGCCTTCGTGAAGTCGCGCCGCGACCTGGCGGCCGGGTCGCGCGGCTATACGAAGCTGACGCGCCTCGCCGCACCGCTCGTATCCCCCGGCGGCTTCCTCCTGGTCGCGTCCTGCTCGCACAACGTGGCGCCGGACCTCTTCGCGGACCTGGTCCGCAAGGGGCTGGAGGCGGCCGGGCGCAACGGCCGCATCCTGCGCTCGGCCGGGGCGGCGCCGGACCATCCGGTCCACCCCTTCCTGCCCGAGAGCGCCTATCTGAAGGTCCAGCTGCTCCAGCTGGACTGACCCGCCGTCAGACGGTCAGGATCGCGACTACCTGGCCCTCCTCGATCGACTCGCCCTCCTCCACCAGGATCTCGGCGACCGTGCCTGCGGAGGGGGCGGAGACGGGGATTTCCATCTTCATCGACTCGACCATGACGATCGGATCCTCCTCCCCGACGCTGTCGCCCACCGCAACCTCGATGCGCAGGACGTTACCGGGAATCTCGGACTTGATCTCGATCTGGCTCATTCTCGACTCCTGAAGGTGGATCGGCCGGTCGATGGACGATGGCGGATGCGGCTCAGCCGGCGGCCGCGATCTCCTCGAAGAAATGACAGGCCGCGCGGTGTCCGTCACCTGCCTCCCGCAGCAGCGGCTCCTCCTCGGCGCAGCGCGGCCTGGCGAAGGGGCAGCGCGTGCGGAAACGGCAGCCGCTGGGCGGGTTGATCGGGCTCGGTACCTCGCCCGACAGGCTGACGTCCTGGAAGACGGCCTTGGGCGGTGTGGTCGCGGTCGCGGCGCGCAGCAGCGCCTGGGTGTAGGGGTGCAGCGGTCCGCGGTAGACGTCGCGGCCCGTCGCCGTCTCGACGATCTTGCCGAGATACATGACGGCCAGCCGGTCGCTCATGAACTCGACCACGGCGAGGTCGTGCGCGATGAACAGATAGGTCAGCGACAGCCGGTCCTGCAGGTCCTTCAGCAGGTTGAGCACCTGGGCGCGAATCGATACGTCGAGCGCCGATACGGGCTCGTCGAGGACGAGGAAGGCCGGATTGACCGAGATCGCCCGCGCGATGGCGATGCGCTGGCGCATGCCGCCGCTGAACTCGTGCGGATACTGGTCGAGGCTGCCGGCCGGCAGGCCGACCAGGTGCAGCAGTTCCGCCACCCGCTCGCGCAGTTCCGGGCGCGCAAGACGCTCCTGCACCGCCAGGGGCTCGCCGATCAGGTCGAGCACGGTCTGGCGCGGATTGAGCGAGCCGTAGGGGTCCTGGAAGACCGCCTGGACCGAACGCCGGTAGGCCAGTTCCTCGCGGTTCGACAGGCGCGTCAGATCGTGGCCGGCGACGGTCAGCGTCCCGGCGGTCACCGGCTCCAGATACAGCATGAGCCGCCCGAGCGTGGTCTTGCCGCAGCCGGACTCCCCGACCAGGCCGAAGGTCTCGCCGGCGCGCACCTCCAGGCTGACGCCGTCGACGGCGTGGACGATCTGCGGCGCACCGCGCCACGACCGGCGCGGCTGGCGGAAATGCTTGACCACGCCCTCCGCGCGGACGATCGGCTGGGTCGTCACTGAACCCTCTCCGGCGCATGCAGCCAGCAGCGGGCGTGGCCGCCGCCCACGGGGAATTCGGGCGGATAGGCCTCGGTGCAGCGTGCATGTACATGCGGGCAGCGCGGCGCGAAGCTGCAGCCGGGCGGCAGGTCGCGCAGGTCGGGGATCGTGCCCTCGATCGCCTGGAGACGGCGGCGCGTATCGCCCATATGCGGGATCGAGGCGAGCAGGGCGCGGGTGTAGGGGTGCTCGGGCGTGCCGAAGATGCGGCGGGTCGGACCGGTCTCCACCACGCGCCCGGCATACATGATCAGAACCTTGTCGCAGAGGCGGCGGACGACGCCCAGATCGTGGGTCACGAGGATGATGGCCGTGCCCTGCCGGTCGCGAATCTCGGCGAGCAGGCCCAGGATCTGCTCCTGGATGGTCACGTCGAGGGCGGTCGTCGGCTCGTCCGCGAGCAGCAGACCGGGTTTGAGCGCGGTCGCGAGCGCGGCGAGGACGCGCTGCTTCATCCCGCCGCTCATCTGGTGCGGGTAGTTCGACAGGCGCTCCTCCGGCGAGGGGATGTGCACCTGGCGCAGCATCTCGACCGCGTTCGCCTGGCGGGCGCGCGCGTCGAGCCTGGCGTTGAACTTCAGCACCTCGCGGATCTGGCTGCCGACGGTGAAGACGGGGTCCAGCGCCGTCATGGGATTTTGCTGGATCATGGTGATGTCGCGGCCGCGCAGCGCGCGCATCTCGGCGGGCGATTTCGCCAGCAGGTCCTCGCCGCGGAAGCGGATCGAGCCGCTCACCATGGTGCCCGTGGGCAGCAGGCGGACCAGGGAGGAGCAGAGGGTCGACTTGCCGCAGCCCGACTCGCCGACGATGCCGACGATCTCGCCGGGATCGACGGTGAAGCTCACGCCGTCGACCGCGCGGACGGGTCCGCGATTGGACGGCAGGTGCGTCTTCAGGTCCTCGACCTGCAGGACTGGAGTCTCGGCCATGCTTCAGTCCATCTGCTGGCGCGGATCGAGGCGGTCGCGCAGCCAGTCGCCGGTGATGTTGAGCCCCAGCACGGTGAACAGGATGGCGAGGCCCGGCATGACGGTGATCCACCACGCGACGGACATGTAGGTGCGTCCGTCCGCGAGCATGAGCCCCCAGGAGATGGCCGGCGGCTGCACGCCGAGGCCTAGGAAGGAAAGGGAAGATTCCAGGATGATCACGCGCCCGAGGTCGAGCGTCGCCAGGATGATGATGCTGTTGGTGATGTTCGGCAGGACGTGCTTGACCGCGATCCGCCAGCGCGGCTGGCCGGCGACGCGGGCGAGCGCCACGAAGTCGCGGTGCTTCACCGACAGCACCTCGCCGCGCACCAGACGCGCGTAGCGCGCCCAGTTGGTGATCGCCATGACGATGATGATGTTGGTGATGCTGGTGCCGAGCGCCGCCACGAAGCCGAGCGCCATCAGGATGAAGGGCATGGCGAGGAAGGCGTCGACGATCCGCATGATCAGCGCGTCGACCGCACCGCCGACATAGCCGGACGTCAGGCCCAGCACTACGCCCACGCCACCGGCGATCACGATGGCGAAGAAGGAGATGAGCAGCGACAGCTGCGCGCCGTAGATCAGGCGGGACAGGATGTCGCGGCCCAGATTGTCGGTGCCGAGCGGAAAGACGAGCGTGCCCTCCTCCTGCCAGAACGGAGGTGTCAGCGTGTGCAGGAAGCTGGCGTCGGACGGATTGTGCGGGGCGATCCACGGCGCCGCGAGGGCGGCCACCAGGAACGAGGCGACCATGATCGCCGCCGCGATCGGCAGGCCCTTGAAGGTGTGCCGCAGGCGGCTCGCGAAGGGCGTCTCCGGCAGTGCCGGCGCATGGGTGGGGACGGTCGCCACGGCTCAGTACCGGATCCGCGGGTCGAGCCAGCTGTAGATCAGGTCGACCACCAGGTTGATGAGGAGGAACAGCAGGGCGGCGACCAGGACCGCGGCCTGCACCACGGGATAGTCGCGGCTGTTGATGGCGTCGACCACCAGCTGCCCGAGCCCCGGCCAGGCGAAGACGCGCTCGGTCACCACCGCACCCGACAGCAACACGCCGAACTGCAGCGCCATGTAGGTGATGATCGGGATCGCGGCGTTCTTCAGCGCGTGCCGCGTCACGATCACCCATTCCGGTAGGCCGGACAGGCGCTCGAAGCGCACGAAATCGCTCTGCATCATCTCCAGCATGCTGGAGCGGGTCAGGCGCGCGATGGCCGCCGACGAGTACCAGCCGAGGGTGACCGCCGGGAGGATCAGGTGCTCGATCCCGCCCCGCCCCGACGACGGAAAGAGCCGCAGGTCGACGGCGAAGATCATGATCAGCACGAGGCCGAGCCAGAAGGTCGGGGTCGCCTGCCCGACCGTGGCGAACCAGCGCGTGCCGGTGTCGATCCAGCTGCCGCGCCGCACGGCCGCGATGATGCCGATGGGAATGGCGATCACGACGGCCAGGACCATCGAGGCGAAGGCCAGTTCGAGCGTGGCCGGCAGACGGCTCAGCACCAGGTCGAGCGCCGGCTCGCGGTAGCGGAACGAGGTACCGAGGTCCCCGCTCAGGGCGTTCGCCATGAACGTCAGGTACTGCTCGGGCAGCGAGCGGTCGAGGCCGAGCTGGTTGCGGAAGAAGGCGCGATCGGCCTCGGTCGAATCCGTGCCCAGCAGGAGCAGCGTCGGATCGCCGGTCAGGCGCGCCAGCGCGAAGACGATCATCGTCACGATGATCGCGGTGATGACCGTCTGTCCCAACCTGCGGATGATGTAGCGGCTCATGCGGTCCCGGCGGCGGCTGGGGCGATGTCCGCGGCGGGGCCGTCATCGGCCCCGCCGGCGGGTCGTGTCAGTTCTTGCGCAGGTCCGCGAACACGGGCCAGGAGATGTTCGCCCGCGGACGCCAGTCGATGTTGGCGCGGGCGGCGTCCGTATTGTCGGTCGTCCAGAGGATGATCCACGGCGGATCGTCGTAGAGCCGTGTGAAGATCTTGCGCAGATGCTCGACCCGCTCCTGCGGATCGCTGATCGCGTTGGCCTCGTCGATCATCGGATCGAGGTCCGGATAGGAGACCCAGGAATAGTAGCCGTCGGTGCGGATGTTCCGCGGCAGGCGACCCATGGGGTCGTTGTTGTAGTCGGTCCAGTTCTGCCAGAACAGGCTGTAGGTATCGAATTCCTTGGCCTGCAACTTGGCCAGCCAGGCCCCGTACTCCAGGAACTCCATTTCCGTCTTGATGCCGACCTGGTTCAGGTAGAAGGCCACCGCCTCCAGAACTTCCTTGCTCTGCGCCGCGCGGCCCGGGGCGAGGCCGAACATCCTGTAGGTCTTGCTGAAGTCGAAATTCTCCTCCTCGAGGAGCTGCTTCGCCTTCTTCGGATCGAATGGATAGGGCTCGCGGTCGATGTCGCAGCCGATGATGTCGCGGTGGCAGGGTCCGGTCGACTGCGTCGCGAAGCCGAACATGACGCGCTTGATCAGCGCATCCTTGTCGACCGCATAGTTCAGCGCCTGCCGCACCTTCGGCGAGGCGAAGGCTCCGTCGGGCCGGCGCATGTTGATGACGATGAAGATGTTCTGGAAGCTCGGGCTGACGACCATTTTCGTTTCGGGCGCCGCGTCGATCGACTTGGCCAGCTGCGGGGGGAGGTTCAGCGCGATGTCCGCCTCCCCGGTCTGGAGCATGGCGACCCGCGTCTGGGAGTCCGGCACCACGCGCAGGGACAGCCGGTCGATATCCGGCGGCGTGCCCCAATAGTCCTTGTGGGCCTCGAGTTCGATGACTTCGTTGATGCGGCGGGAGACGAACTTGTACGGGCCGGTGCCGACCGACCGCCGGCCGAACTCGTCGTTGCCGATGGATTCGGTATAGGCCTTGGGCACCATGTAGAAGTACTCGCCCAGATTCTCGAGCAGGGCGGCGTCCGGCTTGCCCAGGTGGAAGCGGACCGTCAGCGGGTCGACGACCTCCACGTCCTTGATGTTGCGCGTGACGATGCCGGCGCGCGGATTCCTGATATCGGGGTCGTTGGACCGCTGCCAGGAGAAACGCACGTCCTCCGAGGTGAACGGATCGCCATTGTGGAACTTGACGTCCGGCCGAAGCTTGAACGTGTAGGTCAGGCCGTCTTCCGACAGTTCGTGCGAAACCGCCAGATGCGGCTCCAGCTTGCCGTCCAGATCGTGGCCGTAGAGCGATTCGAACACGTTCGAGAAGAACATGTACTCGCCGCCACCCGTGATCTTGTGGGGGTCGACCGTGGTGATGTCGATGCCGACCGCCGCGATGACGTGCCGGTTGTCGGCGGCCGCATGAGACGCTCCGCCGAGCATGGCCGCCATCGCCAGCCCCGCGAAGAACGATTTCGAAAAGCCTGACATCGTTCCCTCCTCCTGGTTGCCCACCGGCCGGCCCGGGGTTGCGGAACCGATCACCCACGCCGGCGCGACACCGTCGCCGGCACGCCGCGGCGGGCGAACGGTCCGGTTGATGTCCGGACTATTGCGAGGCAACGATGACCCGAGATAAGTTGTCGATCAAGTGGAAATACATTTCGCATCGCGGAACGACCTGACCCGACGACTGCCGGAGCCGCCTGAATGACCGAGATCGCGCCCGCCCAGCGGCGAGGCGGCTGAGCATGGGCCGGACATCGCGCAAGCTGGTCGCGGCGGCCGAGATGGTCCCGGGGGAGGATCGCGGCTTCGTCAACGCCGTCGCCAAGGCGTTCGACGTGCTCCGCTGTTTCGAGGGCTATCACGTCCGGCTGGGCAACCAGGAGATCGCGCGTCGGACCGGCCTGCCGAAATCGACCGTGTCGCGCCTCACCTACACGCTGACGCGCATCGGCTACCTCGCCTATCTCCCCGAGGACCTGAAGTACAAGCTGGGCGAGGGCGCGGCGGCGCTGGGCAGCGGCATCCTGCGCGGCATGGATTTCCGCGTCGCCGTGCGGCCCTATCTGCAGGATCTCGCCGACTGGGTCCCCGCCGTCTGCGGCATGACGATCCGCGACCGCGCGGACATGGTCTATATCGAGCATGCCATCGGCCATCGGGCGGTGAGCGTCAATTCCTCGCTCGGCGCGCGCATCCCTATCGGCGCCACCGCCGCCGGCCGCGCCTATGCCGCAGCGCTGGGTCCGACGGAGCGGGCAGCCCTGCTCTGCGACCTGAAGCGTCACGATCCGGAACAGTGGCGCGCGCTGACGGCGTGCCTGCCGCGCGTCCTCGACATCTACGCCCGGCGCGGCTTCGCCCTGTCGATCGGCGACCATATCGAGCACATCAACGGCATCGCGGCCGCGCTCTGGTCGCCCGCGCATGCGACGCACTTCGTCTTCACGATCGGCGGCCTCGCCGTCACGATGAACGAGGAGCGCCTCAACGACCAGATCGGCCCGCGCCTTCTGGCCATGCTGAACAAGGTGCGCGACCTGCTCGCGGGCGTCGAGCAGCAGCGCATCCTGCCCATGGCCGGCTGCTGACCGGCGGCCGCCCTACACAACGGACAAGCCACAAGCGACGAGGAGACCCCATGAGCTGGCAGCCCGAACTGGACGATCTGCGCCTGCGCGAGGGCCAGGCGCGCGAACTCGGCGGACCCGACAAGGTCAAGCGCCAGCACGACGGCGGGCGCCTCACCATCCGCGAGCGCGTCGACGGCCTCGTGGACGAGGGCAGCTTCCGCGAGATCGGCACGATCGCCGGCAGCGCCGAGTACGACGAGGCGGGCAAGCTGGTCCGCCTGACGCCGTCCAACTGCGTCATCGGCCGCGGCACAATCGACGGCCGCCCGGTCGTCGTGACCGGTGACGACTTCACCGTGCGCGGCGGGTCGGCCGACGCGACGATCAAGGAGAAGCAGCTCTATCCCGAGCGCATGGCGCAGGAACTGCACCTGCCGATCGTGCGCATCGTCGAGGGCTCCGGCGGCGGCGGCTCGGTCAAGACGATCGAGACCACCGGCCGCGCCAACCTGCCGGGCGGCCTCACCCCCTCGACGCCGCAGTTCCACTACATCACCGAGAACCTGTCGCACGTGCCGGTGGTCGGCCTCGGCCTCGGCTCGGTGGCGGGGCTGGGTGCGGCGCGCCTCGCCGCCTGCCACTACTCGGTGATGACCAAGGAGACGGCGGCGATGTTCGTCGCCGGCCCGCCGGTCGTAAAGCGCACCGGCCAGGACCTGACCAAGCAGGAACTGGGCGGCTGGAAGATCCAGTGCCGTGCCGGCGGCGTCGACCATGCCGTCGACACGGAGGAGGAGGCGTTCCAGTGCGCGCGCCGCTTCCTCTCCTACCTGCCTTCCTCGGTGCACGAGGTGGCGCCGCGCGGCCCGCGCACCAACGACCGCGATCGGCGCGCGGAGACGCTCTTCAGCGCCGTGCCGAAGGACTATCGCAAGGTCTACAAGATGCGCCCGATCATCGAGGCGCTGGTCGACGAGGGTTCGTTCTTCGAGATGGGCCAGATGTTCGGCCGCTCCATCATCACCGGCTTCGCGCGTCTCGACGGACTGCCGGTCGCGCTGATGGCGGGCGACTCCTATTTCTACGGCGGCGCCTGGACGGCGGAGACCTGCCAGAAGGTGATCCGCTTCGTCGATCTGGCGGAGACCTTCCACATGCCGGTGGTCTACCTGCTCGACTGCCCCGGCTTCCTCATCGGCCTGGAGTCGGAGAAGGCGGCGACCATCCGGCACGGCGTGCGCGCCATGGCGGCGGTGAACCAGACCACGGTGCCCTGGTGCACCATCGTCGTGCGCAACGCCTTCGGCGTGGCGGGCGCGGTCCACGCCCCCGCCAACCGCTTCGCCATGCGCTATGCGTGGCTCACGGCCCGCTGGGGGTCGCTGCCGCTGGAAGGCGGCATCGAGGCCGCCTACAGCGGCGACATCGCCGCGGCCGAGGACCCGGGGGCCAAGCTGACCGAGATCGAGACCCGCCTGAACAAGCTGCGCTCGCCGCACCGCACGGCCGAGGCCTTCTGGGTTGAGGAAATCATCGACCCGCGCGACACGCGCCGTCTGCTCTGCGAGTTCGCCGACCTCGCCGAGCCCCTCCGCATGCCGGGCCGCCGCACTTTCGGCATGCGGCCCTAAGCCGGGCGGCACGCGGCCCTAGGCCAAGGCGGCATGCGGTCCTAGGCCGGGGCACACGCCTCTCCTCCCCTGTCGTCCCTGCGCGGGTCGCGAAACGCCGCACCGGGACGGCGGGAAGAGAAGCCCCGGCGGGGAGGGTCCGCGCCCAGGTGGACACGCTCCGAGAATGCGCCACTCGATATTTCGCGCCGCCATCACGGCGGCAATCGCCGCGTCCCTGGACGCCGCGGGCCTTTAGGCGGCACTTCGCCGCGGTGCCCGCGGCTGGACGCCTCGGCCGCCGTCGGGCAGCATGATAGCCATGACGGGCGGCGGCGGCATGTCGAGAACGCTGACGGCGCGCTGGCGGATGCTGGCGCACGCCACCCTGCTGCTGTTCGCGCTCCGCACCCTGATACCGGTCGGCTTCATGCCCGATCCCGGCCTGTTGAAGCAGGGCGAGCTCCAGATCGTCCTCTGCACCGCGCAGGGGCCGACGACGGTCACGGTCGACACGGCGGGCAACCCGGTCGACCCCACCTCGCCGGACCCGACCGGCCCCGCCTTCGCCAGCGACTGCCCGTTCGGCACGGCGTCCGCCAAGGCCGCGGCACTGCCGGCCACCCCGACGACTCCGGCGCCGGGCGCCCTAGCGGCGTCCGCTCCGCCGCCGGCGCCGGCCTTCGGCCTGCGCCCACCCGCCCACGGCCCGCCGCTCGGTTCGCGCGCGCCACCCATCCGCCTCGGCTGACACCCCGCCGCCGGTCCAGCGCGACCGTTCGCGGCCTCGCGTCCGGGGCGGCACCGAGGCCGTGTCCGTCCACACCCGAGGCACGACGAACGCTTCGACACGGCCGCCGGCGGTTCGCAACCGCGATCCGACCGAGGCAGATCATGAAGACCATCCGTTCGCGCAGGGCCGTCACGGCCCTCGCCGTCTGCATCCCACTCCTGTCGACCGCCGTTCCCGCCGCCGCCCATGTGGTCCAGGGCGCCCTGTCCTGGACCGACACGGGCCATGGGCGTGGGGGGGGGCCAAGGCAAACCCCCCCCCGCCCCCCCCCGCCCCCCCCCCCCCGACGGGGTGAC
>JBKBLL010000114.1:0-11463 GCA_046296375.1 Alphaproteobacteria bacterium | reverse complement strand
CCTCCAGGCGATCCAGGAAGTCATCGCCGGAGGCACCGCAACCGTCATGCCCTGAAACGGACGTGAGCAGTTACCTAGCAAGCCCACCATTTTATGATTTTATCAAAACTGCATTCAAGAGATCCATCGGATACATTGACGCCGATCCAGAATCTTCGCATCTTAAGCGGCTATACAACAGAAAAGACCTACCCCCCCTTAAACGCCGCCCGGCAGACTTAGACGAATTAGCCGAGACTCTCGAAGGAAGCCTCCAAGCTGCCCATCGCCCTATTGGAGAAGAGGGCACAATCACCAGAATTTCCGTAGCAAGCCCTCGACAGGAATTGGTCCGATTTGATCATGATTCGAAAGATTGGGTTAACACGAGGGACGAAGCGGCGATAACTGAGGTCTTCCGAGGAAATGTCACCCGATATAATTCGATATCACGGAACGGGCGCGCTTTTATCGATCAGCTTGATCGCGTCGTGCCCATTCGCCCTGATAGTGATTTTCCTTCTAGTGACCTCGCTTATCTCACTTGGTCATTGCATGGAAGTAACGTTAGGGAATTCAACAAACTTGAATTTAACGCGCGAAAAGTGACCTCCGCCAGCGGCAAAACAAAGCGACTCTTGCTTGTGGACTGCAGACGCGCGCCGCGGGATCTCTAACAACACGATTTACCTCGCGCTCGCACTTTTCCGCCCGCGATGGTAAGCAAAAGGATACACAGCACCCCTTCGCCCACAGGCATCCCCGTGATCGATCAGCAAACCGCCTCGCCCCTCGCCGGCGTCCGCGTCCTCGACTTCAGCCGTGTCCTCGCCGGCCCCTTCTGCACGCTCCAGCTCGCCGATCTGGGCGCCGAGGTGATCAAGCTGGAGAACCCGGACGGCGGCGACGACACGCGCCACTTCAAGCCGCCGGAGGCCGGCGGCGAAGCGCACTACTATCTCGCGATGAACCGCAGCAAGCGCAGCGTCGCCCTCGACATCCGCAAGCCGGAGGCGCAGGAGATCGTCCACGGTCTCGCGGCCAGGTGCGACGTGCTGATCCAGAACTACCGGGTCGGCGTTATGGAGCGCGCCGGCTTCGGCTGGGAGACGATGCGCGAGCGCCACCCGCACCTTATCTACTGCTCGATCTCGGCCTACGGGGTGACGAGCCCCTGGGCACAGCGGCCCGGCTTCGACCCGGTGCTCCAGGCGGAGTCCGGCATCATGTCCTATACGGGCCATGCCGACGGACCGCCGACGCGCCATCCGCTCGCCATCATCGACACCTTCACCGCGATGTACGCGACCTCGGCGATCCTCGCCGCCTATATCGCACGCCTGCGCACCGGCCGCGGCCAGCATATCGACCTCGCCCTGATGGACACGGCTCTCGCGGTGCAGACCAACGCCGCACAGAGCTATCTCGTCTCCGGCGAGGACCCGGTCCGCATGGGCAACAGCCACCCGACGGCGATCCCCGTCGGCCTGTTCGAGACGCGCACCGGCCCGTTCTACATGGCGGTCGGCACCCAGAAGCTCTTCGCCCTGGTCTGCGAGAAGGTCCTGGAGCGCGCCGACCTGCTCGCCGATCCGCGCTTCGCCACCAACGCTGCCCGGCACGCCCACCGCGACGCCGTGTTCGGCCTGCTGAACGAGGTCTTCGCGTCCAACACGCGGGAATACTGGCTGGACCGCATGGTAGCGGCCGGCGTCCCGGCCGGGGCGGTGCGCTCGGTCTCGGAGGCGCTGGAATCGCCGGAGATCGTGGCGCGCGGCATGGTGACGTCGGTCGCGCACCCGACGGCGGGCGCGCTGCGCATGCTGGGCACGCCCTACCATTTCTCCGACACCCCGGCCGCCCCGCCCGGCCCGCCGCCGCTCCTCGGCGAGCACACGGAGACGGTGCTGCGCGACCTGCTCGGCGCCGACGAGGACACGCTCGCCCGCTACCGGGCCGGCGGCGCCATCCCCTGACGCGGCGCCGCACCGGACCTTGAGCCGGAGGCGCCGCCTCGCTACATCTCTGCCCGTCAGGCCGGGCCCCTCTGGCAGCTCCCGGGAGCTGCGATGTCGGACTGATCGTTCGCTGGAGCGATCCCCGCGCGTGACGCTCCCGGCCCCCTGCGGGCCGGGGCGCCCGACGGCCCCGCGACGCGTCCGCCACTCCCCGGGCCGCAGGCCGCTCCCCATGGCCGAACTTCTGACACCCGAGGCGCTGACCGCGCTCCTCCAGGTCATCATGATCGACCTGGTTCTGGCCGGCGACAACGCCATCGTCATCGGACTCGCCGCTGCCGGCCTGCCGGCGCATCAGCGCGGCAAGGCGATCCTGGTCGGCATCATCGCCGCCACGGTGCTGCGCATCGTCTTCGCCGCCATGACCACCCAGCTGCTGCAGATCATCGGACTGCTGCTGGCGGGCGGCATCCTCCTGCTCTGGGTCAGCTGGAAGATGTGGCGCGAACTGCGCACGCCGCATCATCACGAGGCCGCGGCCGCCGCTTCGGTGGCCGACGGCGACCCGGCGATCGGTGTGCCGCCCGCGTCGGCACCCGCCTGCTCCGGCCCGCCGCGCAAGACCTTCCGTCAGGCCGCCTGGCAGATCGTGGTCGCCGACGTCTCCATGTCGCTCGACAACGTCCTCGCCGTGGCCGGTGCCGCGCGCGAGCACCCGGTTGTGCTGGTCTTCGGTCTGGCGCTGTCGATCGCGCTGATGGGGCTCGCGGCGACCTTCATCGCCCGCCTGCTCGACCGGCACCGCTGGATCGCCTATGTCGGCCTGGCGGTCATCTTTTACGTCGCGCTGGAGATGATCTGGCGCGGCGCCGGCGAGGTCTGGCCGCTGCCGGCCGCCACGCTCGACTGACGGCGCCCCGGCCGGGTTCCCCGCGCGGTGCCGCCGCCGGGCGTCCCCCTCAGCGCGCGTAGGCGGTCACGCTCTCGTCCAGGTAGACGTTGTTGCGCTCGCGGATCGCCGCCGCCGCGTCGTCGTAGAGGAACGGCAGGAACACGTAGCGCCGGCCCCGGGTCACCGGCATCGCCTCGTGCAGGAGCGAGCACGAGAAGACGACCGCCCCGCCGGTCGGCGGCTTGTAGAGATGCGTGCCGTATTCCGGGAAGCGCAACTCGCCGCCCTCATACTCCTCGGCGTTGAGGTTCAGGGTCAGCGCGAAGCGGCGATGCGCCGTACCCTTCGTCGTATTGTCCCGGTGCGGCCGGAAATAGCCGCCCGTATCCGCGTCGTAACGGCAGACGATGTAGCGCTCCATGCGCGTCACCGCGAACTGGAAGGCCTTGGCGATCTCCGGCAGGACCCGGCGCCGGATGCGGACGCGCGCCGCGTTGCGGATGGCCTCGTCGACGATGGAATGGTCCTGGCGGCGCTTGTGCGCATGGTCGACGACCAGAGTCGTACGTCCGTCCTCGTCGCGCACGAAACCCGACTCCTCGCCGCCATGCGCTTCGTAGAGGTCGATCAGGCGGCGGCAGAACTCCGGCTCGAACACCCGCGGCACCATCAGGATCGGGGCCTGCATCTCCGCCGGGCGCGGCGACGGCATGCGCGGCAGCCGCGGCAGGATGTCGAGCAGCGCCCGCGCGTGCGCTGCGCCGTCGGGCTGTAGGATACGGCCGACGACGCGAAGATTCGGGTCGAGGATCAGCGTAGTGAGGACGACGCCGTGCCCGTCGGGTGCGAGCACGTCGTAGAGGCGCGACACGGCCAGGTCGAAGTCCCAGAAGTACCGGACGGATCCCTGCGGCACGACGCGGCCGGCGTCCCGGTCGGCGGGATCGGTCGAGACGCCGAAGAAGGCGCATCTGCCGTCGTCGAACATGGATGCCGCCGCCTGGATCCGGCGGATCGCCTCACCCGCCTGCGGATCGCCGGCCGACCCGAAGAAGGTGAGCACGATGTAGCGCCCGCCCGCGGTCGAGAAGACGAAGCGCGGATTGTTGGACGCCGCTGCGGTGAACCACGGCGCGGGGTCGCCCGGAAACAGATTGGTCATCGCCTCGTCTTCCTTTCCGGCCCCAGCCGCGCGGCGAGTGTAGCGCGCGACCATGCCCTCGCAACCTTCCGCTACGTCCCCGTGGGGTGCGCATCGGTGCTAGCATTCCTCCCATGCAAGGATGGCCGGAACGGCCGCGACGACGGGAGAAGCGCATGCAGGGCCTGATGCAGGACTGGTCCCTCACGGTGCCGCGGATCATCGACCACGCCGCCGAATGGCACGGCGAGCGCGAAATCGTGAGCCGCACGATCGAGGGCGGCACACACCGCTACACCTATGCCGACCTCTACCGCCGTACCCGCCGCCTGGCCCAGGCGCTGGACCGGCTGGGAATGCGGCCGGGCGACCGGATCGGAACGCTCGCCTGGAACGGCTTCCGCCATCTGGAGGCCTATTTCGCCACGGCCGGCACCGGCACCGTCCTGCACACCATCAACCCCCGGCTGTTCGCCGATCAGATCGCCTACATCGTCAACCATGCCGAGGACCGGATCATCCTCTGCGACATCGCCACCCTGCCGGTCCTGGCGGGCATCGCGGATCGGATCCCGTGCGTGGAGACGGTCGTGGTGATGACCGACCGGGAACATATGCCGGCGGCCACGCTGCCGCAGCCGATGCTCTGCTACGAAAATCTGATCGAAGCGTCGGACGACGACTTCGCCTGGCGGGCGGTGGACGAGCGGGCCGCACTCGCCCTCTGCTATACGTCGGGGACCACCGGCAACCCGAAGGGCGTGCTCTATTCGCACCGCTCGACGATGCTCCACGCCCTGGTCGTCAACGGCGCCGACGCGATAGGCCTGACCAGCGGCGACACGGTGCTGGCGGTCGTGCCGATGTTCCACGCAAACGCCTGGTGCCTGCCCTATATCGCGCCGATGGCCGGAGCCAAGCTCGTGCTGCCGGGAACGAAGCTGGACGGGGCCAGCGTGCACGAACTGCTGGAGACGGAAGGCGTCACCTTCACGGCGGCGGTGCCGACGGTCTGGCTGATGCTGCTGCAGCATCTGGAGAAGACCGGCGGGCGCCTCACCACGCTGAAGCGCGTCACCATCGGCGGGTCGGCCGTGCCGCGCAGCATGATCGAGACCTTCGAGGACCGGTATGGCGTCGAGGTCGTCCAAGGCTGGGGCATGACCGAGATGTCGCCGGTCGGCACCGTCACACGGATGAAGGGCTCGATGGGCGACCTGGACCGCGAGCGCATCCTCTCGCTCAAGGCGCGCCAGGGGCGGCCCGCGTTTTCGGTGGAGATGAAGGTGATCGACGCGGCCGGACGCCCGCTCCCTCGGGACGGTGCTTCCTTCGGCCACATACTCGTGCGCGGCCCGGGAGTCGCCGCCTCCTACTTCAAGGGCGAGGGCGGGCCGATCCTCGACTCCGAGGGCTGGTTCGACACCGGCGACGTGGGCTCGCTCGACGAGTACGGCTTCATGCAGATCACCGACCGGGCCAAGGACGTGATCAAGTCCGGCGGCGAGTGGATCAGTTCGATCGACCTGGAGAACATCGCCGTCGGCCATCCGGCCGTGGCCGAGGCGGCCGTGGTCGGCGTCGCCCATCCGAAGTGGGACGAGCGCCCGCTGCTCGTCGTGGTCCGCAAGCCGGGCGCCGCGCTGGAGGCGGCCGAACTGCTCGACTGGCTGCGCCCGCACATCGCCAGATGGTGGATGCCCGACGATGTCGTGTTCCTGGACGAGATCCCCCACACGGCCACCGGGAAGATCCAGAAGACGGCCCTGCGCGACCGCTTCAGGAATCATGTGCTGCCGACCGGCAGCTGATCGGTGCCTTTGCACACTAACCGCCGGCGCCCTGCAGGGATGCGCGCACATGGGCCGCCAGCCTCTCCGCCAGATGGCCGAGATCGTTCCGGAGGCGCTCGAATCCGGCATGCGGCTCGAGCGTCCGTTCGTCCATGTAGAGCCCGCGCACGATCTCGATCTGGAGGCTGTGATACCCGTCCTCGGGGCGGCCGTGACGGGCGACGATGGCCCCTCCCTTGAAGGGGTCGTTGATCGAAACGCTGTAGCCCCGTTCCAGGAGCGCATCCCTCGCGCATGCGATAAACCCGGGATCGCAGCTGCGCCCGTCGCGGTCGCTGAGACAAATGTCTTTGCGCCGATGCCCCGGATCGGGTCCGGAGTCCAAGCCGACCGACCACATCGAGTGGCAGTTGACGTGCCACACCGCGCCATGCCGCACGCGCGCCCGGTCGAGCGCCGATGCCAGCGCTTCGCGATAGGGACGCCAGTAGCGGGTAATCCGGGCCTCGACCTCGGCCGGGGCGAGGCGGCGGTCATAGAGCGCGCGGTCGGGCGGCACGAGCCGCCAGATCAGTCCGACGCCCTCAGCCGTCGCCGCGCTCGGCCGCAGGGGCGTCGGCCAGGGCGCGGCCAACAGATCCGGATCGATATCGTCCGGCTCGCGGTTCGGGTCGACATAGGCCCGCGGGAACGACGCGACGAGCAGTAGCGCACCATGATCCGGCGCACGCGCGAACAGTTCGTCCACGAAGCGGTCTTCCCCCTCGCGGAGCACCGACAGCGGCAGGACCGTGCCGAAATCCGCAGGATAGTCGGCGCCGCTGTGGGGACTGTCGAAGATGAGAGGCAGGGCCTCGCCCCTCGGCTCCCTGATCGTGACGGCGCTGTTCATGGTCTCGTTCGATTGTGATGGATAGTCGTGACAGACGGCCGGGCCGATCAACGGCGCGTCGGCGCCGCCGACCCTGGCCCAATGGCGCTCGGATACCTTCGGTTCCGCGCCGGGGGTCGCCAGCCCATCGGTTCGGAACGAGGCGATACGGGCTCGCCTGGATCGGGCACTTCTTCAGCCCCATTGCGGGCGGGCACTACCGAGGTTGCGGACCGGTCATAGCTCCGCCACTCTCCCGAGGTCTTCGGGAAGGGAGGAGCGGTGCGATGCGTAAGACACTGCCGCGGCAGGGACTGGACAGGGCGGCGATCGACGCGGCACTGGAGACGATGAAGGCGGACGACGCGCCGTGGCGGCGCGGCCGGACGCCGGCCTACATGTTCGGCTCGACCGAAGCCGCGGAGGCGGTGGTCAAGCACGCCTACATGACCTTCTTCAGCGAGAACGCGCTCGGCGCCAAGCGGGCCTTCCCCAGCCTGCGGCGCATGGAGGAGGAGATCGTCGAGATGGCGCTCGGCCTCTTCGGCGCGCCCGAAGGTGCCTGCGGCAACATGACGACCGGCGGCACGGAGAGCATCGTGCTGGCGGTCAAGACCTGCCGCGACTGGACGCGCGCCAACCGCCCGGTGCAGGGCCGCCCCAACATCGTGGCGCCGCTCTCGGTGCACCCCGCCTTCGACAAGGCGGCAGACCTCATGGACCTCGAGGTCCGGCGCGTCGACCTGCGGCCCGACTATCGTGCCGACCCCGCCGCGATGGCCGCGGCGATCGACGCGTCGACCATCATGCTGGTGGGCTCCGCCCCCTGCTTCCCGCACGGCGTGATCGATCCCATCGCCGAACTGGGCGAGGTCGCCGCTTCGCGCGACCTCTGGCTGCATGTCGACGCCTGCGTCGGGGGCTATCTGGCGCCGTTCGTGCGCCGCGCGGGCTATCCCATACCCGACTTCGACTTCTCCGTTCCAGCGGTTCGCTCGATGTCGGCCGACCTGCACAAGTTCGGCTGGGCGGCCAAGCCCGCATCGACGGTGTTCTACCGCTCCGAGGCGTTCCGCGAGCACCAGAAGTTCGACCATGCGGAATGGTCGTCGGGCCGCTTCGTCACCGAGACCCTGGTCGGCACCCGGCCCGGCGGCGCGGTTGCCGCCGCCTGGGCGCTGATGAACCATCTCGGCGAGAACGGCTATACCGAAATCGCCGGCCGCCTGATGCGCATGACGAAGGCTTACATCGCCGACATCGAGGCCATCGACGGGCTCGAGATCGTCGGCGCGCCGCACCTCAGCGTGATCTCCTACCGGGCTCGCGACCTCGACATTCTGGCAGTCGGCGCCCGGATGACGCAGAAGGGTTGGCTGGTCAACGCGACGCGCCTGCCGCCGGCGCTGCACATGATGATGTCGCTCCTGCACGAACCGGCGCGGCCGGACTATATCGCCGATCTTCGCGAGGCCGTCGCCGCCGAACGGCGCGAGGCGGGAGCCGCGGGCGGGATCGCCGCCACCTATTGACCGACGGGCGGACACCGCGCCTTGAGGTCGATCAAGGTGGACTGTCGCCCCGCCGCCTAGGCTTCGCCGCGGTCGCTCCCATCCCGCAGACCGAGGTACGACGCCTATGGATGCCGCCCAGTCCGCCGAGACAGATCGAAGGGACGACTGGCACGCCCTGCCGCCGGAAGCGGCGACCGAGGCGCTCGCCAGCGGCCCGGACGGGCTGAGCGAGGCCGAAGCCGCAAGCCGTCTTGCGGCCCACGGACCGAACAGCCTCCCGGCGACGAAGGGACGCAGCGCCTGGCGGCGGCTGCTGGCGCAGTTCGACAACCTGCTGATCTACGTCCTGATCGCCGCGGCCGTGGTGACGGCCCTGCTGGGCCATGCGATCGACGCGGCCGTCATCCTGCTCGTCGTGTTCATCAACACCGGCGTCGGCTTCATCCAGGAGGGCCGCGCCGAGAAGGCGCTCGACGCGATCCGCGACATGCTGATGCCGCACGCATCGGTCACGCGCGACGGCCGGCGGGTCAGCGTCGACGCCGCGGCGGTCGTTCCGGGCGATCTCGTCCTGCTGGAAGCCGGCGACCGCGTGCCGGCCGACATCCGCCTCGTGCGGGCCCGCAATCTGCGCATCGAAGAAGCGATCCTGACCGGGGAGTCGGTCCCGGTGGAGAAATCGAACGCCGCGGTCGCCGCCGATGCGGCCCTCGGCGACCGGGTCGGCATGGCCTATTCCGGAACGCTCGTTACGGCGGGCCAGGGCAGCGGCGTCGCCGTCGCGACCGGCACGGCGACGGAACTCGGCCGGATCAGCCGGCTGCTCGGCTCGGTCGAGGAGCTGACGACCCCGCTCCTGCGACAGATGAACCTGTTCGCCCGGCGGCTGACCCTGGTCATCCTGGTGGCGGCGGTCGCGATCTTCGCCTTCGGCGTTCTGGTGCGCGACTACGAACTGGCGGAGATGTTCCTGGCGGCGGTGGCCGTCGCGGTCGCCTCCATCCCCGAGGGCCTGCCGGCCGTCATGACCATCACGCTGGCGATCGGCGTACAGCGCATGGCTTCGCGCCGCGCCATCATCCGGCGGCTGCCGGCGGTCGAAACGCTCGGCGCCGTCTCGGTCATCTGCTCGGACAAGACCGGCACCCTCACCCGCAACGAGATGACGGTGCGCAGCGCCGTCACCGGCGACGGCAGCTTCACCGTTTCCGGGATCGGCTACGAGCCGCGCGGCGCGATCGCCGTGGACGGCCGGGAGATCGACGCCGCCGCGGACGGCCCGCTGAACGAACTGGCCCGCGCGGCACTGCTCTGCAACGACGCCGGCCTGCGGCACCGCGACGACGGCTGGGCGATCGACGGCGACCCGATGGAGGGGGCGCTGGTCGCCTTCGCCGGGAAGGCCGGCCACGACATCGCGGAGACGCGCACGCAATGGCCCCGCGCCGACGAGATACCGTTCGACGCCGAGCACCGCTTCATGGCGTCGCTCCATCACGGCCATGCCGGCGGCGACCGCTTCGTCGTGCTGAAGGGCGCGCCCGAGCGCGTCATCGGCATGTGCGACCGGGTGCGCGGCACCGGGGGCGACGGGCCGATCGACCCGGAGGCCTGGGACCGGCAGGTCGACGCACTCGCATCCGAGGGGCAGCGGGTGCTGGCCCTGGCCACCCTGCCCGCACCCAACCTCCACGAACTGACGTTCGGCGACGTCGAGGAGGGGCTGATCCTGCTCGGTCTGGTCGGTCTGATCGACCCGCCCCGGGACGAAGCGATCACAGCCGTCGCCGACTGTCGCGTCGCCGGGATCCGGGTGAAGATGATCACCGGCGATCATGCCGCGACCGCGCAGGCGATCGCGCGGCAGCTCGGCCTGGAGCGCACCGACACGGTCGCGACGGGACGCGAGTTGGAGGCGCTCGACGACGAGGCCCTGAAGCGGCGCGTCGCTGAGACCGACGTGTTCGCCCGCACCAGCCCCGAGCACAAGCTGCGCCTGGTCGCCGCCCTGCAGGCCGAGGGCGCCGTGGTGGCGATGACCGGCGACGGCATCAACGACGCGCCGGCGCTCAAGCGCGCCGACGTGGGCGTCGCGATGGGCCAGAAAGGCACCGAGGCGGCGAAGGAAGCCGCCGGCATGGTGCTGACCGACGACAATTTCGCCTCCATCGCCGCCGCCGTGCGCGAGGGCCGCACGGTCTACGACAATCTGAAGAAAACCATGGCCTTCCTGCTGCCCATCAACGGCGGCGAGGCCTGCGCCATCGTTGCGGCGATCCTGCTGGGTACGGCACTGCCGATCACCCCGCTGCAGATCCTCTGGGTGAACATGGTGAGTTCGGTGGCACTCGCCATGACGCTCGCTTTCGAGCCGACGGAGCAGGACGCCATGCGCCGGCCGCCGCGACCGGCCGACGAGCCGCTGCTGTCCGGCTTCCTCGTATGGCGCATCGTGTTCGTGTCGGGCCTGTTCGTCGCCGGCATCTTCGGCATGTTCGCCTGGGCCAAGATGCGGGGCCTGCCGCTCGAAGAGGCGCGCACGATCGCGGTCAACACGCTGGTCGCCATGGAGGTGTTCTACCTCTTCAGCGTTCGCTATCTGCGAGTCGCCTCGATGACGCTGACCGGCGTGCGCGGCACCTCACCCGTGCTGATCGGCGTCACGCTGGTGATCGTCCTCCAGTTCGCCTTCACCTACGCGCCGTTCATGCAGACCCTGTTCGACACGCGGCCGCTGGCCTTCTGGGACGGCGCCGCCATCGTCGCCGTCGGCGTGGTGCTGCTGGTCGTGCTGGAAGCGGAGAAATCGCTGCGCCGCCGGCTGACGGGAGCCGCCGGGCGGCGGCGCGCCTAGCCCGGCACCGTCCCCCTGACGGCGCGGACGACCACCGCGAAGGACCGCGGGCCGTCGGGCATGCCGGCACCGTACGCCGCCTCGACATGCCGGCGCAGTTCGGCGCGGGCGGCGGGGGCGAGTCCGGTGACGTAGCGTCCCGTCCGGCCCTGGCCGCTCTCGCGCCCCATGAACGCTTCGTAGGCCGCCGCGTCGTCCGCCGCATAGACAAACATCCGTCTCTCCGTCAAGAAACGCTGTCGGCGGTCGTGTCGGCGGTGCAGCGCTCCCAGAAGACGACCCGCCGATGCGCGAACCGCACGATCTGTCTGCCCGCGATGCCGATGATGGAGGCCGCCTGGATGACCGTGCCGAGCCCGCGGCTGGAAGCGATGAACTCGGACACGACGGCGCCGATCAGCGCCAGCACCACCGCGATCTGCAGGCCGGCGAAGAAGTGTCCCGCCGCCGACGGCAGCTAG
>JBKBLL010000113.1:0-11576 GCA_046296375.1 Alphaproteobacteria bacterium | reverse complement strand
GAGGCGCGTTCCGCTGCCGCCCGACAGGACGACGGGCACGATGACGGGCGAGGTGGTCGTGGTGGGGCCCATCGGGGTCTCCGGCTGCGGGTGCGCGGCGGCGCCGTTGTTAGACGGTGATCAGGCGCTGCTCAGGCGGACCGCCGCCGGGCGGGGGAGGTGATCCGCAAGACGAACAGGTACAGCAGCATCATGGAGAAGGCGAGAAGGGGTGCGGCCTCGGGCGCCGCTTCGGCGGCGAAACCGGGCAGGAGTGCGAGCGCCAGATAGGCTGCGAGCGCGCCGCCCGGCGGCAGGGCCTCGAGCAGCCGGTGATGCAGGTGGTCGCGGTCCGGCTCGAAGGGCGAGCGACCCAGGGCGAGGCGAATCGCGATCAGGCGCAGGCAGTCGACCACCGGGAGCATCAGCCACAGCATCACGGTGAGGGCGGGCAGGTCCGGCAACGCGTTGTAGGTGTAGATGGCCGCCGCACCGACCAGCACGCCCACGGCATAACTGCCGGCATCGCCCAGGAACAGCCGTCCGCGCAGGTTGAACGGCAGGGTGGTCGCGAGGGCTGCGCCGAACAGCCACAGGAACGTCTGCAATTCCGCCGGGGCGTGCAGCAGCAGCAGGCCGATCCAGCCGATCGCGAGGCCGATCACGAGCCCGTTCGCGCCGTCGGCCATGTTGACCGCATTCTGGAAGCCCAGCAGGCAGACCAGGGCGAAGGGACCGGCCAGCAGGCCCAGGGGGACGACCACATGGCCGGTCGGGTCCAGCCGCAGCGTCGGCAGTGCCAGTGCCGGCAGGAAGGCGATGACGAGCGTCAGGACCAGGGTCGAGAGCAGCAGCCGCGCCGTGACCGACACCTGGCGGCGGTCGTCGGCGAGGCCCAGCAGCAGGAAGGCGGCGGTCGCGAAGGCGAGGGTGGCGAACAGAGGCGCGTGCGCCGGCTGCCGCCAGCCTTCCAGGGCGGCCACCGCCAGCATGGGCACCATGGCCGCGATCCCGCCGACCAGCGGGGTCGGCGCGCGGTGCAGCTTGCGGTGCCGGTCGGGATAGTCGACCGCGCCCAGCCAGCGGCCGACCCCCTCGGCGCGCATGCAGAGGATCAGCACCGCGACCAGAAGCGCCCCTTCGGCGGCGGCGAACAGACCGGTGGCGACGACGCTCATCGCGCCGCGCTGCCTGGGTCCGGTAGGGCGCCGCGCAGCCGCCGGCGCAGTCCGCGCGGGGTCATGCGTGCGAGCGGGGGTGCCAGGGCTGCCCGCATCAGCGCCGCGGCGTACCATGCGGCGAGCGGCGCCGAGACCAGGTCGGCGCGCCGCACCGCCCTCCAGCGCTCCACCGTCGAGCGGACGCGGCGGCGATCGCTGACGCCGCCGGCCTCGATCGTCGCGACCGCGCCGGGGACGTACCGGAAGCGCCGGCCGGCCGCCCAGCAGCGCAGGAAGAAGGCGTAGTCGCAAGCCTGGCCGTCGGTCTCGTAGGGCCGGGCGATCAGCAGATCGCGCCGGATCGCCGCCGCGGCGTGGGCGAACGGCATCCCCTGCGGCATGGTGCCGAGCGGCCGGGCCGGGCGGGCGGCGACCGTGCCGTCCGGATAGGCGACGCGCACGTCGCCGTAGAGGATGTCGGCCGTGTCGGCCTCGCGCATCGCCCTCTGCAGCGGCGCAAGTGCGTCCGCGCCGTCGAGCACGTCGCCGGCGTTCAGGAACAGGACCCAGGTCCCGGCGGCCCGGGCGACGCCCTTGTTCATGGCGTCGTAAATGCCGCCATCGGCCTCGCTCCACCAGCGCAGGCCGGCCTGCGCCGATTCGAGCAGCGCCCGGGAACCGTCGGTGGAGGCACCGTCGATCACGACATGCTCGAGCCGCGTGGCGGTGCTGCGGCGGACGCTTTCGATGGTGTGCGCCAGCCCCGCACGCATGTTGCGGTTCACCGTCACGACGGAGAGGGTCGGCTCAAGGCCATCGCCGGCGGATCGATCCAAGCCCCACCCCTGCCCGATAGCGCCAATATTCCGAAAACGCAGCGAACTATGCCAGAGGGGCGCTCCAACCGGAAGCGCCGCGTCGACCGGCGGCGGCGGCGCGCGAGGGGCCGTTCCGCCCGGCGCGGGTCTGTCGCATCATCCGCCGAACGGCCGCCCGCCGTGGAGGGGCCGGGGAGAACGCCAGATGATCGTCGCCGACATTCGTACCACCGCCGTCCGCGTTCCCTGGGTCGAAGCGCCCCGCTTCGTGCGGGACTACGGTCTGCCGCGCGAACTGCTGATCGTCGAGGTCGAGACGCGCTCGGGCGTCGTCGGCATGGGCTATCTCCAGCCGCTCGGCGGCGGCCTCGCCACGCTGCAGGCCTGCGTGCACGAGGTGATTGCGCCGCGCGTCCTCGGCCGCGACGCGACCGCGGTCGAGGCGATCTGGAACGACGTCTGGAAGGCGACCGCCACGATGGGCCGGGCCGGCGTAACCGTCATGGCCCAGTCCGCCGTCGACATCGCGCTCTGGGACGCGCTCGGCAAGCATGCGGGGCTGCCGCTCTACCGGCTCTGGGGCGGCGAGGCGCGCGATGTCCCGGCCTATGGCAGCGGCTGCTGGCGCGGCCTGGGCGGCGAGGGGATGGTCGAGAAGGCGCGCCGCTATGCCGAGGCGGGCTTCACGGCGATCAAGATGCAGGCCGGGCACATGTGGAGCCTGAACGAGGACATCGCCCACGTCCGGCAGATGCGCGACGCGCTCGGCGATGCGGTCGACATCATGATCGACATCAACTGCGGCTGGACCGCCGACACCGCCATAGCGATGGGACGCCGGTTCGAGGAGTTCGGCCTCTACTGGATGGAGGAACCCGTCCGGCCGGATGATTTCGCCGGCTATCGGCGCATCGCCGACACGCTCGACCTGCGCGTGGTCGGCGGCGAGAACCATTTCGGCCGGCACGACCTGCGCCCCTTCTTCGAGAATCCGAACATACCGATCCTGCAGCCCGACCCGATGCGCGGCGGCTTCACCGAACTGCGGCGCGTCGCGGCCGTCGCCGACACCTGGGGCATGACCATCGCCCCGCACTGCTTCGACGAACTGATGGGGCACTTCATGTGCGCGATCCCGAACCCGCACATGCTGGAATATATGGGCTGGCTGGAGGACCTGCTGGTCGACCCGGTACCGCTGCGCGACGGCACGATGCGCCCGCCCGACCGGCCGGGTCACGGCCTCGCCTTCAAGCCGGAGGTGCTGCGCGACTTCGCCGCGAACCCCCCTTCGTGACGATGGGGCCCGGCCGTCGCATCCTCCCCGGCCGACACGCCGTCGCTGCGGCCGCCGCGGCGCACTGGGACAACCACATCGTCTCGGGTAGGCTCTGACGGCCGGCCGCTGTTCGTGGAGCGAGGGTATGTTCGAGGGATTCGAGAGACGCCGCGTCGCCGCCCGCGAGGTCGAGATCAACCTGGTGACGGGCGGCGCCGGACCGGCGCTTCTGCTGCTGCACGGCTATCCCCAGACGCACGCGATCTGGCACCGTGTGGCGCCGCTGCTCGCCGACGGATTCACTCTGGTCTGTCCGGACCTCCGCGGCTATGGCGACAGCGGCAAGCCCGCGCCGGACCAGCCCAACGTGGCCTATTCGAAGCGTACCATGGCACGCGACATGGTCGAGATCATGGCCGCCCTCGGGCACGAGCGGTTCCTGCTGTGCGGCCACGACCGCGGCGCCCGCGTCGCCTACCGGCTGGCGCTCGACCATCCGGACCGGGTTGTGCGCCTCGCCACCCTGGACGTCATCCCGACCTGGGAGGAGTTCTCGCAGCCGGGCCGCGCGGCGGCGCTCGGCAAGTTCCACTGGTACTTCCTGGCCGAGCCGGCGCCCTTCCCGGAGGAGACGATCGGCCGCGATCCCGACCATTTCCTGCGCTACCTGCTCGACAAATGGAGCGGCACGCCCGGCTGCTTCGCGCCGGAGGCGCTGGCCGAGTATCTGCGCTGTTTCCGGGACCCCGCGACCATCGCGGCGACCTGCGCCGACTACCGCGCCGGCGCCACTGTCGATTTCGACCTGGACGATGCCGACCGCACCGCGGGTCGGCGGATCGCCTGCCCGATGCTCGCCCTGTGGGGCGGTCGCGGCCGCCGGTCCGGCGTCGTCGAGGTCTGGCGCCACTGGGCGTCCGACGTGCGCGGCCGGGCCCTCGACTGCGGCCACTTCCTGCCGGAGGAGGCGCCGGAGGAGACCGCGGCGGAACTCGCCGCCTTCTTCCGGGGCGCGCCCGGCTGACGACGGCGGTTCAGTCCGACGATTCAGCCCACCGGTCCGGCCTGCCACTGCCGGCGCAGCTGCATCGAATATGAGAAGCGGCCGGCCGGGTGGATGGCGACGGAGACCTCGTACATGCGGCCGTCCCGGTCGAAGAACTGGCGCACGATACAGAAGGCGGGGGTGCCCACGTCGGTGCGCAGCGTCTCGGCGATCTCGGGCTGCACGCCGGCGGCGAACATGCGCAGGTCGATGCGGTCGACGCTGCAGCCATACATTTCCTCCACGACGCGGTAGACCGGCCGCCGCTGGCCGCCGATATGCTTCGCGACGTCCCCGTATTCCGGCAGGATGTGGATGTCGTTCCAGCAGATCGGCAGGTCGGAATCGGCGAGGCCGCGCGTCAGGCTGATCCGCATCCAGCGGTCGCCCGGCTGGCAGCCCAGCGTCTGCGCCAGCAGCCGGTCGGCCTTGATCTTGCGCGTGCCGCGCAGGGTGATCATCGTCTCCGGCGGATACTGCAGCAGTTCGTCCAGCGTCTTCAGCGTCTGGGTATAGGGCTGCGGCGTCTCCAGCGCCTCGACCGTCGTGCCGGCGCCCCGCCGACGGCTGACCAAGCCGAGTTCGTGCAGCCGGCGCAGCGCCTCGCGCATGGTGAAACGGCTGACCTGGAAGCGCTCGCACAGGTCCAGTTCGGGCGGCAGCATCGAGCCGATGGGGTACCTGCCGGAGCGGATCTCCTCGATAAGGACTTCGGCGATTTCGCGATAGCGTGGTTCCCGTCCGTTCACGCAAGCCTCCGGCCGCTTTCGGCGTCGAATACGTGCAGAGGAGCGAAGGACGCGTCCAGCGGGATCGAGTCGCCGATCCGGAAGCCGCGATGGCCGGGTGCGCACAGCGTGACCGCGTCGCCGCGCGCTGTCATAGCGCCGTAGAGCAGCGTGTCCGCACGGAGCGTTTCGGGAATTTCGACCTTCATTGCGAAGCGGGCCTCTTGCCGGTCATGTTCTTCTCCCGCGACGATGTGCTCCGGGCGGATGCCCAGGATCACATCGTCGCCCCCTGTTCGACCGCGCCCCGCCACCGGCAGCGGCAGGGTCGGACCTTCGTCCAGGATCGCCGCGCCGCCTTCTACCCGGCCGGGCAGGAAGTTCATGGCGGGCGAGCCGATGAACCCGCCCACATACGTGGTTGTGGGACGTTCGTAAACCTCAATCGGCGTACCGATCTGTTCGGCGATGCCGTCCCGAATGACGACGAGCGTGTCGCCGAGGGTCATCGCCTCGACCTGATCGTGCGTCACTCGGATGCTCGTCGTCCCGAGCCTCCGTTGCAAGCGCCTGATTTCGAGTCGCATCTGGACGCGCCGCTTCGCGTCGAGACTGGAGAGGGAGCGTCGAACAGGAAGACGGCCCGGCTCGCGAACGATCGCGCGGCCAATGGCCACCCGCTGGCGCTGCCCGCCCGAGAGTTGGCGCGGCTTGCGCCGCAGCCGTTCGCCGAGGCTCCGAAATGGATCGCGCCCGCGGCGTGCGCGGCCTACGCGAAAGCCCCGACGGTTAAGCCTGCGGTGAGGAGCAGCGATCGGTAAAACATGCTATTCAAGCCCCCTGGGCATGTGATCGCGGTCTCTTATCTGGCCGCCGTGACCGTTATTTTATCATTCGGCTACGGAAACACGACAACCGAACCCGAACGCCGCCGCGGCGGCCGCGCGGGAACTGCCGGCCAGGCGCGGAGACGATGCAGCGTAACCGTCCGAACGGGTCGCGATGCCCGAGATACTAACGTCGGTCCTTGCGGTCGCGGCCCTGCTGGTCGCGGTCAGCGTCGCCGTGCCGGTCGCGGCGCGGCTGCGCATTCCGCACAGCGTCCTCCTCGCCGCGCTCGGCATCGTGCTCGGCCTCGTCGTCATGGTGCGCCAGGACGGCGGCGGCGTGATGGTCGGCGACGACCTGGTCCGCGGGTTCGGCGACCTCGGCATCTCCGCGCCGGCCTTCCTCGCCATATTCCTGCCGCCGCTGCTGTTCGCGGCCGGGCTGAACCTCGATGTCCGGCGGCTCTTCGACGAGATCGCGGCCGTGCTCCTCCTCGCCGTGGTGGCGGTCGTGGTCTGCACCGGCGTCGTCGGCTTCGTGCTGGGCTGGGTGTCGCCGCTGGGCCTGGTGCCCTGCCTGCTGCTCGGCGCCATCATCGCCACGACCGACCCGGCGGCGGTCGTCGCCATCTTCCGCGATCTCGGGGCGCCGCGCCGGCTGGGCGTCCTGGTCGAGGGCGAGAGCATCTTCAACGATGCCGCCGCGATCGCGCTCTTCTCCATTCTGCTGGCCTTCGTGACGGGCACGGCCGCGCCCAGCTTCGCCGCCGGCGCCATGGCCTTCGTCACGGGCTTCGCCGGCGGCATCGCGGTGGGCTTCGTGCTCGCGCGGCTCATCTGCGGGCTCCTGCCGCGCATGGGCGGCGCGCTCACCGCGGAGACGACGCTGACGGTGGCGCTCGCCTACCTCTCCTACGTCGTCGCGGAACTGTATTTTCACGTGTCGGGCGTCGTCGCCGTCGCGACTGCGGCCGTGGTGATGGCGAGCTATGGCCCGCTGCGGCTGTCGCCGCCCAGCTGGCGGTCGCTGCTGCAGTCCTGGAGCAAGATCGAGTTCTGGGCGACCTCGCTGATCTTCATCCTGGCCTCGATGGTGGCGGCGCGCGTCCTCTCGGAGGTGTCGCTGGCGGATATCGGCGTCATCGTGCTCCTGGCCGTCGCCGCCATGGTGGCGCGGGCGCTGGTGCTCTGGGGGCTACTGCCGGGACTGACCGCCCTGAAGCTCGTGCAGCCGGTCAGCGGCCGTTACAAGGTGGTGATCCTGTGGGGCGGCCTGCGTGGCGCGGTGACCATGGTCCTCGCCATCGCGATCTCGGAGAACATGGCGGTGCCGCCGGAGATCCGACGGTTCGTCGCCGTCGCCGCGATCGGGTTCGTCCTCATGACGCTGTTCGTCAATGCGCCGACGCTTGGGCCGCTGCTGCGCCTGCTGCGTCTCGACCGGCTCGATCCGGTGGAGGCGGTGCTGCGCGACCGGGTGATGGCGCTCTCCCTCGTCGGCGTGCGCGAGCAGGTCGCGGAGGTCGCGCGCCACTATGGTCTCGACGGCGGTCTGGTCGACCGGGTCGTCCCGGCGCCCGCCCGTCCGGCGGAGCCGGCTCCCAAAGATGCCAAGCCGGCGGCGTCGGGCTCGGAAGAGTCCCGGCCTGCGGACCGGGAATTGACCGTCGACGTGCGGGTGCAGGTCGGGCTGCTCACTCTGGTCACCCGGGAGCGCGAGGCCTATCTCGCGCATTTCGAGCAGCAGACGATCTCGCGGCGCCTCGTCGCCGTCCTGGTCGCGGGCGCCGACGCGCTGGCGGACCGGGTGAAGGTCGAGGGCATCGAGGGCTATGGCACCGCGGGCGCGGCCATCGTCCGCATGGGGCGACGCCTGCGGCTGTCCCTGTGGCTACATCGCCGTCTGGGGTGGAGCCGGCTGCTGGCCTCGGCGCTGGCCGACCGTTTCGAGATGCTGCTGATCCAGCGGCTGGTCCTGCGTGAGGCGCGGCACTTCAACGAGCGGTCGATCCGCCCCGTGCTCGGCGGCGACGCCAGCGATGTCATCGCCGCCCGCCTCGCCGAACGGATGGAGGCGGTACAGCGGGCGCTCGCCGCACTCGAGCTGCAATATCCGGTCTATGCGTCCGCGCTCGGCGTCCAGCACCTGGCGCGCGCAGCGCTGCGCTTCGAGGAACACCAGTATCAGATGAAGCGGGAAGAGGCCCTGATCAGCCGCGAGGTTTATGAGAACCTCCAGGCCGACCTGCGTGCTCGGCGGGCGGCGATCCGCAATCGCCCGTCCCTGGACCTCGGCTTCAAGCTGGCGGAGATGGTGCGGCGCGTGCCGATGTTCGCCAAGCTGACCGAAACGCAGCTCGAACGTCTCGTCCGCGAACTCAAGCCGGTCCTGGCGACGCCGGGTGAGCGGATCGTCGTTCGCGGCGAGCGTGGCGAAGCCATGTACATGGTCGCGGCCGGCAGCGTCGAGGTACGGTTGCCCTCCGGGCCGGTACGCCTCGGCACCGGCGACGTGTTCGGCGAGATGGCGCTGGTGCTCGCGCAACCGCGTTCCGCCGACGTGGTGTCGGTCGGCTACAGCCAGCTTCTCTGCCTGGACGGGCGCGGCTTCCGACGCTTCGTGCGGGGCATTCCCGCACTGGCGGCCGAGATCGAGGCGATCGCGCGCCGGCGCAACCAGAGCAATCTGGTCGAGGCGGCCGGTTCCGCCGATTGAGGCTGCGGGCCGCGCGTGTCGCCTGCACGTCCGCCTATTCGTCGGCGAAGGTGATTTCCACCCGGCGGTCCTGCGCCGATTCGGTCCCCACCGTGGATGCGACCGCCTGGCCGATCGGCTCGCGGCGGATGCGCTCGGCCGGCACGCCGCGCGCGACCAGCCTTTCCTCCACGGTCACGGTACGCTGCTCCGCCAGCCGGAAGTTCTGGTCGAAACTGCCGACCCGGTCCGTATAGCCGCTCACGCGGACGACCGCCGGGCGGGCCGAGGCGGCGTCGCGCGCCGCCCGGTCCACCACCGCGCCCGCGTCGGTGCCGAGATCGGCGCTGCCGCGATCGAAGAAGACGATATACGCCGCCGTCTTGGGGGCCTGCGTCATGCCCTCGATGGCGGCGCAGGCGGACAGGACGGCGAGACCGCCGACGGCGGCGAGGCGGAGCAGGGGGGACATGAGGAACCTCCGGAGGGGGCCGCTCCGGGCATCCGGAGGCGAAGCCGATGACTTCCCCTCCGTCGCGGTGGCCACGGCGTGGAATCGTGGTGAGAATGTGCCGGTTTCGCGGAATGATCAATCTTGCTGGCCTCGGTCGGTGGTGGCCGGACGCCGCGGTTGATCCGGTCGGGGCCGGCCGTCACAATGCGCCGCATTCGGGGGTTCGCCCCCGCGGGGCAGGTCGGCGGCCGCGGTGCCGTTCGGGGGACGTGGTCGGTCGCATGAGCCGCAGGCAGGACGGAAGCACGCGGCGGACCCTGGCGTCGGTTCGGCTACGGTTGGTGCCGCGAGGCCCCGGGCGTCCGATGCCCAGTGTGCTGGTTGCCGCCCTGCTTGTGCTGTTGACCCTCCTTGCGGCACCGATGGTCCAGGCCCAGGACCGGGGCGTCCCCTCGCTGCCGGCGCTGCCCAGCGAACTGGTGCCGCTGCTGGACCGCGACGAACTGCGTCGCGGTTTCGAGCGCGAGCGCGACGACGGGCGCGAGACGCAGGTCATGCGTCCGGCGCCCGGGCCGCAGGAACCCGTCGAACTCTCCGACCTCGAACGAGGCTTTTCCGAACGGGCCGGCGCGCCGCTGCGCCTGATCGGCCGCCGGTCCTTCGGTGCCGGGCGCGGCGTCGCCCTGCGCCAGACCGGCGCCGCGCCCGACGCCTACATGCTGGGTGTCGGCGACGAGATCGTCGTGGTCCTGCGCGGCCAGGTCAGCCGGACGGTGCGCGCCCGGGTCGGCCGCGACGGTACCGTGGTCGTCGCCGACCTGCCGCCCGTACCCGCCGCCGGGGTGCGGCTCGGGGTCTTCCGCGAGGCGCTGCAGGCCCAGGTCGAGGCGACGTACGCCGCGACGGAGGCCTTCGCCAACCTTGGTGAGCTGCGGCAGATCTCGGTGCTGGTCAACGGCGAGGTCGGCAATCCCGGCGCCGTCGGCCTGAACAGTCTGGCCAGCGTGATCGATGCATTGCACCTCGCCGGCGGCGTGCGCGCGACGGGGTCCCTGCGCAACGTGCAGGTGCTGCGCGGCGCGGAGGTTCTGGCGGTCGACCTCTACGACCTCGTGCTCGGGCGCCCCGGGCCGCCCGGCGGCTTCGGCATCGCCGACGGCGACCGGGTCTTCGTGCCCGTGATCGGCGCGACGGTCGCCGTGGCCGGGGAGGTGAAGCGGCCCGGCGTCTTCGAACTGGGTGCCGGCGTGCACGCCGCGACCGCGACCGAGCTGCTCGAACTCGCCGGCGGGACGATGGGCCGGGGCCCGTTCAGCTTCCAGTTGCTGCGCCGCCTCGCCGACGGTCGGGACGATCTCGTCGAACTGGGGAGGCCCGGCGGCCAGGCCGTAAGGGACGGGGACATCCTGCTGGTGCAGCCGACGGCGCGCGCGCCGTCGGGACGGATCGAACTCGCCGGGCATGTGCGGGCGCCGCGCGCCTATCCGCTGTCGTCGGCACGGACCGTCCGCCAGCTCCTGCGGAGCCCGGCGGCGCTCCTGCCCGATCCCTACCTGCCTTTCGCGGTGGTGCAGAGCGGCTCGCCCTCGGCGGCACGGCGGTTCAGCGCGTTCGATCTCGGCGCGGTGCTCGACGGCGCGACCGACGTGCGGCTGGGCGACGACGACAAGGTCTACGTGCTGGGCATGGAGCATCTGGCCTTCCTCGCCTCGGAGGGCGTGGGCGAGGCGCTTCGCGGCGAAGTGGCGCGCGAGCTGCGGGCCTGCGGCGGCATCCAGTATCTGGCGCGCTGGATCCGGGGCAATCCGCGCAGCGAACTCGCCTCCGGGCGCTTCAGCCGGGCGGCACGGGACCTGGTCGGCGGGACCGAACGCTGTCCCGACCTCTTCGCCGACGTACCGGAACTGCTCGTCTTCGTGATGGAGCATGCGGTGCTGGTGCGCGGCAACGTTCTGCGCCCCGGGATCTACCCGGTGGCCGAGCCCGGGCGGACGGAGGCCGCCCTGGCGGCCGCCGGGGCGCGCGGCTCCGGGGTCGATCTGCTGGGGGCGACGGGCCAGGCCCGGCAGGGCGGCGTCGTGGTGGTGGACGAGCCGTCCGTGTCCCTGCACGGCCATGTCCGCTTCGCCGGCACGCGCAGCCTGCGCTCGACGCCCACGCTGCGCGACCTCGTCGGCGACCTGTCGGTCTTTCGCGACGACCCCTACCTGCTGTTCGGGGTCGTTTCCCGCCTGGACCCGCGGACACTGTCCCGGCGGATCGTTTTGTTCAGTCCCGCCGAGGTGATGGCCGGCCGGTCGGACGAGCGTCTGTTCGACCGCGACGAGGTGCAGGTCTTCGGCTACAGCGAGGTGCGGCGCATCCTGGCCGAGCACGAAGGCCGCCCGGCCCGGGCCGGAGCGTGGGACGGCCGTGACCGGGCGCGCGGCATGGAACTCGCCGGCGAGGACCGCCGCCGGGACGGTTCCGGGTGGGATGGACTCGGGCACGCCGAGGCCGGCGGCTGGGACGCACGCCTGAACGGCCGCACCGACGACCGGCTGGGCGCCCGCGGCGAGGGGTGGGCCGACGGCCGGCCCGACGCGCGCGAG
>JBKBLL010000112.1:0-11601 GCA_046296375.1 Alphaproteobacteria bacterium | reverse complement strand
GACCGGCCGGCCGGTCGAGGCCCGCTCCCTGAGGGCGGCCGGCGTCCTGGTGCCGATCGTGGATCGACCGGACGGGCCGACCGTGCTGCTCACCCAGCGGACCGCGCATCTGCAGAAGCATGCCGGCCAGATCAGCTTCCCCGGCGGCGGACACGAACCGCAGGACGCAGACCTGATCGCGACCGCGCTCCGCGAGACGGAGGAGGAGATCGGGTTGCCGCCGGAGCGCGTAACGGTCCTGGGCCGGCTCGATCTCTACGAGACGTCGACCGCCTACGGGGTCGTCCCGGTCGTCGGCTGGATCGAAACGCCTTTCCCGATGCGCATCGACCCGTTCGAAGTGGCGGAAGTGTTCGAAGTGCCGCTGGCGTTCGTGATGGATCCCGCGAACCATCGCCGCGACAGCGTGGTCCGCGACGGTCGCCGGCGCAGTTTCTACGTGCTGCCGTTCCAGGATCGCTATATCTGGGGTGCGACGGCCGGCATGCTGGTCAACCTTTACGAGGTGTTGCGCGATTGATCCGGATCATCATCCAAATCGTCGTCCCGCTCGTCCTGCCGACGGTCGCCTATCTGCTGTGGGCGCGCTATGCGGGCCGTCATTCCATCGACGAACTGCGCCGCGGGCCGTGGCTCTGGCTCATCGCGGCGGGTGTCGTGCTGGTCGCGATCAGCGCCGGTCTCTGGATCGCGCTGGAGGAGCAGCCCCCCGGCTCGACCTACGTGCCGCCCCGCTTCGAGGACGGCCAGCTGGTCCCCGGCCATTTCCGGTGACGGGAGGCAGCCGGTGCTGCGATTGGACCCGCAGCCCTGGATGGACAGCCCCGAAGCGTCGCGGCTGATCGCGGCACTGTCGCGGAACGGCGCGGACGTGCGTTTCGTCGGTGGCTGCGTCCGGGACGCCCTCATCGGCCGCGCGGTCAGCGACGTGGACGTCGCCACGCCCGACCCGCCGGAAACCGTCATGCGCCTGCTGGAGGCGGCGGCCATTCGCGCGGTGCCGACCGGCCTGGCACACGGCACGGTGACCGCCGTGGTCGAGGGGCACCCCTACGAGGTCACGACCCTGCGGCGCGACCTGGAGACGTTCGGCCGGCACGCGCGCGTGGCGTTCACCGACGACTGGCAGGCGGATGCGGCGCGGCGCGATTTCACCATGAACGCCATGTCCTGCCGTCCGGACGGCTTGCTGTTCGACCCGTTCGGGGGTGCCGCCGACCTGTTCGCCGGCCGGGTGCGGTTCGTCGGCGATGCGCGCGGCCGGATCGCGGAGGACATACTGCGGCTCCTGCGCTTCTTCCGCTTCTTCGCCTGGTACGGCACGCCGCCCGTCGACGCCGAGGGCCTGGCCGCCTGCCGGGAGGCGGCGCATCTGTTGCCTACCCTGTCGGCCGAGCGCGTGCGGCGCGAACTCCTTCGTCTGCTCGCGGCACCCGATCCTCTTCCCGCGCTCCGCCTGATGGTCGAGACGGGCGTCCTGCGGGAGGTCCTGCCGGAGGCGCGAGGGCTGGAACGTCTCGCGGCACTGGTGGCGCTCGAGCGGGTGACGGGCGAGGCGGACGCCGTGCGGCGGCTGGCCGCTTTTTGCGTCGATCTGTGCGGCGGGGTTCGCGCCCGCCCGAATCCAGGTGGACCGGACGCGATCGACGCGATCGACGCGATGGCGCGGCGCCTTCGGCTCTCGAACGCCGAGCGGAAGCGCATCGTCGCGATGTCCGAGGCGGCCGACCGGGAGGAGGTCGGTCGAGAAGATCCCGGCCGGGAAGAACTGGGCGACGACCTGCCCGCTATGCGGCGCGCGCTCCATCGGCTCGGCGTTCAAGCCTATCGCGACCGCGCGTTTCTCGCCGCGGCGGCCGCGCCCGATCGGGATCTGCCGGTCTTTTGGCGGCGGCTCGCCGCGGCGGCGGACTGGACGCCGGCGCGTCTGCCCGTCGGCGGCCGCGATCTCGCCGCGTTGGGAATATCGCGCGGGCCCGAGGTGGGCAGGGCGCTCGCCGCGCTGGAGGCGTGGTGGGTGGCGGAGGACTTCCGCCCAGACCGCGCCGCCTGCATCGAACGGCTGCGGGCCATGGGTTTTCCGGCGGGGGCAGTGCGCGGCTGACGCGTCCCCCCTTGCGCGGGCGCGGCCCAGCCGCGACATGCGGGGGCGCCGTGTCGAGCCGGATGAAACCGCCCGTGTCGCGTATCGCCCGAACCCTCTTGCTGTCCGCCGCCTTCCTGATCCCGGCGGCCCTGATCCAGCTTCCGGTCGCGGCGCAGCAGCGGCCGGCGCCCGCGGCCGGGATCGGCAGCGCCAGCCTTTCGTCGGTCGCTTACGCGACACTGCCGCGCCCCGCCTATATCGAGGTGGTCCTGGCGGATGACAGCCCCGACAATGTGCGTCTCGCCTGGGAAATGCACGGCGTGCTCGGCCGCACGGGCTGGCTCGCCGACGACGGGCCGACGCTGCGGCTCACGCTGGAGACCTACCGCATCGGTGCCCTCGGCAGTGCCGCCGGTCCGGGGAGCGCGCGCCCCGAGGAGCCCGTTCCCGCCGCCGGCGAGGAGGTCTACGTCCTGGGCGTGCTGGAGGGGCTTCTCGTCGACACGTCGACCGGTGCGCGCCTTTGGGAGGCGAGGGCGGTCTATCGCATGAACGACGGGGACATGCCGCTCGGTGCGCTGGCGCTGGCCCCGCTTCTCGTCGAAGCGCTGGGCCGCACCATCACGAACGAGCCGATTCGCCTCGAATAGGCGGGTCGCTCCGCGTCATCCGTCTCACGGCCATTTCGCGACAGGTGGCAGCGACATCAGGATCGCCTCGACATTGCCGCCGGTCCGCAGGCCGAACTGCGTGCCCCGGTCGTAGAGCAGGTTGAACTCGACGTAGCGCCCGCGGCGGACGAGTTGGCGTTCGCGATCCTCGTCCGTCCAGGGCCGGTGCATCCGAGCGCGGACGATCCGCGGATAGGCGTCGAGGAAGGCTTCGCCCACGTCACGGGTGAAGGCGAAGTCGGCGTCCCAGTCGCCGGTATCGAGCCAGTCGTAGAAGATGCCGCCCGCACCCCGCGGCTCGTTGCGATGCGGCAGGAAGAAGTACTCGTCGCACCAGGCCTTGAAGCGGGGATAGTAGTCGGGGTCGTGACGCCCGCAGGCTCCGCGCAGCGCCTCGTGCAGGATCGCGGCGCACTCGGCGTCCGGCATCATCGGCGTCAGGTCGGCGCCGCCGCCGAACCAGCCCTTCGTCGTCACGATGTGGCGCGTGTTCATGTGCACCGCCGGGACCAGCGGCGAGCGCATGTGCGCCACCAGCGAAATGCCGCTCGCCCAGAAGCGGGGGTCCTCGTCCGCCCCCGGGATCTGCCGCCGCATCTCGTCCGAGAAGGTGCCGTAGACGGTGGAGACGTTGACGCCGACCTTCTCGAACACCCGCCCGTGCATCAGGGACATCACCCCGCCGCCGGCGTCGGCGTCCGGGCCCGTCGCGGGACGCCGCCAGGGACGCCGGACGAAGCGGCCGGCGGACGCATCGCCCCCGCCCTCGTCCTCGATTCGCTCGAAGGCGGCGCAGATGCGGTCGCGGAGCGACTCGAACCAGGTTCTGGCGGAGTCCTTCCGGCCATCGGTCTCGGTGCGGGTGTCGGCGTCGCTCATCGGTTCTTCGGCAGCAGGCCCGTCTGTCGCATCGCCTCACCCAATACCATCGCCGCCGCGAGCGCAACGTTCAGGGAGCGTGCGCCGGGAACCATCGGAATCCGCAGCCGTGCGGCGGCGGCCTCGTGCACGGCGGGCGGCACGCCGGCGCTCTCGCGCCCGAAGACGAGCGTGTCGTCGGGGGCGAAGCGAAAGTCGTGAGAGGTGGAATCCGCCGCCGTCGTCAGCAGGACGAGCCGTCCGCCACCGATCGCATGCCCGGCGACGAAATCCTGCCAGCAGGCGTGCCGCCGTATCGTGGCGCGGGGAATGTAGTCCATTCCCGCCCGCCGCAGGCGCCGGTCGTCGAACACGAAGCCGCAGGGTTCGACGATGTCGACGGCTACGCCGAGACAGGCGCCGAGGCGCAGCACCGCGCCGACATTCTGAGGAATGTCCGGTTCGTAGAGGGCGATCCGCACAGCCTGCCTCCGATAGGGGCGGCCGGGCATTTGCATCACCGGCCGTTTCGATTATACGTCACGGCGGCCTGCAGGTCGCGGCGCCGAGGGGCCGGTTCCGCGTCAGCTTGCCGCATTGTCGTCTGCGAGCGGGGAAGCATGCTGCCCTGCTCGTCGCCCGGCATTCGACGATAAGGGGAATTCATGGCGCAATCGGCACACACGGCGGGCCACGGAGACGGTGAGTCCCGCCGGGACTTTCTCTACCTGGCGACGGGTGCGCTCGGCGCCGTCGGGTTGGCTTCGGCGATCTGGCCCTTCATCGATCAGATGAACCCGTCGGCCGATGTCCTCGCGGTTTCGACGACGGACGTCGATCTCTCCCGCATCGAGGAAGGACAGGCGATCCGGGTCCTCTGGCGCGGCAAGCCGGTCTTCATTCGGCACCGCACCGCCAGGGAGATCGAGGAGGCGCGGGCGGTGGACCTCGGCGCCCTGCCGGACCCGGAAGCCGATGCCGATCGCGTGCAGCGGGCCGAGTGGCTCGTCATCGTCGGGGTGTGTACGCATCTGGGCTGCATTCCGCTCGGGACCGCCATCGGCGATCCCAAAGGTGATTTCGACGGCTGGTTCTGCCCCTGCCACGGGTCGCACTACGACAGTTCCGGCCGCATCCGCCGCGGCCCGGCGCCGACAAATCTCGAAGTCCCCTCTTACACCTTCCTCGAAGACCAGATGATACGGATCGGCTGACGCCAATGAGCTCTCCCGCCTTTCGCAATGGGCTCGTGAAGTGGGTGGACGACCGGCTGCCGGTCTTCACCTATATGCATCACGAACTGCATGAATACCCGACGCCGAAGAACCTCAATTACATGTGGAACTTCGGTTCGCTGGCCGGAATCGTGCTGGTGATCATGCTGGTCAGCGGTATCGCGCTGGCCATGCATTACACCGCGCACGTGGACATGGCCTTCAACAGCGTCGAGCGCATCATGCGCGACGTGAACTACGGTTGGCTGATCCGCTACATCCACATGAACGGAGCGTCGTTCTTCTTCATCGTGGTGTATATCCACATCTTCAGGGGCCTGTACTACGGCTCCTACAAGCAGCCGCGCGAGCTGCTGTGGATCCTCGGCGTCGTCATCCTGCTGCTGATGATGGCGACCGCGTTCATGGGCTACGTCCTGCCCTGGGGTCAGATGAGCTTCTGGGGCGCGACCGTCATCACCAACCTGTTCTCGGCGATACCGCTGGTCGGCGAGTCTATCGTGACGTGGCTGTGGGGCGGCTTCTCCGTCGACAATCCGACCCTGAACCGGTTCTTCGCGCTCCACTATCTGCTGCCGTTCGTGATCGTCGGTGTCGTGATGCTGCACATCATCGCGCTGCACACGCACGGCTCGAACAATCCGCTCGGCATCGATACCAAAGGTCCGCAGGATTCGATCCCGTTCCACCCCTACTACACGATCAAGGACCTGTTCGGCCTGGGCGTGTTCCTGATCGTCTTCTGCGCGTTCGTGTTCTTCGCGCCGAACTTTCTCGGGCACCCGGACAACTACATCCGCGCCAACCCGCTGGTGACGCCGCCGCATATCGTCCCCGAATGGTACTTCCTGCCGTTCTACGCGATCCTGCGCGCGGTCCCGAGCAAGCTGGGCGGCGTGCTGCTGATGTTCGCGGCGATCTTCGTGCTCGTGATCCTGCCCTGGCTCGATCGCTCGCCGGTGCGGAGCGCACGGTTCCGGCCGATCTACAAGTGGGTGTTCTGGCTGCTGCTGGTGGACGTGTTCGTCCTCGGCTGGGCGGGCGCCATGCCGGCCGAGGGCGTCTACCTGCTGACGGGCCAGATCGCCACGGCGTACTACTTCCTTCACTTCCTGGTCCTGATACCGCTCCTGGGCAAGCTGGAACGACCTTTGCCCCTGCCGGCGAGCATAAGCGAACCGGTATTGCGAGGCGGCGGCCGTACCTCCGCCGGTTCCCCCACCGCGCGCCCGATGGAGAAGGCATGATGCCCGGCCGGTTCCTCAAGCGTCTGCGCGATGGCGCCCTGGCCGCATGCCTCGGCCTCATGGTGCCGGCGGTCGCGGTCGCGGCACCCGCCGGCCCGACGCCGCCGGCCGTCGACTGGAAGTTCAACGGCATCTTCGGCACCTTCGATCAGGCCGAGGTTCAGCGGGGCTTCCTCGTCTACGACCAGGTCTGCGCGGTCTGTCACGCGATGTCGCTCGCGTCCTACCGCTACCTGATGCAGGCCGGCGTCTCGGAAGCCGCGGCGGCGGAGATCGCCTCGCAGAAGACGGTGCGCGACGGTCCCGACGACGACGGCGAGATGTTCGATCGGCCGGGCCGTCTTTCGGACCGCTTCGTGTCGCCCTACCCGAACGAGAATGCGGCGCGGGCGGCCAATGCCGGTGCATATCCGCCCGATCTCTCGCTCCTGGCCAAGTCGCGGGCCGGCGGTCCCGACTATCTGTACGGGCTGCTGATCGGCTACATCGACCCGCCGCCGGGCTTCGAAGTACCCAGCGGCATGTATTACAACGAGTACTTCCCGGGGCACCTCATCGCCATGGCGCCCCCTCTCATGGCAGGCGGCGTCGAGTATCCCGACGGAACCGACGCGTCGGTCGAGCAGATGGCGCGCGATGTCAGCGCGTTCATGATGTTCATTGCTGAGCCGAGCCTCGAGCAGCGGAAGCGGATGGGCGTCAAGGTGATGCTGTTCCTGATCATCTTCACGGCGCTGCTCTATGCCGTGAAGCGCAAGGTCTGGGCGCGCATCCACTGACCCGGGAACTACGGGCGGGCGCGGATCGCCGCGCGGGGCAGGCCGACCCCTGAGGCCGGCCCCGCCGGCGGCGCCGGCCGAGGAGATACGGATGTCCGCGACCTCGCACCCACCCGTCGTCGGGATCATCGGCGGCAGCGGAATCTACGACATACCGGGCCTGGAGAACGTCCGCTGGGAGCGGATGCACTCCCCGTTCGGGACCGCCTCGGACGAGGTGATGCGGGCGGAACTCGCGGGTCAGCCGCTGGTCTTCCTGCCGCGGCATGGGCGCGGTCACAGGCGGCCGCCGACGGAACTCAACTACCGCGCCAACATCGACGTGCTGAAGCGCTGCGGCGTGACGGAGATCATCTCCCTCTCGGCCGTAGGCTCGCTGAAGGAGGAACTGCCGCCGGGGCGCTTCGTCATCGTCGACCAGTTCATCGACCGGACGTTCGCCAGGGAAAAGAGCTTCTTCGGCACGGGCTGCGTCGCGCACGTGTCGGTCGCCGAGCCCGTCTGCCGCCGGCTGGGCGACGCCCTCGAGGCGGCTGCGCGCGACGCCGGTGTCGATGCGGTGCGCGGCGGCACCTACCTCGTCATGGAAGGCCCGCAGTTCTCGACCAAGGCCGAATCCGCCCTCTATCGGTCCTGGGGCTGCGACGTGATCGGCATGACCAACATGCCGGAAGCCAAGCTCGCCCGCGAGGCCGAGATCTGCTACGCGACCGTCGCCATGGTGACGGACTATGACTGCTGGCACCCCGACCACGACCACGTCACGGTGGACGCGGTGGTCAAGGTGCTCCTCGCCAACGCCGACCGGGCGCGCGCCTTGGTCCGTGCGGTCGTTCCTAAGCTTTCGTCCCGGACGGAGCCGTGCACGGCCGGGTGCCACCACGCCCTCGACAACGCGATCATCACGCCGCCCGAGATGCGGGACCCCGAGGTCATGGCGCGGCTCGACGCGGTGGCCGGCCGGGTCCTCAACTACCGGCGCTGACCGTGCCGGAGCCGGCCTCGGACCGCTCCAGGATCGCGGCCATCGCCCGGCGCCGCCGCAGTGCCCATACCCAGACCACGATGCAGAGCACGGCGCCGATCGCGACCGGGATGCGCAGCCCGATGAACTCCGAAGCGGCGCCCATCATGATGGCGCCGAGCGCGGGGCCGGCGCGGAAGCTCAGTCCGTAGATGCTGAGCACACGCCCGAGCATGGCCGGCTCGCAGGCGTGCTGGATGAGGCTCTGGGTCGTGACGCCGTGCACCACCATCCCGAAGCCGGCGACGACGAGGCTCGCCGCGCCGATCCAGAACCAGTCCGTCGCGCAGAAGGCGAGGAGCCCCAGCGAGAGCAGCAGGGTGCTGAGGATCGAGATGCCCGTCTGCCCCGTGAGCCGGCCCCGCTGACCCAGCCAGACGCCGCCGATGACCGCTCCGAGGCCGGTCGCCGACGTCAGGAGCGCCAGGCCCTCTGCTCCCCGTCCGAAGACCGCATCCGCGAAGCCGGGCAGCAGCTCCGCGAAGGGGCGCGCGAATACCGATCCCGCGACCAGGAGGAGGAGCAGCGGCCCGATCGCCGGATGGCGGAACGCGTAGGCGAAGCCTTCGGCGATCTCGCGCCACATGGAGACCGTCCGCGGCTTCTGCTCCATCGGCGGGAGCGTCAGCAGGGTGATCGCGAACAGGAAGGACAGGACGGTCGCGGCCTTGAACAGGAAGGTCCAGCCGATGCCGACCCAGACGATCAGGCCGCCTGCGATCGCCGGGCCGATGAAACGGGCGCCGTTCCACATGACCGAGTTGATCGCGACCGCGGCCGAGATGTCCTCGCGCCGGACCAGCACGGTGATGAGCGATAGACGCGAAGGCTGGCCGAACGCCGTGACGATGCCGAAAAACAGGGTGAGCAGGAAGAGCAGTTCCGGCGTGATCTGCCCGGTCAGCGTGAGGACCCCGAGCGCCACGGCCTGAAACGCGAGCAGGATCTGACAGATCCGGGTCAGTTTGACGCGGTCGACGCGGTCGGCGATCGCCCCGCCCAGGGGCCCGGCGAAGATGGACGGCAGGAACTCCGCCGCGGCGATCAGGCCGAGCCATGCGCCCGACCTGGTCAGTTCCCAGGTCAGCCAGCCGACGGCGACCCGCTGGATCCAGGTGCCGATCAGCGAGAAGACATTGCCGGCCGTCCATATCCGGAAGTTCCGGTTGGAGAAGGCGCGGCCGATCCCCCCCGACCGGGAGAACAGCGAGCGCACGGCAGCCGTGCCCAGCATCTGCGGGTCTTTCCGGGATCAGTCGAGGCCGATCTTGCGATCGCGGACGAAGGGACCGAAATTGTCGCGCTCGGTGCGCGACACCTGCCGCGCCTTGTCTTCCGACCAGCCATAGGCGGGTGCGATGCCGTAGCGCTCGCGCTCGCGCTGCTGATCGGGCGGCGTCGGGTGGCGCGCCTCGCGGCGCCGATCGTAGCCGTCGATCTCCTCGGCCAGGTCGCTGTCGTCATAGCGGTCGGTGTGCACGGTCAGGGAGAGGGGGAGGCGGGCACTGATGAAGCCCTCGCGCGCCGGCCAGCCCAGACAGAGCCCCGCCACCGGAAAGACCCAGTCGGGCAGGTCGAGGAGCGCGCCGAGCGCCTGGGCGTGGTTGCGCACCGCGCTGATCGCGCAGCAGCCCAGGCCGGCGGCCTCCGCCGCCAGGATGAAGGTCTGCATCGCCAGGGCGCAGTCCACGGTCGCGTTCAGGAAGCTGTCGAGATGGTCGTTGCCGAACGGCTTGTCGCGCAGGGCGCAGACGCGGCGGATCCGACGGCTGTCGCCGATCCAGACCATGAACACCGGGGCCTGGGCGATCCAGGGCATGTCCGGGATCCAGCCGGCGATGGCCGCCCGCTTCTGCGGGTCCCGCACCAGGATCACGCCCGACTGCTGCAGGTCCGACTTGGCGCTGGCCGAGAAGGCGCAGGCGAGCATGGTCTCCAGCAACGGGTCCGGAACCGGCCGGTCGGCATAGCGCCGATGCGTGCGGCGCGCGAGGATGCGCGCGAAAATGTCCGCGCCCGCAACCTCGTCGCAACCCTCGACACGGCTGCCGAAGCGGTCCTCGATCAGGTCGGCGATTGTCCGCTCGTTCGGCATGTTGGTCTCGTCCAGTCGAAGTGGGCGCGCGGCCCCGAACCGTTCCCAGCCAGAATGCCGCCTCCACGGTGCGCGGTCGAGACACTGCCGTCGGGGCTGACCAATCCGGTGTGTCGAGCGCCTTCCATTACGGTACCCGGACGGCGGTTCCGCCTCGACGGCATCGGTACGGATCCTCCGGCCGGCTCGGCGTCCACGCCGAGTCGGTGCGTGCAGGCGCACAAGCGGGCCGTACAGTGGATTGCCGCCCGGCGCCCGGCGTGCTAGTGGGGCGTCTCTTCCCGAGAGGTTCCTGCGGACTCATGACCGAGGCGATCAGCCGAACCGGCGCGTTTCGAGGGCCAATGCGGACCTTCGTGGCCGCGCTCGTCCTTTCAGCACTCGCCGGCGCTCCGGCCGCGGCGTCGCCATGGCTGGAGCCCGGCGACGATCTGGCGCGGCGCGACGTCGAGATTCTGGCCGGCTACGGGCTGATGGACGGTCTCACCGCCGTCTGGCCCATCCCCTGGCGGCAGGTCTCGCGCGCCTTCGGGCGGGCCGAGGGGCGTACCCTGCCGCCACACGTACGCAACGCCCTTACCCGCCTGCGCACGCGCTACGAACACGAAGCGAAGCCGAGCCGCCCGAAGGTCGACGTCCGCGCGCAGCTCGCCAGTGAGCCGCGTCTGGTCCGCGGCTTCCGCGACACGGCGCGCGACGAGATCGACCTCGAGGTCGGCGTCGAATATATGTGGAACTCGACGGCGATCCGGTTGAATGCGGGCCTGATCTCGGACTTCAAGTTCAAGGATGCGTCGCCCAATCTCGACCGCAGCTACATCGCCCAGGAATTGGGGGGCTGGCTGCTCTACGCGGGCGCCATCGAGGAGTGGTGGGGCTCCGGCAACGTTTCCAGCATCAACCGATCGAACAACGCCCGGCCGCATCCGCGCGTCGGCATCATGCGCAACGACACCCAGGCGTTCGAGACCCCCTGGCTGAGCTGGATCGGGCCCTGGCAGTTCGGCACCGCGCTCGGCGTGCTCGACGACAATCGCGTCGTCAACAATCCCTTCATCTGGGACATGTTCCTCTCCGTGGAGCCGGTGCAGGGGCTGCAGCTCTCGGCGTTCCGGACGACCATCCTGTGCGGCGAGGATACGAACTGTTCCGCGCGGCGCTGGTACGAGTCCTTCTTCGGCCTCGCCACGGACGGCGCGGGCGGTTTCAGCGAACCGAGCACTACAGCTGGCGCGGACGTGCGTTACACGACGCCGGTCGGCGATGTCGTCGTCAGTGCTTATGGCAAGTATATCGGCAGCGACAGGATTGACGGGTGGCCCGGTAAGGCCAGCTTCCTCACGGGCATGTCGCTCGCGGGCTTCCACCACGGACTGCAGGCCGATTGGCAGCTCGTGGCCGAGGTTTCCGACACCCGCGCCCGTCTGAACGGCGGCAACACGCCGAACGCCAATTCCTTCTATGACCATTCCTACTACCGGAGCGGCTACCGCTATCGTGGCCGGAGCCTTGGCCATTCGCTGGACCAGAACGCGATCCTCTACTCGCTTGCAGGAATGCTGGTGGACAGCGACGGTTGGCGCTGGCGGGGCGCGCTGCACCGTGC
>JBKBLL010000111.1:0-11796 GCA_046296375.1 Alphaproteobacteria bacterium | reverse complement strand
GGCACTGGGCGGGCGTGTTCCGGGCGGCCGGGCGCGAGGACCTGAAAGCCGATCCGCGCTTCGCCAGCCGCCGGACCCGCATGGCCAACCGGCCCTTCGTCAACGCCGAACTGGAGGCGCTGATGGCGACCCGCACCACCGCCTACTGGGCGCAGGCGCTGGCCGAGGCCGGGGTGCCCTGCATGCCGATCTCCAGCCTGGACGAAGTGCTGACCGACGGGCATCTGGCCGATGTCGGCTTCTGGCATTTCGCCGAACATCCGACCGAAGGCACGATCCGCCTGATGGAGCCGCCGGTCGCCCTCAGCCGGACCCCGGCGGAGATCCGCACCCTGCCGCCCCGCTTCGGCGAGCACACGCGCGCCGTGCTGGCCGAGATCGGCTATGGCGAGGCAGAGATCGAGTCGATGATCGACTCCGGTGCCGCGCGCGTCGACTCCTGATCGGGCCCGGCAACCGTGCTATGCTGGCGCCCCGCGACCTGGCCCGGGAGGCGACCTTGAGCTGGCAGCCCTGCGAAGACCCCGCCGAGCACGAGGCGCCGCCCGACCCGTCGGTGGAGACGATCGTCGTGCCGCGCACCAGCGACCTCGGCGGCTTTTCGGTCCGGCGCGCCCTGCCCTCGGCGGGGCGCCGCACGGTCGGCGGCTTCGTCTTCCTCGACCAGATGGGGCCGGCGATCTTCGATGCCGGCAAGGGCATCGACGTGCGCCCGCACCCGCATATCGGCCTCGCGACCTTCACCTATCTGTTCGAGGGCGCCATCCTGCACCGCGACAGCGTCGGCAGCGTCCAGCCGATCACGCCGGGTGCGGTGAACTGGATGACGGCGGGCCGCGGCATCGTGCATTCCGAGCGTACCGCCCCCGAACTGCGCGCCACGCCGCAGCCGCTCTTCGGCATGCAGCTCTGGGTGGCGCTGCCCGCCGCACGCGAGGAGACCGACCCCGACTTCGCCCACTATCCCGCCGCCGCCATCCCGGCGACCGAGGGCGAGGGCGTGTCGGCGCGCGTCGTAGTGGGCGAGGGATTCGGGCTGCGCGCCCCGGTCGCCACCCTGTCGGACCTGTTCTTCTTCGACCTGACGATGGCCGCGGGCGCCACGGTCGCCGTCCCGGCCGACCATGTCGAGCGCGCGCTCTACCTGGTCGAGGGGCGCGTCGCGATCGACGGCGTGCCGCACGAGCCCGGCCGCCTGCTGGTGCTGGCGCCCGGACGCCCCGTGGCGGTGCGCGCCGAGACGCCGGCCCGCCTCGCCGCTTTGGGCGGCGAACCCCTCGACGGCCCGCGCCACCTCTGGTGGAACTTCGTCTCCAGCCGGCGCGAGCGCATCGAGCAGGCCAAGGCCGACTGGAAGCGCGACCGCTTCGCCCTGCCCGTCCCCGACGAGACCGAGTTCATCCCCCTTCCCGACTGAGCGGCGAACGGCGAACGGCGAACGGCGAACCGGGAGACAGCACATCATGGCGAACGACACGGCCGTCGCGGCGGCCATGGCCGCTCTCGACGCCTTCATGGCGGCGCTGAACCGCGGCGACGAGGCCGGGGTCAACGACGCCTTCAACTTCCCGCACGTGCGCATCGCCAGCGGCAGGGTCGCGATCTTCGAGCGGCGTGGCGACTACCGGCTCGACACCTTCCGCGCCCGCGCCGGCGAGGGCTGGCACCATTCCGCCTGGGACGAACGCACCGTGGTCCAGTCGGGCCCCGACAAGGTGCACTTCGCCGTCGTCTTCAGCCGCTATGCCGCCGACGGCCGCAGGCTGGGCCGCTTTCCCTCCGTGTGGATCGTGACCTGCGTCGACGGGCACTGGGGCGTCCAGGCCCGATCCAGCTTCGCCGCCTGAGTCCGCGGGCTGCGAACGGGCTGTACCACCGAAACCTCCATCCATTGTGCGGCGTAGTTCACCCGGACTCCTGGAACACCACGTGAATGCGCAACCACGCGGACAGCTGCGCGCGGTCGAAGGTGCCGGCCTCGTGGAGGCCGATGACGAACGCATAGGTAGCGTCCGCACCTGCGGTCAGCCGGCCGCCGTTGATGGCGAGGAATGTGTAGGTCGCGGCGAATGCCGTGCGCTTGTTGCCGTCGATGAACGGGTGGTTCTGGCCGAGGCTTTCCCATAGGGCGGCAGCCTGCTCGATCAGGTCGGCGTAGTCACCCGTTGCGGCCGGAAGATCGCCGACTCTAGCAGCCCTGTGTCCCGGACGCCGTGCGAACCGCCGTACCGCTCTATCTGATCGGCGTGGATCGCCAGACTACCGCCGAGGTTAGATAGTCCGTCACTCGGCGAGTTTCTTGTAGAGCGGGCCGAACGTCGCGTGGCTGGCCTGATAGGCGTCCATGACGTGCGTCCGCGGGTGAGCCTGCCGGCGCTTTTCGATCAGGTCGGCGAGCGCCTCGTCCATCGGTGCCGGGAGATCGCGCCCCTCGGTGCGGGCGAGCGTGCGGACGGCGGAGAGCAGTTCCGCGTCGACCTGGGTTTTGACCGCCTCGCCGTTCGGGACGACATGGGTACCTCCGGTCGCAAGCGTGCAGCGGACAGATTATACCGGGTTCCGCCGACGGAACCCGTGCTTCTGGGCGCCATTGCGAGCGCAAGCGAAGCAATCCACGCCCGCCGGCGCACCCTTCCACGGCGGAGTCCGCACCGGCATGGATCGCTTCGCCTTCGGCTCGCGATGACGGAATCGGAGGGATGGCGTGGGTCTTCGTCGGTGAGTCGGCGCACCGGCCGCGCGCGACCGGCACGGCCGGCGCGGCGGCGCGACCGACGTCCGCTCACGTCCGCATCAGGCTCGGCAGCCAGGTGATGATGCCGGGGAAGATCATGCAGAGGATGAGGCCGAACATCATCAGCAGGACGAACGGGATCGCCGACTTGTAGATGTCCCACATCGTGACGCCGGGCGGCACGACGGCCTTCATGTAGAAGAGGTTGAAGCCGAACGGCGGCGTCAGGTAGGCGATCTCCATGTTGATGACGAACAGGATCGCGAACCACAGGGGATCGAAGCCCAGCGAGATTACGATCGGGAAGAAGAGCGGGGCGGTCAGCAGCACGATGCCCGTGGGATCGAAGAACATGCCCAGCATGAAGAGGATCAACTGCATGGTGATGATCACCATCCAGGGATCGCCCGCTCCCGTGATCAGGCCGCCGATGAGCGCCGAGGCGCCGGTCACGGCGTAGAGCGCCGTGAAGGCCGAGGCGGCGAAGACGATCCAGATCACCATGGCGCTGAGCCGCAGGGTGACGAACAGCGCCGAGGAGAAGGTCTGCCAGTTGAGCGTGCGCTTGATCGCCGCGCTGACGATGGCGCCGAAAGCCCCGATCGCCGAAGCCTCGCTCGGTGTCGCGAGACCGAAGAACATCGAACCCATCACCGCGAAGATCAGGCCGATGGGAAGCGCCAGCCACCCCAGGAGCTTGACCCGCTCGCGCGCCGGCAGCCTCTCGGCCGGCGGCACGGCGGGACCCATATCCTTCTGGATGCGGCAGCGGATGAGGATGTACGCCACCATCAGGCTGCTGAGGAGAAGCCCCGGCAGAATGCCGGCGATGAACATCTGGCCGATCGACTGCCGCGAGGTCAGCGCGAGGATGATCATCAGGATGCTGGGCGGGATGAGGATCCCGAGCGAGCCTCCCGCCGAGATGCTGCCGATTGCGATGTCCTTCTTGTAACCGCGCCTGAGCATGGACGGGAGCGCGATCAGCCCCATCGACGTGGTGGCCGCACCGCTGATGCCGACCATGGCCGCGAACAGCGTGCAGATGAGCACCGTCCCGGCGGCGAGGCCGCCGCGCAGCCCGCCCATCCAGTGGTACATCAGTTCGTACATGTCCTCGGCGATGCCACATCGTTGGAGCATCGCCCCCATGAATATGAACATGGGCACGGCCACGAGCATGAACATGTCCATGGCCATGTAGGTGCGATTCGCGAGGATCGGCAGCGCGTGCGGTCCCCACAGCAGGATGATGAAGAGCGTCGCGGTTCCGCCGATCGCAAAGACCAGCGGCAGTCCCATCAGCAGGAGGACGATAAGGCTGCCGAACAGTATGATCGTCAGCCATTCCGGGCCAAGGTCGGGCATTTACGTACTCCAGGGGAACTGTCGGTGCCGTGCAGCGATCAGGCTGCTGGCGCACTGATAGCCATTGTCGCGAGCCGTGGCCGGAGACGGTTACGGAACCGGCACATGCACCGGAAAGGTCTCCTCACCCCTGATGACGATGAAGACATCGCGGATGAGCTTGGCGAGTACCTGCATCAGGAAGAGGAAGCAGCCGACCGGCAGCGTCGTACGCACCGGATAGTAGATCGGCTGCCAATGCGACATCGTGGTCTCGCCGATCTGCCAGGAATTGATCGTGATATCCAGCGATACCCAGAACAGCACACCGAGAAAGAGGAAGGCGAAACCACTGGTGATGATGTCGAGCACGGCCCTGCCGCGCGGCGAGAGCTGACCCCAGATGATGTCGACATTGACGTGGCCGCCGGACAAATGCGTGTAGGCCCCGCCGAGCACGATATAGCCGCCATAGATGAACAGAGAGATGTCGTAGGCCCACAACGATGGAGAGTTGAAGAAGTACCGCATCACGATTTCCCAGATCATGACCGCGAGCATCGGGCAGATCAGGAAGGCGACGATCCACGCGAACTTTGCATTCAACCAGTCCGTAAAGCGCAGGTAGCCTTCGATTACTTTCACGGTACAACCCACTTCTGGCCGATCGAGCCGGCAGGCGAGCGGCCCATCATGGTACAGTGCCCACACTTCTCGGGCGACCTGCCCGTCAGACGCCGATACGCGCGTGCGCCTGCTCCAGGTTACGCAGGGCGACGCACCATTCGCGGTGCGCCGCCCCGTGTCACATCCGGTCGATCACAGGTGGCCGGCGTTATCGAACGCGATCCTCAGACCGGAAGGCGCTTCGGTCCGTAATAGGCCGCGTGCAACGCCTTCGCCTCGGTATAGATCTCGATCATCTTGTCGATGTGGGGAACCTTCCCCTTCATGCTGACGAAGCGCTCCCAGCACCATTCGGCCGCTTCCTTCAGATCCTCGTCGGGGATCATGATCGTCTCCATCCCGCCGTCTGCCAGGACCTGACGGCCACGTGCGTCGGTCGGGATGGTCAGTGCCGAGATGTCGAGGTTCTGGACGCGGGCGGCGGACATCATCACTTCCTGAAGGTCCGGCGGCATCTCGTTGAAGGTCTTCAGGTTCATGATGACCTCGCAGACGTCGTACGGCACCACCGAAGGATTGATGTAGTACTTGCAGATCTCGTACATCTTCATGCCGGCCCAGGCGTCCGGGGAGCCGAAGGCGGCCGCGTCCAGGATCTTGGTCTGGATGGCGGTGTAGACCTCGCCGCCCGGGACGGTGACGATGGACGCGCCGTTGTGGACGAGCCAGTCGGCCCAGATGCCGAACGCGCGGACCTTCATGCCCTTGAAGTCGGAATACTTCCTGACCTCGCGCGTGGACACCATCGCGCCCCACTCGTCCGAGCACTGGTAGGTGAGGTGCATCACGCCGTGGGGTGCGTATGCCTCGCGCCACAACTCCTTGATGCCCATGAACTGATAGATGTATTCGTAGAACTCGAGGTTCGTGAAAGGAAAGAAGGGGACGGCCCAGAGATATTCGGCCACCGGCACGATACCGCGGTGGTATACGCCCGAGGTGACCGCAACGTCGGCGACACCGGAGCCGACGCCGCGGAACGTCTCGCCGATGCCGAGGAGCACTTCCGCATCGAAGTTCGTCATCTCGATGCGGCCGTTGGACAGTTTGTTGACGCGCTCGACGTAGAGCTTCGCCGCACGGTCCTGCGATTCGATGCCGATGCCGGTCCAGTTGCTCTGAAGCTTGAGCTTCCAGGTCTTGTTCTGGGCCTTGGCGATCGAAGGCATGGCGAGTGTCGCAGCGCCGACGCCTGCCGCGCCCAAGGCTGCGGTCTTCAGATAGTCGCGCCGGCTCAGCGCATTCTTCGGTCTGGTCGCCTCGGCACCGGCCGGGCTGTCTGTGGTGGGCGCCGACGCGCCGACGCCCTTACGAACTTCGTCCGACATAGCACTTCCTCCCATTTATTATCTTACCGTTTTTATCCGATACCGCCGTTCCCGTTGTCAACGGCCGGGCAGATGGATGCCTCCGGTCGGTGACGCGGAGCCGACGGCTTTCGGGCGGCGGGAGGGCGCCCGTGCGCCGGTTGCCGCGCCGTGTTAACGTCTCCGCTCGCGCGCACGCACCCGGAGCCCGCCCCATGTCGTCGAATTCCATTCCCCACACCTCGCACTGGGGTGCGTTCAATGCCGAGGTGCGCAACGGGCGGCTGGTGGGGGTGACGCCGTTTGCGAAGGATCCGGATCCGTCGCCGATCATCCACGCCATCCCCGCGATGCTCTACGACGAGAGCCGAGTCGCACAGCCGATGGTGCGGCGGGGGTGGCTGGAGAACGGGCCGGCGGGCAAAAATGGCGGCGGCGATCGGGCGCTGCGCGGGGCGGATGCATTCGTGCCCGTCTCGTGGGAGCGGGCGATCGAACTGGTCGCGGCGGAGCTGGCCCGGGTCAGGGACCGGCACGGCAACGAAGCGATCTTCGCCGGGTCCTATGGCTGGTCGAGTGCCGGGCGGTTCCACCATGCGCGCACGCAGCTGCACCGGTTCCTGAACGGCTTCGGCGGCTTCACCGGGCAGGTGCAGAACTACAGCTATGCCGCGGCGATCTCGCTGCTGCCGCACGTGGTGGGGTCGATCGACAGCGTACAGGGCCCCCTCTCCTCCTGGGACGGCATCGTGCGCGACACCGAGCTGATGGTCTGCTTCGGCGGTATCCCGCTGAAGAACGCGCAGATCGACAGCGGCGGCCCGGCCGAGCACACCACAGGCCCCTGGCTGCGCCGCGCGGCCGAGGCGGGGGTGAAGTTCGTCAACATCAGCCCGCTGCGCGACGACATGCCGGACTTCACGCACGCCGAATGGCTGGCCTTGCCGCCCAACACCGACACGGCGCTGATGCTGGGGCTGGCGCATACGCTGTACGTGGAGGGGCTGCACGACGAGCCGTTCCTGGCGAGCCACTGCGTCGGGTTCGAGAAATTCGTGCCGTACCTGACCGGCGCGGCCGACGGGGTGGCGAAGGACGCCGCGTGGGCGGCCGCCATCTGCCGCGTGGCCCCGGAGACGATCCGCGGCCTCGCCCGGCGCATGGCCGGCAGCCGCACGATGATCGCCACCGCCTGGGCGCTGCAGCGCGGCGACCACGGCGAGCAGCCCTTCTGGATGACGATCACGCTGGCCGCGATGCTGGGCCAGATCGGCCTGCCGGGCGGCGGCTACGGCTTCGGCTATGGCTGCGAGGCGGGGATGGGGGCGCCGCGACGGCGCGTGCCCACGCCCGGCCTGTCGGCGGGGCGGAACGCCACGGACAGCTGGATCCCGGTGGCGCGCATCTCCGACATGCTGCTGAACCCGGGCGGGACCTACGACTACAACGGCGAGCGGCGCACCTATCCGGACACGAAGATCGTCTACTGGTGCGGCGGCAACCCGTTCCACCATCACCAGGACCTGAACCGGCTGGTCGAGGCGTTCCGGCGGCCCGACACGGTGATCGTGCACGACCCGTGGTGGACGGCGACCGCGCGCCACGCCGACATCGTGCTGCCTGCGACGACGAGCCTGGAGCGCAACGACCTGGGGTCGAGCCCGCGCGACCGCTTCGTCATGGCGATGAAGCGGGCGGTCGACCCGGTCGGCGGCGCGCGGCACGATTACGACATCTTCGCCGACATGGCCGGCCGCCTGGGATTCCGCGACGCCTTCACCGAGGGGCGGACCGAGATGGAGTGGCTGCGCCACCTCTACGACGTCTGGCGTCAGGCGACGGCGCAGCGCGGGGTGGAGGTGCCGTCCTTCGACGCCCTCTGGGAGGCGGGCCATGTCGAAATCGCGGTGCCCGCCGAGCCCTTCGTCATGATGTCCGATTTCCGCGCCGACCCGGCCGCGCGGCGGCTCAACACGCCATCGGGGAAGATCGAGATCTATTCGGAGAAGATCGCGGGCTTCGGCTATGACGACTGCCCCGGCCACCCGGCCTGGCTGGAGCCGGTGGAGTGGCTGGGGGCGGCGGCGGCGGAGAACTGGCCGCTGCACCTGATGTCGAACCAGCCGCGCACGCGGCTGCACTCGCAGATGGACAATGGCGGGGTCAGCCGGGCCTCCAAGATCGCGGGCCGCGAGCCGGTCTGGATCAATCCGGCCGACGCGCTGGCACGCGGCATCACCGACGGCATGGTGGTGCGCGTCTTCAACGGCCGCGGCCAGGCGCTGGCCGGTGCCGTGGTGACCGAGGAAGTGATGGCAGGCGTCGTCCAGCTCGCGACCGGCGCCTGGTACGACCCGGCCGACCCGGCGCGGCCCGGCACGGCCGTGGAGAAGCACGGCAACCCCAACGTGCTGACCCTCGACAAGGGCACGTCGCGTCTGGCGCAGGGGCCGATCGCCCATTCCTGCCTGGTCGACGTGGAGCCGTGGCTGGACGCGCTGCCGGAGGTGACGGCCTTCCGGCAGCCGGCGACGGCGTAGGGGATGCTGCGGAAGTGCTCGACCGCTTCCCGGGCAGGCGCAGCGCAGACCCGGGATCCGGGGCGGGCGCACGGACCGCTCAGCTGCCGTTAACCATTGCCGGACTAGCGTCGGCACTGCGGCTGCCCTGCGACATCGGGTTCGATTGCGGGGGCGGCCATGGATCAATAGTATCCACGCCGTCTGAGCCCTTTTCTGCCACGAACGGATGCGGCCGCCCGACATGGTAAAGCTTCTGAACGACGCCGCTCTCCAGCCGACGCACGAAACGACGGCACGGGCCGATGCCGGCCGGCCGGGCGGCCAGTTCCCGCGCGTGCGGATGCGGCGCAACCGGCGCGACGCCTGGACCCGCCGGCTGGTCGCGGAGAACCGGCTGACCGTCGACGACCTGATCTGGCCGGTGTTCGTGCAGGAAGGCACGCGCAGGACCGTGCCGGTGTCGTCCATGCCGGGCGTGGCGCGCCATTCCGTCGACCGGCTGGTCGACGCGGTCGGCGAAGCGGCCGAGCTGGGCGTCCCCGCCATCGCCATCTTCCCCGTCGTCGAGGAGCGGCTGAAGTCGCCCGAGGCGGAGGAAGCCTGGAACCCGGACAACCTGATCTGCCGGGCGGTGTCGGCGGTCAAGCGCGCCTTCCCGCATGTCGGCATCGTCTGCGACGTGGCGCTCGACCCCTTCACCAGCCACGGCCAGGACGGACTCATCCGCGACGGCTACGTCGTCAACGACGAGACGCTGGAGGCGCTGGTCAAGCAGTCGCTGGCGCAGGCCGCGGCCGGCTGCGACATCATCGCGCCCTCCGACATGATGGACGGACGGGTCGGCGCGGTGCGCGACGCGCTCGACGCGCACGGCTTCGAGCATGTCCGCATCATGTCCTACGCCGCCAAGTACGCGTCGGCCTTCTACGGCCCGTTCCGCGACGCGGTGGGTTCGGCCGGCTTCCTGGGCGCGGGCGACAAGAAGACCTACCAGATGGACCCGGCCAATACGGACGAGGCGCTGCGCGAGGTGCAGCTCGACCTCGCCGAGGGTGCGGACATGGTGATGGTCAAGCCCGGCCTGCCCTATCTCGACGTGATCCGTCGGGTGAAGGACACATTCTCGGTTCCGACCTTCGCCTATAATGTCAGCGGCGAGTACGCGATGCTGAAGGCCGCCGCGGCCCAGGGCTGGCTCGACTACGACCGGGTGATGATGGAGAGCCTGCTCGCCTTCAAGCGCGCCGGCTGCGACGGCATCCTGACCTACGCCGCCGTCGAGGCGGCCACCCTTCTGAAGAAGGGCTGACCGCCGGGGTTCAGCCGGGTTCGCGCGACGACCGGTAGCCGCCGGCGCGTCGCGGCCGGCGTGCCACGCGCGGGCGCAGCAGGGGGAGGAGTGCTACCAGCAGGCCGGCGCCGAGCACCCACCAGACCGGCCGGACCATGTAGGAGAAGTCGAGGTTGGCCTGCAGGATCAGCATGGGCTGCACGCCGGTCATGGTCGCGAACCAAGCAAGTTCCACCGCGACGGTCGCCAGCGCCGCCGCTGCCGCCACGCCGGCCAGCACCGGGGGGCGGGCGGGCAGCCCCGCGCGATGGGCAATCCGGATGCCCACCGCCAGCAGATAGAGGCCGGCCATGATGGTCGGCTCGCTCACGTCCAGCTTCGACTGCATGAAGAAGTGCAGCAGCGCCAGGACGGCGATCGGGTGTACCGCCAGATGCAGCCGCGCCCAGTTGCGGCCGAGCCGGCGCACGGCCCGGTCGGTCGAGGTCGCCCCCAGTGCCGCGAGGCCGAGCAGGGCCGCGAAACCGACCGTCAGGTAGACCCGCCGGACGATCTCGGACGCCACCCTGCCGATGTCCAGGTTCAGTTCGACGACGTAGAGCGCGAGGTGCGCCAGGGCGTAGAAGAGGGCGGCGAGGCCGATCATACGCCGCACCAGGACCAGCTGCGGCCAGTTCGCGATGCGCCGCAAGGGTGTCACGGCGAGCGACAGGAGCAGGAAGCGGACCGCCCAGTCCCCCGTCTCGTGGATCGCCGCGACGATCGGCCGGCCGCCCAGTTCCCCCGCCGCGAAGGCCCAGGCGACCCAGACGGCCGGCAGGCAGAGGAGCGCCGCCGTCGTCGCCTTCAGGGGCGAGAACGTCCCGTTGCGATCCGTCCAGGGGGTCAAGGCACCGCTCTCCGCTCGTAGCCTGCACCCGGGTCTACGTGCCGAATCGGGCTTTCGTGACGGGCGGCGCCATCACGGATGCGTGAGGAGGCCCGGCCCGCGGCCGAACCCACAGGCATGACTCCCTCCGGCCCGAACGCCTCAGGTCGGGACAGGCAGCGCCTCCGCCGTCAGCGCCGCCGCCTGGCGCTCCTGCAAGGCCGCCATGTCGAAGCCGGCGATCAGGTCGTGGAACAGTTCGTACCAATTCATCTCTGCCTGGAGATGCATGAAGACGGAGCCCAGGCCGATGGCCGCGCGGTCCATCAGGACGAACTCTCGCGGCGGCTTCACCCCGCCCATCCGCCGCAGTTCGGCATGCACCTTCTGCGCGACGCCGGCACCGTATTCGATGCCGCGGCCGCCGTCGGCGATGATCCGCGGGCGATTTTCCAGTACCGGGCCGTAGAGATAGCCCGCCCACTGGTTGAGAACCGCGATCAGCTCCTTCGACAGGTTGCTGAACCCCCAGCTCTCATAGGCGTGCACCGCCAGCGCCTCGTCGTCCTCGTCCAGCGCCTTGTAGAGGTCGATGACGCCCTGGACGAAGGCCGGACGGAAGACGCGGATGCATCCGAAGTCGAGCAGGTTGACCGTTCCGTCGGCGCGGACGCTGTAGTTGCCGAGATGCGGATCGCCGTGGATGACGCCATAGCGGTAGAACGGCACGTACCAGGCGCGGAACATGTTGTAGGCGACGCGGTTGCGCTGTTCGAGCGGCGCGTCCACCGATTGCAGCAGCGGCGCGCCGTCCAGCCACGTCATGGTCAGCAGCCGGTCGGTCGACAGGTCGTCGAAGGGCTCCGGCACATGCACGCCGCCCTCCCCCGCGAGCATCCGCCCGTAGAGGCGCATGTGCCGCGCCTCGCGCCGGTAGTCCAGTTCCTCGCGCAGCCGCTCGGAGACTTCCGCGTGAATGTTCTCCGTCTGGATGGCGCGGTCGTAGCGCTGGTAGAGCGCGAACACGACGCGCAGCTGCC
>JBKBLL010000110.1:0-11807 GCA_046296375.1 Alphaproteobacteria bacterium | reverse complement strand
GTGCTTCAGCGTGCGCACGATCTTGCCGATACGCTGGCCGGTAATGTCCTGGAAGTTGCAGGCTTCGAAGATCTTAGTCGTCGCGTCGCGCAGCGTCGCCTGGGCATCGGCGTCCAGGCCGTCGGCGACCGACTCGATCTGTTCGGCGCAGTCCAGGATCGTGCCCGTCGCCTCCTCCGTCGCGGCGACGATCGCGTCGAGTTCGTCGGTCGCCGCCGGAATGTGCTGCCGGCGGATTTCGTCCGTGTCGAGTTCGGCGATCTCGCGGCGTGCGTCGCGAATGTATTCGGCGAGCTGCGTGATCTCGGCGTGCAGCTTCATGTCGGCGGAGATGAGGTCGCCGTCGAGGCTGCCCATGATCTCGCGGACCATCTTCGCCACTTCGCCCTGGTCGATCGTACCGGCGGACATCGGCGGCGTCCTCAGAGTGCCGCGCCGAGCACCGAAGACAGCTTGGTCTTCAGCGTGTCGGCGTTGAACGGCTTGACGATGTAGTTGTTGACGCCCGCCTTCTTCGCCTCGATGACGTTCTCCGGCTTGCTTTCCGCCGTGATCATCAGGAACGGCAGGTTCTTGAGTTTGGAGTCGGCGCGCACCTCCTTGAGGAGCTGAAGGCCGGTCATCGGCTCCATGTTCCAGTCGGAGATGACCATGTCGTAGGAGCGGTCGCGCAGCTTCTGCAGCGCCATGCCGCCGTCGGTCGCCTCGTCGACGTTCTCGAAGCCGAGCTGCTTCAGGAGATTGCGGACGATGCGGAGCATCGTCTTGTAATCGTCCACGATCAGGATGTTCATGCTGTAGTCGACGGCCATCGGCTCTGCGTCCTCTCATCTCGCCCACGGCGTAATACCAGTAGAGCGAACCTAGTCGCCTTGCGTTAAGCAGGGGTAAAATGCCCGCGGGATTATCCGCCTGCGCGCAGCGGCACGTTGCGCTCGGCGAGGCGTGCCGTCACGGCGCGCGCTTTTTCGGGATCCATGCTGGCCAGGATCGGCGCGCTGCGCATCTCGCGCATGCGGCCCAGGACGTCGATCAGGATGTCCATCTCCAGGCCTTCGAGGATGCGCGCAGCATCGCGCGGTTTCATCTTCTCATAGATGGAAACCAGGCTGTCGAGCTTCTCGGCTTGCTGCTTGTCATGGATCTGCATCAGGTCTTCGATGCGCTTCTGCAGCGTCGCGAGCTCCGACGTCTTCGCGGTCATGCGTGCTTCGGCCGCCTTGATCAGCGCTTCGCGCACGTCGAGTTCGCGCTCGCGCCGCTCGATCGCCTCACGCCGGGCGGACAGTTTCTGCAGCAGCTCGATCTCGACCTGCGACAGGCTCACGCCGTCGCCCGGCAGCAGGGGCATGGCCGGCGGCGGTGCTACCGGTTCGGCCGCGCTGGCTTGGGCTGCGGCCAACTGGGTCGGCTCCGCCGCTACGGCGGCGGCTACGGGCGTCGGCGTCCGCAGCTGCGCTGCCGCCTGCCAGAGGTCGCCCAGCCGAACGGTGAAGACGGCCCCCGCCACGAGAAGCGTCACGGGTAGCAGCCTGATCCGGATCGGCATCAGCGCATCCCTTCGATGGCCTTGAGCAGCGACGACCGCTGGTCGGCACCGGGTGCCGGAGCGGCGGGACCGGCGGGACCGGCGGGGGCAGGGATGCCCCGGGCAGGGCCTACGGGAGCGGAGCGAGCGGGAGCGGGACCGAGGGGAGCGGGACCGAGGGGAGCGGGCCGGGCGGCGGGGGCGGGCCGCGCGCCGCCTTCCAGCCGGTCGGCCGCGCGCTCGCCGCGCTCGACCAGGAATTCCAGATCCCGGATCGCCGCACGGGCGGCATCGACCCGTTCCTGCAGCGTTCGGCCGGTCGCGTCGGCCGCGACGCGGATGCCATCGAGTCCGGCCACCGCCTGCCCGGTCGCCGCCTGGAAGTCGCGCACCACCGCGGCGAGCCCGTCGCGGTCTTCGCGCAGGCGGGCCAGCCGGCGGTTCAGCATGGCGCCGTGCACGATCATGGCCACCAGGAGTCCGGCCAGCAGGAGGTCCATCAGGAAGGGGATCGTCATCGCATGAACTTGTGGCCGTTGGCACGCTGGTCGATCTGGACGGCGATGTTGCGGCCCTTGCGGCCCATCCGGCCGTCGAACATCGGCACGCCGCCACAACGGAGCTTTACCTGGGAGTCGGGGGTCGCGTTCAGCAGGATCTGCGTGCCGACCTTGAGGTCGAGCACGCTGCGCAGAGGCATCGTCACCTCGTCGAGAACGGCCTCGACGGCGATCTCGGTCTGCCAGAGCTCGCTCGCGAGATGGTTCTCCCAGATCGAGTCGCGGCCGAACTTCTCGCCCATGAACATCTGGAGGAGGAGCTCACGTACCGGCTCCAGCGTCGCATAGGGCAGCAGCAGTTCCAGCTTGCCGCCGCGGTCCTCCATGTCGATGCGGAGTTCGACCAGGATCGCCGCGTTCGCTGGGCGCGCGATCGTGGCGAAGCGCGGGTTGGTCTCCAGGCGCTCGAAGCGGAAGATGACGGGCGACAGCGGGTCGAAGGCCGCCGAGATGTCGGCCAGAACCACATGCGCCATCCGCGTGATCAGGTTGCGCTCGATCGTCGTATAGGGGCGCCCTTCGATGCGCATCGCCGTCGTGCCGCGCCGGCCGCCGAGGAGGACGTCGACGACCGAATAGATCAGCGAACTGTCGATCGTCATGATGCCGTAGTTGTCCCACTCCTCCGCCTTGAAGACGGTGAGCATGGCCGGCAGCGGGATGGAGTTCAGATAGTCGCCGAAGCGGACCGAGCGCATGTTGTCGAGCGACACCTCGACATTGTCCGAGGTCAGGTTGCGCAGGCTCGTCGACATCATCCGAACGAGGCGGTCGAAGACCACCTCCAGCATCGGCAGCCGCTCGTAGGAGACGAGCGCGCTGTTCACGATGGCGTGGACGCCGGACAGCTCCTTCTCGCCGTCACCCTCGTTGGAGAAACCGAGGAGGGAGTCGATCTCGTCCTGATTGAGCGCCCGGTCGCTGCCGCCCATGAACGGGGTGTCGTCGCCCTTCTCGGCATCGTCGGCCGCCGCCATCGCCTCCCACTCGGCGGCGAGCTTCTCCTCGTCGGTCATCGTGCCCTGCTCGGCCATCGGGCGTGCCCCTACTGGACCAGCATCTCACGGAAGAGCACGTCGTGGACCTTTATGGGCTCCACGGCCGCGCCGACGCGGCGCAGCAGCTCCTCGCGCAGGCGCGCCATGCCGGCGGATCCCTGCAGATCGGCGACTCGCAGTTCGCGAAGATAGACCTGGAAGTTGTCGATGATCCGCGGCGACAGCGCCTGCAGCTTCTGGACGTCCGCCTCGCTCTCGACCTCCAGACTGACGCGGATCTTCAGGTAGTTGGTCCGCCGGCCGGTCGGGGCGAGATTCACCAGCAGGTCGGGAAGATCGTAGAAGACCAGCTTGCGCGGCGGCGCCGGACGCGCCTCGCCGGCTTCGCCATCGCCGCCGAGATCGACGATGCCGGTCGCGATCAGAGCGCCCGCGCCGCCCCCCAGCAGGAGCAGCGGCAACAGCACGAGCAGTACCAGCTTCTTGCCGGAGAAGCCGCGCTTCGGCGGCAGCCCGTCCGCGCCGTCAAGCGTATCCTCGACTGTGGTGGCGTTGGCGGCCATGCGTGGCGCGTCCTCGTCCTCGCGGGGGGAAGGTCAACGCCGACGAACCTAGGGGTTTCTGGTTAACGCCCGGTTTAAGCGTTCCGCCCGGCAGGGAGTACCCGGCACCTTCTGCCGGGCGCGCCGTCGGTCCGACCGGAAAACGGCTGATTTCTGCGGGACACGCTTGTGGCACGGGCGCTGCAATCCGGTCGGCACGAAGCCGAGAGGCGGCAACCGAGCCGGACGCGAACGCACCCATGGACAATGTCGGCTATATCGCCCTGTCACGACAGATGACGCTGATGCGCCAGATGGACGTCGTGGCGAACAACATCGCGAACGCGCAGAGCACCGCCTTCAAGGGGGAGCACATGCTGTTCGCGGAATATGTGTCTCGCGCTCCGGGCGGTACCCCGATCTCCTATGTGGAGGATGTGGCCGTGGTGCGCGATCAGGCGCAGGGGCCGCTCACGCCGACGGGCGGGGCGCTGGACCTCGCCATCAACGGCGAGGGTTACTTCGTCGTGGAGACGCCGGCGGGGGACCGCTACACCCGCGCCGGCGCCTTCCAGCTCGATCCCGAGGGCGCGATCGTGACGGCCGAGCAGTACCCGCTGATCGACGACCGGGGTCGCACCATCGTCATTCCGCCGCAGACGACGACGATCACGATCACGCCCGACGGCGTCGTCTCCGCGGACGGCGAGCGCCTGACACGCCTGCGGGTGGTGACCTTCGAGAACGGCTACGAGCTGCGCAAGACGCGCACCGGCCTCTACACCACCGACGCCGAGCCCGAACCCGCGCCGGAAGCGCGCATCGCCCAGGGCATGCTGGAGCAGTCGAACGTCCAGGCCATCGTGGAGATGACCCGGATGATGGAAATCCTGCGCTCGTTCCAGGGCACCGACAACCTGGTGCAGGACGAGCATCAGCGCCTGCGCGACATGATCCGCCGCCTGCCGGACACCCAGGCGACCTGATCGCGTCCCGAACGCCGCCCGCCCAGACGTCCGCCGACCCGCCCGCCAGACCCTAGGATGACGCCCCGATGAGATCCCTGAGCATCGCTTCCACCGGCATGCTGGCGCAGCAGCTGAACGTCGAGGTGATTTCGAACAACATCGCCAACGTCAACACGACCGGCTTCAAGCGGCAGCGCGCCGAATTCCAGGACCTGCTCTATCAGAACCTGCGCCGCGTCGGTTCCAACTCGTCGGACGCGGGCACCATCGTGCCGTCGGGCATCCAGATCGGCGTCGGCGTGAAGACGGCCTCGGTCTACCGCATCACCGAGCAGGGCGACCTGACGGTGACGGAGAACGCCCTCGACATCTCGATCCAGGGCAAGGGCTATTTCCGGGTGGAGCTGCCCGACGGCCAGACCGGCTACACCCGCGCCGGCTCGTTCCAGCTGAGCGCCGACGGCGAGATCGTTACCGCCGACGGCTACCGCCTCCTGCCGGGAATCGCCATCGACCCGCAGGCGCTGTCCGTGACCGTCAACGCCAGCGGCGAGGTCATCCAGAAGCTGGACGGCCAGGTCGATCCCGTCGTGGCGGGCCAGATCGAGCTCGCCACCTTCGCCAACGAGGCCGGCCTCGAGGCGATGGGCGACAACATCTACATGGAGACGGCCGCGTCCGGCGTCGCCGCGGTCGCCACGCCCGGCAATGCCGGCTACGGCACGCTGCGGCAGGGCTTCCTCGAGACGTCGAACGTCAATGTGGTCGCCGAGCTCACCAGCCTGATCACCGCCCAGCGCGCCTACGAGATGAACTCGAAGGTCATCCAGACCTCCGACCAGATGCTCCAGACCCTGACGCAGCTCCGCTAAGGACCGTCGCATGATCCGACGTCAACTCGCTCTCGGGACGGCGCTCGCCGCCCTGCTGCTCGCCGCCCTGCCGGCCGCCGCCCAGGCACCCGCAACGCCGCCGCTGCTGCGCGACCAGACGGTCGTCGCCGACGGGGCCGTCCGGCTCGGCGATCTCTTCGCCAACCTCGCCGACGGCGCAGACCGCATCGTCGCCGCGGCACCCGGCCCGGGCACCCGCATCGTCTTCGACGCCGAGCAGCTCGTTTCGATCGCCGCCGCCCACGGCGTCGCCTGGGAGCCGCGCGGCCGCTTCGACCGCGTTGCGGTGGAGCGCGAGAGCCGCGCCCTGGACGCGCGCGAGATCGAGCGCCGCGTCGCCGATGCGATCGCCGCGGAGGCGGGCCGCTTCGAGTTCGAGGTGGAGGCCGACAACCGGCAGCTGACCGTGTACCTGCCGGTCGGCGCCGAGGACGCGATCACGATCGAGAACCTGCGTGTGGACGCGCGGGGTCGCCGGGTGACCGCCACCCTGATGGCGCCGGACGGCGACGGCGGCACGATGCGCGTGCCGGTCGGCGGGCGGCTCCACCCGGTCCTCGACGTGCCGGTGCTGCGCGCGCCGATCATGCCCGGCCAGGCGATCACCGAGGCCGACCTGGAATGGGCGTCGCTGCGTGCCGACCGCGTCCGCCGCGACGTCGTGACCGACGCGCGCTGGATGATCGGCATGACGCCGCGCCGGGCACTGACGCCGGGCGCGCCGATCGCCATGCGCGATCTCCAGGAGCGCATCGTGGTGGCCCGCAACAGCACGGTCACGATCGTGCTGCGCGCCGGTGCGATGACCCTGACGGCGCGTGGCCGGGCCCTCGACGCCGGCGCCCAGGGTGCGGCGATCCGCGTCGTGAACCCCCGCAGCGAGCGCGTCGTCGAGGCGACGGTGATCGCCCCCGACACGGTGGAGATCCGCCCGATGCATCTTGCCCCCACCCATGCGCCGGCCGCACACCAGCAGGCCGCCCTTCACAACGGCACGTTCCAGGCCGGGAGCTTCCGATGATCCGCACGTCCCGCCTCACTGCCCGGCTGCCGGTTCGCCTCGGCGCCGCCGTCTGCGTCCTGCTCGCCCTGTCCGCCTGCGGCAACACGCAGCGCCGGCTGGCCGAGGTCGGCCAGGAGCCGAAGCTGACCCGCGTCGTCGATCCCACGTCGGTACCCGGCTACCAGCCCGTCGTGATGCCGATGCCGGCGCCCCAGCCGATGGAGCGTTCGGCCAATTCGCTGTGGCGCAGCGGCTCGCGCGCGTTCCTCAAGGATCAGCGCGCGGCGCGCGTCGGCGACATCCTCACCGTGCTGATCCGGATCGACGACAAGGCGCAGATCCAGAACAACACGACCCGGACCCGCAACAACAGCGAGAGCGCCGGTATGCCGTCCCTCCTCGGCCTGGAGTCGCAGCTCACCAAGATCCTGCCCAGTACGGTCAACCCGAACAGCCTGATCGACATGCGCAGCGGCACGTCGAACGCCGGCGGCGGTGCCGTGACCCGCGGCGAGGCGATCAACCTGAAGATCGCGGCCATCGTCACCCAGGTGCTGCCGAACGGGAACATGGCGATCCAGGGTCGTCAGGAGGTTCGCGTGAACTTCGAGGTCCGCGAACTGCTGATCGCGGGCGTGGTCCGGCCCGAGGACATCACGTCGGAGAATGCGATCACCTACGAGAAGATCGCCGAAGCACGCATCGCCTATGGCGGCCGCGGCCACATCTCCGACGTGCAGCAGCCGCGCTACGGCCAGCAGATCTACGACATCATCTTCCCCTTCTGAGCGAGGGCAGCGGGGACCGGCCAGCGCGACCACGCGCCGGGGCAGGCGAGGAGGCGATCCGGGGCGACCCGGATCGCCTTCGGCGTTCTCCCCGGCCGCCGCTGCGGGGACCCCCGCGCCGTTCCGGGCGTTGTCGCCGTACCGGCCAGACGCTAGGGTGCCGGCGGACAGGGAGGAGACGGAATGGCCGAAGAGGCTCCGATTTTGGTGGAGCGGGCGGGCGCCGTCGCGACCGTCACGCTGAACCGGCCGCAGGTGCTGAACGCGCTCGACATGGCCATGGCGGAGGCGCTGCGCGCGGCGATGCTCGATCTGGAACACGATGCGGACGTGCGCTGCGTGGTGATCCGCGGCGCCGGCCGCGGCTTCATGGCGGGCGGCGACGTGGCCGGGTTCCATCGCGACCTCGACCGGATCGAGACGGTGGCCGGCGGCCTGATCGAGGTGTTCCACGAGGCGGTCAAGGCGGTCGCGCGCATGCCCAAGCCCGTTCTGGCGTCGCTGCACGGACCGGTCGCCGGCGCCGGCCTCAGCCTGGCGCTCGCCACCGACCTCGCGATCGCCGCCGACACCGCCGTGTTCACGCTCGCCTATGCCAATATCGGGACGAGCCCCGACGGCGGCGCCACCTTCAACCTGCCGCGTCTCGCCGGCATGCGCCGGGCGATGGAGATCGCCCTGCTCGCCGACCGGTTCGACGGGGCGAAGGCGCTGGACCTGGGGCTCGTCAACCGCGTCGTGCCGGAGGCCGATCTCGCCGGTGAGACCGAGCGGCTGGCCTCCCGCCTCGCCGCCGGCCCGACCCGGGCCTATTCGGCCACCAAGACGCTCATCCGCGCGGCCTCCGAGACCGACCTCGTCACCCAACTCGACGCCGAGCGGGCCGCCTTCGTCGCTTCCACCGCGACACGCGATTTCGCGGCCGGCGTGGTCGCGTTCACTTCGAAGACGAAGCCGGATTTCTCAGGCGAGTGAGCCCATGACGATCGAGACCATACCGCAGAACCCGACCGAACCGCGCCGTACGCCGGATCTGCGCGGCCGCACCGTGCTCGTAACCGGGTCGTCGCGTGGCGTCGGGGAGGCGATCGCGCTGCGCTGCGCCGAAGCGGGCGCCAACGTCGTCGTCACCGGCAAGACGTCCGAGCCGCACGGCAAGCTGCCCGGCACGATCCATTCGGTCGCCGAGGAATGCGAGCGCCGGGGCGGGCGGGCGCTGGCCGTCCAGCTCGACCTGCGCGACGAGAACCAGATCTTCGCCGCCGCCGAGAAGGCGGCCGAGGCGTTCGGCGGGATCGACATCGTCGTCAACAACGCCAGCGCCCAGACCTTCACCAAGACGCCGGACACCACGCCGAAACAGTGGGACGTGATGTTCGACGTGAACGCGCGCGGCACCTTCTTCACGACCCAGGCCTGCCTGCCTTTCCTCCAGAAGTCGCCGAACCCGCACATCCTGACCATCGCGGCGCCGATCAACCTCGACCCGCGCTGGTTCGCCGAGCGGCTGGCGCGCACCATGTCGAAATACTGCATGGCGATGTGCGTGCTGGGCTGGGCCGAGGAGTTCGCCGAACACGGGATCGCCTCGAACGGGCTCTGGCCGCGCTACGCCGTGGCGACGATGGCGGTCAAGGTGTTCAACCCGGACATCTACGACGTCTGCCGGCGGCCGGCGATCATGGCGGACGCCGCGCTCGCGATCGTCACCAGGCCGTCGCGCGACTGCACCGGCCGCTTCTTCCTGGACGACGACGTGCTGCGCGAGGAAGGGGCCAGCGAGGCGGAGATCGACGCCTACTGGATGCATCCGACCCGCCGCCCGCGGCCCTCGAGCTTCCTCGACTATGACAGCCGCTACGAGAATTTCGGGCCGGTCCGCTGACCGCTTGCCGGAGATCGGGAGCATCCATGCCGCACAATCCGGGCATCGTGTCGGAAGGCACCAAGACCAGCACCGTCCGCGCCGCGCATCGCTTCGACGAGGACCGGCTGGCCGGGGTGGTGCGCGAGCATCTTCCCGACGCGACCGGCAGGCTGACGGTCGAGCAGTTCGGCTACGGCCAGTCGAATCCGACCTTCCTGCTGCGCTGGCCGAACGCCGAATATGTGCTGCGCAAGCAGCCGCCGGGCGATCTGCTGCCGTCCGCCCATGCGGTCGATCGTGAGTTCCGCGTCCAGAAGGCGCTGGAGGGCACCGGCGTTCCGGTTGCGCAGATGCATTTCTTCAGCGACGACCGCTCCGTCGTCGGCACGCCCTTCTATGTGATGGAGCGCAAGGTCGGGCGCGTCTTCACAGACTGCGCGCTGCCGGGAACCGAGCGCGAAGAGCGCGCGCCGATGTACCGCGCGGTGGCCGAGACGCTGGCGAGGCTGCACGCCGTCGATCCCGCCGCGGTCGGCCTGGGCGATTTCGGCCGACCCGGCAGCTATTACGAGCGGCAGTTCAACCGGTGGAGCCGGAACTACCTGCAGACCAAAACCCGCGAGATCGCGGAGATGGACCGGCTGATGGAGTGGCTGCCGCCGCACCTGCCGCCGGGGGACGAGACGACCGTCGTCCACGGCGACTTCCGCATCGGCAACGTCATGTTCCACCCGACCGAGCCGCGCGTGGTCGCGGTGTTCGACTGGGAACTGGCGACGCTGGGCCACCCGCTCTCCGACCTCGCCTATTGCTGCATTCTCTACCACGCCACCCCCGAGGAATATTGGGGACTGCGCGGGCTAGACGTGGAAGGGCTGGGGTTCCCGTCGCAGGAGGCGTTCGTCGAAACCTATGTGAAGGCCGCCGGGCGCACGGACACGATGCGCGACGTGCACCTGGTCTTCTCCATGTTCCGGTTCGCCGCGATCCTGGACGGCGTGCGGGCGCGGGGCCTGGCCGGCAATGCGGCGGCCGACGACGCGGAGGAGGTCGGCCGCCTGGCGCTTACCATGGCGCAGCGCGGCTGGGAACTGGCGCAGCGCGCCTGACCCGGCCGGCCGCGGATCCCGCCGCGCGCACTATCCGACGGCGGCGTGGTGCGGTTCCGCCGGCTGCGGCCCGACATAGACCGAGGCCGGCCGGACCAGCCGCCCCGTGCCGATCTGCTCGAAGGCGTGCGCCGTCCAGCCCAGCACGCGCCCCATCGCGAAGAGCGCTGTGAAGGTGTCGCGCGCGACGCCGACCGCGTCCAGCAGGAGTGCGGTGTAGAACTCGACGTTCGTCTCCAGCCGGCGGCCCGGATAGCGCTCCGCCAGCGCCTCTAGCACGCCGCGCTCGACCTTCTCGGCGAAGGCGATGCGGTCGGCCGTGCCGCGCAGGCGCGCCACCTCGGCTTTGAGGATGTCGGCGCGTGGATCGCGGGCGCGGTAGACGCGGTGGCCGAACCCCATCAGCCGGTCCTTGGCGTCGAGCCGTTCGCGCACCCACCCGGCGATGCGTGCCTCGCCGCCGATCTCGTCGAACATGTCGAGGACGGGGCCGGGCGCGCCGCCGTGCAGCGGTCCCTTGAGCGCGCACAGCCCGGCGATCACGGCGGACAGGATGCCGGGGCGCGTGGACGCGACCACCCGCGCCGTGAATGTGGACGCGTTGAGGCCGTGGTCGGCGACAGTGACGAGATAGGTCTCCAGCGCCCGGACTTTCGCCGGATCGGGTTCCGACCCCGACAGCATGTGCAGAAAGTCGGCCGTCTGCCGGCGCCCGGCCGAGGGGGCGACGGGATCGAGCCCGCTGCGCCGGCGCTGCTGGGCGGCGAGGAACACGGGTATCGCCGCAGTGACGCGAATATGCGCCGGCGCGGCGGCCTCCTCCGGCAGCATGGAGAGGCCGAGCCGCAGCGCCTCGATCGGCGACAGCCCATCCGTCGCGGCGGCGAAGCGCGGCAGCAGTGCACCCGTCTCCATCCGCGCGGCGGCGAGGGCCTCGCGCACGGCGTCGCCGTCCATCGCGGGATCGGTCGCGCCCGTCCAGAGCAGCGCCGCCGTCTCCTCGAATCCGAATCGCGCGACCAGGGTTTCCAGGTCGAAGCCGCAGACGATCAGGCGGCCTTCCTCGCCGCGCACGTCGCTCAGCCGCGTCTCCGCCGCCAGCACGCCTTCAAGTCCGGCATCCATGTCTCGTTCTCCTCCATCGCATTGACGAAGGATTTGGTCAGACATATAGATCGTCAATCTTGATTGGTACGGTCAATATATGGGCGAAGTCCGGTATCTCACGGCCGAGGAAGCTGCCTCGGAACTGAGCGTGAGTCGCGCCACGCTTTACGCTTATGTCAGCCGAGGCCTGATCCGCTCGGAGGCCGGCACCGGCGCGCGTCGCCGGCTCTACCGTGCCGACGATGTGAAGCGCCTGCGTGACCGCAAGGCACCCGGCCGCGAACCCGCGGGCGCCAGGCCGGAGGCGCTCGCATGGGGGGCGCCGGTACTCGACTCCGCCATCACCCTGATCGCGGAGGGGCGCCTTTTCTATCGGGGGCGCGACGCCTGCGAACTCGCGGCGACCGCGACGATCGAGACCGTCGCGGCGATCCTCTGGGACTG
>JBKBLL010000109.1:7026-11937 GCA_046296375.1 Alphaproteobacteria bacterium | reverse complement strand
CCTGGTCGGCCAGGCGCTGCGCTATCTCCTCACCGGCCGCGGCATGCTGGGCATGGTGGCCGCTCCCATCCGCGCCTTCGTGCGCTCGCGCGAGGGGCTGGAGGCACCCGACCTGCTGCTCGGCTGGGTCCCGATGCTGACGGAGCCCGGGCCGGACGGCCCCGTCCTCTCCCGCAACTCGGGCATGACCTGCTACGCCCATCCGATGCGACCGGAGAGCCGGGGCCACGTCCACATCGCCTCGGCCGACCCGCGACGCCCGCCGGAGATTCGCTTCAACTTCCTCTCCGCGGCCGTCGACGGCGAACTGACCGTCCGCGCGGTCAGGATCGCGCGCGCCGTCATGACGGCCCCCGCCCTGGCACCCCTGCGCATAGCCGAACTCGCCCCCGGCCCGGAGCGCACCTCGGACGACGCGATCCTCGACTGGGTACGCGCCGCTGCCGAGACGACCTACCACCCCGTCGGCACCTGCCGCATGGGCGACGATCCGCAGGCCGTGGTCGACGCCCGCCTGCGCGTCCGGGGCCTGTCCGGCCTGCGCGTCGCCGACGCTTCCGTCATGCCGACCCTCACTTCCGGCAACACCAACGCCCCCACCATCATGATCGGCGAAAAAGCGGCGGACATGATCCGCGCCGACGCCGCCTGACCCAGCGTCCCGGCGACAATGGCCGGTCCACGCGCCATCGCCGGACCGCGGCCCCTCCCGCGATCGAACGGACGATCTCCCGCCGGTTGATGGAGACCGGCGACGACGGCATGATGGTCCAAACGCCCGTATCAAACGGGTGTATGACAAGAAGGGAGACGCCAACCATGACCATGCGACTTCGTGCTCTGGCCGGTGGCATTGCAGGCGCGCTGGCGATCGCTCTGGCGGCAGGGACCGCACAGGCGCTGCAGACCCGATGGATCGTCGCCACCGGGTTCGCCGAGACGAACTTCCAGACCCAGAACGTCCGCGCGTTCGCCGAGGACGTCAAGGCGGCCACCGACGGGCGCCTGGAGATGGTGGTTCATTCGGGCGCGTCGCTGGTCCGCCTCCCCGACATCCTGCGCGCGGTCCAGACGGGCCAGGTGCAGGGCGGGGACGTCCTGCTGTTCCTGCACGGGAATCAGGACCCGTTCTTCGAGGTCGATACCATACCCTTCGTCGCCGTCGGCTATGACGAGGCGCGCCGGCTCTACGAACTGCAGCGGCCCACCCTCGACCGTCGGCTGGGCGAACGCGGCGTCCGCGCGCTCTTCTACGTACCCTGGCCGGGCCAGGGGATCGTCTCGCAGAAGCCGATCGAGTCCGCCGCCGATCTGAAGGGCTCCAAGATGCGCACCGCCGGCCAGACCACGGCGCGGTTCGCCGAACTGCTCGGCGCGGCCCCGACCGTGGTGCAGACCGCCGAGATCTCGCAGGCCTTCTTCACCGGCCTGGTCGATTCGAGCATCTACTCGCCGACCACCGGGGTCGACACCCAGGCCTGGGACTACGCCAAGTATTTTCACAACACCCGGGCGATGCACAGCAAGGACGCCTTCGTGGTTAACCAGCGTGCCTTCGACGCGCTCTCCGACGACCTGAAGCAGGCGGTCCTGGAGGCGGCTGCGCAGGCCGAGACGCGCGGCTGGGAGATGAGCCAGCGGCGCGAGACGGAAGCCCTGGAGGAGATCGGCCAGCACGGGATGCAGGTCGTCGAGCCGAGCGAGATGCTGATGACCGAACTGCGCAAGGTCGGCGCCGACATGCTGAACGAATGGGTCGTCAAAGCCGGGGACGAAGGCAAGGCGCTCCGCGATGCGATGAAGCGATGAACCGGGCGGGTCCCCTTCGGCGACGGCGACGGTGATGTCGCTGCGCAGGGCGCTGGACGCGCTCTACTTCGCGGCCGCGATTCTCGCCGGCGTCTGCCTGGTGTTCATCGCCGTCCTCGTGCTGGCGCAGATCGGCGGGCGGGCGGCCGGCATCTTCGTGCGCGGCGCGGACCAGATCGTCGGCTACCTCCTGGCGGCATCCACGTTTCTCGCTCTCGCCCATACGTTCGCCACGGGCGGTCACATCCGCATCGAGCTCCTGCTCGAGACGATGCCCAAACGCTTGCGCCACGCCTTCGAGATCGCATGCCTGACGGCAGCGACCGGCCTCATCGGCTACTTCGCATGGCATGCGAGCGTCATGACGTGGCAGTCGCACCAGTTCCGGGACATCGCGCCCGGACTCATCGCCATGCCGCTGTGGATCCCGCAGATCGCGGTTTCCGTCGGCCTGTGGATCATGTTCGTGGCCGTCCTCGACGGGCTCGTCACCGTCCTTCTCGGACGGCGGCCGATCCATCTGGCCGGCTCCGCCCGAGACCTGCGGACCTGAGGCCGGGATGGATCCGGTCGTCCTCGCCGGCATCATAGCGGTCCTGCTGTTCGTGCTCCTGGGCGCCGGCCTGTGGGTCGCGGTGTCGCTGGTCGCGCTCGGCGTGATCGGGCTGGAACTCTCGGGCGCGGCGCCGCCCGGCGCAGTCTTGGGGACCACCGTCTGGGGCAGCACGACGAGCTGGACGCTCACCGCGCTGCCGCTCTTCATATGGATGGGCGAGATCCTGTTCCGGACGCGTCTCTCCGACCAGATGTTCGAGGGCCTCGCCCCGTGGCTGGGCCGGATTCCGGGACGGCTGCTGCACGTCAACGTCCTCGGCTGCAGCATCTTCGCCGCCGTCTCCGGTTCCTCCGTCGCCACCACGGTCACGATCGGCAAGATCGCCCTGCCCGAACTCGCCAAGCGCGGCTACGACGAACGCTTGGCGATAGGCACGCTGGCGGGCTCCGGGACGCTCGGCCTGCTGATCCCGCCGTCGATCATCATGATCGTCTACGGCGTCGCCGCCGACGTCTCGATCGTCCGCCTGTTCGTCGCCGGCGTATTGCCGGGGCTGATGGTGATCGGACTGTTCATGGCCTATGTGGTGGCGGCGGCCCTGTTCGACCCGGCGCGCGCGCCCAGGTCGCCCGAGGTGGTGCCCTTTCTGGAGAAGATCTGGCGCGCGCGCCGGCTGATCCCGGTCCTCATCCTGATCGCCAGCGTGCTGGGATCGATCTACGGCGGAATCGCGACCGCGACGGAGGCGGCGGCGATCGGCGTTCTGGGCGCGCTCGTCATCGCCGCGACCCAACGCAGCCTCACATGGCGCACGTTCTTCGACAGCGTGATCGGTGCGACGCGGGCGTCCTGCATGATCTGCTTCATCCTCGCCGCATCGGCCTTTCTTTCCGTAGCGATGGACTATGCCGGACTGTCGCACTGGGTCGCCGACGCCATCCTCTCCATGGGGCTGTCACGCTACGCGCTGCTGGCGGTGCTGACCCTGGTCTTCATCCTGCTCGGCTGCTTCCTCGACGGAATCTCGATCGTCGTGCTCAGCACTTCGCTGCTGCTCGTCGCCGTCAAGCAGGTCGGGATCGATCCGCTCTGGTTCGGCATCTATCTCGTCATCGTCGTGGAGATGTCGCTGATCACGCCTCCCGTAGGACTGAACCTCTTCGTCCTTCAGGGCATGACCGGCCGTAACCTGATCTTCGTCTCCCGCGCCGCACTTCCGTTCTTCCTGCTGATGGTCGTCGCGGTCGCTCTTCTGGTGGCGTTTCCGGGTATCGCGACATATCTGCCCGGCCTGATGTTCGCCCGTTAGCGCCGGGACAGCGATGCGAAACAGGTCGGCCGCTCCGCCCCGAGAACCGGCCCCGTCCGCGCCGCCCGCCGCCGATGCCGGGCGCGCCGGCGACCGGACGCGCACGCGCATCCTCGACACGGCCGAAACCCTGTTCGCCGAACGCGGCTTCGCGGGGGTCTCGATCCGCAACGTGGCGGATGCCGCGAACGTCAACCTCGCCGCCGTCAACTACCATTTCGGCGGCAAGGAGCGGCTGTTCGAGGCGATGTTCGCGAGACGCGCCGTCCCGATCAACGAAGAGCGGCTCAGCCTGCTGCGGCACGCCCGGGACGCCTCGGGCGGCGTGCTGTCGATGGAGGTGGTGGTGCGCGCGTTCGTAACGCCGCCCCTCCGTCAGCTCGACGCGCCGTCGGGCGGGGCGCGGGTCATCGCGATGATGCACTTTCTCAGCCGGGCCTTCTCGATGCCGGGCGAGCGCGAGTTCCTGTCGCGCTACTACGGCGCGGTGCGGCAGGAGTTCATAGCCGCCCTGCAGAACTGCCTGCCGGACCTGCCGCTGGAGGATGTTCTCTGGCGCTACAACTTCATGGTCGGCGCGCTGATGTTCGCCATGGGCGGCCGCCGGCGCATGACGCGCCTGCCCGAGGACATGGCCAACGTCGTCATCCCGCCGCCGCAACGCGAGAGCGATGCCGCGATCGAGGAACTGACCGCCTTCCTGCTCGGCGGCTTCGCGAGCCCGTCGGCGATGCCGGAGGTGGGCCGCGACTGAGCGCATTTCACACATCTAGGATGCCCGGCCCCCTGACGACAAAGCCTTACGGTGTTAACGTTTCGTTCATGAACTGGACCTAGGCTCCGAAGTATTAAGCCTTTAGGTCCAGGGACGGCTCGCATAAGGGCGTAGGTCAGGCACCGTGAGAACCGCGCGCCACGAAAGATCATGCGCCGCGACCGTCACGAGGTCCGCAGAGGCGGCCTGCTCAGCGACAACGACCCGGGAGGTCGACGCACCGGCCGACCCCCGCACCGCAAGCGGATATGGGAACCGGCGTTCCAGGACGTTCTGGTCGACAAAGCCAGCCGGCAGAGCCGATGCCAGCGAGGGGGGAATTTGTTCGCGATCGATGACCACGGGAAAGCGGGGGCTTCCCGACGCCACCGAACCGCAAGTCCGGAGGGTATGCTGCGGATCGCGCCCCCCTGGGGCGCGACGGACCCCAACCGCTTCACCGTGCCCGGTCCAACCCGAGAT
>JBKBLL010000109.1:0-7016 GCA_046296375.1 Alphaproteobacteria bacterium | reverse complement strand
AACCCGCCGCGGGGGGGGTTTGGGGCCGGCGCCCCCCCCGGGGGGCCCCCCCGGACCGCATCCGCTTCACGGTGCCCGTTCCTCCCGGAGATTCCGCTACCCATCGGACGGCCGGCGGAGCGACGGCATGAGCCCGACCACCCCCAACGTTTCGCCTCTGCCCGGCATGCGCCTGGGCCGCGACGTCTGCGCCGACTGGCCGGGTTGTGAAGGGCTGGAGTGGCTGGTCACCAACGGGATCGGCGGCTACGCCTCCGGAACGGTCGCCGGCATGCCCACCCGGGGTTACCACGGACTGCTGGTCGCGGCGATGTCGCCGCCCGTCGGACGGACCGTGGTTCTGGCCGCGACGCCGGAAAGGGTTACGGCCGGCGGGGTCACGGAAGCGATCGGAGCGCTGCGCTGGCAAGACGGCACGGTCGCGCCGGACGGCCGAGCGACGTTGGAGAGCGTGCGCCTGGAAGGCACCACGCCCGTCTGGCGCTACGCCGGCGCCCGCTTCGTCCTGGAAAAGCGGGTGACCATGGACCACGGTGCCAATGTCGTGCGCGTCGACTACGCGAACCTCTGGTCCGAAGAACCAGTGGAACTCGCGCTCGAGGCGCTGACCGACTTCCGCGACTATCACGGGCGCAGCTTCGCCGCCGACTGGCTGCCTGCGGTCGCCGCCGACGGCGACACGCTCACCGTCGCGGTGGACGACCGGGCCGAGGACCGCCTGCATATCCGCCTGGCCGGCGGCACGGCCGAAGCCGCGGCCGCATGGTGGCGCGGGATCGACCTCGCCCAGGAGCGCGCACGCGGCCTCACGGATGCCGAAGATCACGTCCGTGCCGGCACGCTGCGGGTAACGATCCCGCCCGGAGCCACGGCGCAGTTCGTCGCGAATGTCGGCCCGACGGCGGCGGTTGCGGACTGTTCTACGGGCCCGGCCGAGGCGGCACGGCAGGCACGGATCCTGGATGGCTGGCGCAGGGCGCAGGGACCGCTCGCCCAGGGCGCACCGGATTGGGTGGCCCAGCTGGTCCTCGCCGCCGACCAGTTCGTGGCGCGTCGCACGCTGCACGACGGCAGCGCCGGCCACACGGTCATCGCCGGCTACCACTGGTTCGCCGACTGGGGCCGCGACACGATGATCTCGCTACCCGGCCTCCTGATCGAAACCGGCCGCACCGCGGTGGCGCAGTCGGTGCTGCGCGCTTTCGCCGATGCGGTCGACGGCGGCATGGTGCCGAACCGGTTCCCCGACGCCGGCACCGCCCCCGAGTTCAACACGGTCGATGCCGCCTTCTGGTTCATCGAGGCGGTCGCGGCACTGGATGCGGCGACCGGCGACGCCGCCTTCCTGGCCGAGATGTTCCCGGTGCTCGAGGACATCGTCGATCGTCACTGCGCCGGCACGCGATACGGAATCCACCTCGATGCGGCGGACGGGCTGATCGCGGCCGGAGAACCGGGCGTCCAGCTGACCTGGATGGACGCCCGGGTCGGCGACTGGGTCGTCACGCCGAGGATCGGCAAGCCGGTAGAGGTCAACGCGCTCTGGATCTCGGGCCTGCGCTTCCTCGCCGATGCGGCGCGCCGGCTCGGCCGGCCGGCGGACCGGTTCGAAGGGCTGCTCGCGGCGGCGACGAAGGGCTTCGCCCGCTTCTGGAATGCCGAGCGGGGCTACCTCTTCGACGTTCTGGACGGCCCTGGGGGCCATGAGGACGTGCTGCGTCCGAACCAGATATTCGCAGCCCGCCCCGGCGTCGGCGTGCTGGACGCCGACCGGCGCCGCCAGGTGGTCCGGGCCTGCGAAGGCGCGCTCCTCACGCCGGCGGGGCTGCGCAGTCAGGCACCCGGCACGCCGGGCTATATCGGCGGGTACGGTGGCGATCAGACCAGGCGGGACGGCGCGTACCACCGCGGCACGGTGTGGACATGGCTCATCGGACCGTTCGTGGAGGCGCATCTCGCCGCCTTCGGCGACGTCGCCCGCGCCCGCGCCATCCTCGCGCCCATGGCGGACCAGCTGCGCATCCAAGGCCTCGGCACGATCAACGAAATCTTCGAAGGCGACGCCCCGCACGCGCCGCGCGGCTGCATCGCCCAAGCCTGGAGCGTGGGCGAGGTCCTGCGTGCCTGGCACCTGATCGAGCGGGCCGAACGCCGCACCGGAAGCCAGAAGGAATGACCAAGGTGACGACAGCCACGGCCGAAGCCGCCCGCCTTTCCGATGCCGACACCGGCAAGACCGCATGGCGTCGTTGGGGCCCCTACCTCAGCGAGCGCCAGTGGGGAACGGTGCGCGAGGACTACAGCGCGCACGGCACCGCCTGGGACCATCTGCCCCACGACAACGCACGCAGCCAGGCCTATCGCTGGGGCGAGGACGGGATCGCCGGACTGTCCGACGACCGGCAGTACCTGTGCCTCGCGCTGGCGCTCTGGAACGGCAACGACCCGATCCTGAAGGAACGCCTCTTCGGCCTCACCAACGACCAGGGCAATCACGGCGAGGACGTCAAGGAGTACTACTTCTACCAGGACAGCACGCCGACCCACAGCTACATGCGGATGCTCTACAAGTATCCGCAGGCGGCGTTTCCCTATGCCGACCTCGTGGCGGAGAACGCGCGCCGGAAGGCCACCGACCCGGCCGCCTTCGAATACGAGCTGATGGATACGGGCGTGTTCGACGGCGACCGCTATTTCGACGTAACGGTCGAATACGCCAAGCGCACCGCCGAAGACATCCTGATGCGCGTCACGGTAACCAACCGTGGTCCGGACGCGGCCTCGATCTGGATCCTGCCCACCCTCTGGTTCCGGAATATCTGGAGTTGGCAGCGCAACGCCGAGAAGCCCGCTCTCGCTACGGCCGGCGAGCGTGTGGTCGAGGCGCGCCATCCCGAACTGGGGCTCAGGCGCTTCGTCTGCCCGGACGCCGACGCGCTCCTCTTCTGCGAGAACGAGACCAACGCCGCGCGCCTCTACGGTCTCGGCGGACCGCGATACCCCAAGGACGGCATCAACGACCATGTCGTGCACGGCGCGGGCAGCGTCGATCCGGCGATGGCGGGCACCAAGGCGGCCGCGCTCTACCGCCGCGACGTTCCGGCGGGCGGGACCATTTCGGTCACGCTCCGACTCGCCGACGCCGCCGACGCGGCCGATCTCGGCGGCGAGCCGGAGGCGCTGTTCCAAGAGCGCCGCGCCGAGGCAGACGCGTTCTACGACGCGAAATTGCCCGCCGCGATGGGGCCGGACCGTCGCGCCGTCGCGCGTCAGGCCCATGCGGGCATGCTCTGGTCCAAGCAGTTCTTCCACTACGTGGTGGCCGACTGGCTCGACGGCGACGAGATGCCGCCGCCGGCCGAGCGCCTCTCCGGACGGAACGCGGGCTGGCGGCACTTCTATGCCGAAGACGTCATCTCGATGCCGGACAAGTGGGAATACCCCTGGTTCGCCAGCTGGGATCTCGGCTTCCACACCGTCGTGCTCGCACGCACCGACCTGCAGTTCGCCAAGGACCAGGTGATGCTGCTGAAGCGCGAATGGTACATGCGGCCGGACGGTCAGGTGCCCGCCTACGAGTGGGCCTTCGACGACGTGAACCCGCCCGTCCAGGTCTGGGCCGGCCTACGCATCGCCCAGTACGAGCGCGAGACCACCGGCAGGCTGGACACCGCCTTCCTGCGTCGGCTCTTCGATCACGGCCTCCTCTACTTCACCTGGTGGGTCAACCGGAAGGATGCCGACGGCAACAACCTGTTCCAGGGCGGCTTCCTCGGGCTGGACAACATCTCCGTGTTCGACCGGTCGTCCGGCTATCTTCCGAGCGGCGGCCGCCTCTACCAGTCCGATGGCACGGCCTGGGTGGGCTTCTTCGCGCTCACCATGATGGAAACGGCGCTGCTGCTGGCGGAGGAGGATTCCGGCTACCACGAACTCGCCGCGAAGTTCTTCCAGCACTACATGCTGATCGCCGACGCGCTCGATCACGTCGGCCGCGTCTCGGACGGGGCTGCGACCCTCTGGGATGCGGAGGACGGGCTCTACTACGACGTCCTGCGCACCGGCGACGGCGCGTTCCATCCCGTCAAGGTGCGCTCCCTGGTCAGCGTGCTGCCGATGATCGCGGTAGCCCCGCTCGACCTCGCCGCCCTGGAGCAGGCCGACAACCCGGCGATGGCCCGGCGCCTCGCCTGGTTCGAGCGCCGACAGGACACGCTCTTCGGCCGCGCGACGGAGCAGGAAGGCCGGCACGAGGATGCGCTCCTGCTGTCGTTCCTGGCGCGGGACCAGTTGGTGCGCCTGCTCGGTCCGCTCCTCGACGAAGCGGAGTTCCTCTCGCCGCACGGCATCCGCTCCCTCTCGCGGCGGCACGCCGATACGCCGTTCGTCCTGGAGATCGACGGACAGCGTTTCGAGGCGGGCTACCAGCCGGCCGAGTCCCACTCGGGCATGTTCGGCGGCAATTCCAACTGGCGCGGCCCGGTCTGGATGCCGATCAACTACCTGATCATCGACGCCCTGCGCGCCTACCACCGCCACTATGGCGAAACACTGACGGTCGAATGCCCGACCGGCTCCGGCAACCTGATGACCCTCGCCCAGGTTGCCGACGAACTCTCGCGCCGCCTCGTCTCGATCTTCGAGCGCGGACCGGACGGCCGGCGTCCCGTCTATGGCGGCAACGCCACCATGCAGGCAGATCCCGCCTGGGCCGAGAGCCTGCTCTTCTACGAGTATTTCCACGGCGACAACGGTGCCGGCATCGGCGCGTCGCATCAGACCGGCTGGACCGGGCTCGTCGCGGTCCTCATCGAGACCCTGGGGCGCGGCGAAGCCGCCGTTCCGTCGACCAGGGCGAGAACGCCCGAACCTGCCGACGCTCCGGCCTGACCCGTTCCTCCTGCGCGCGAGACACCCGTGATGATCGCATCCGCACCCTTCACCATGTCCCCCGAAACAGCCTTCGCGACCCGCTTCGACGCCGTGATCGTGGGATCCGGCGTGAGCGGCGCCCTGATCGCCAAGCAGCTCGGCGGCCGAGGCTTTCGGGTCCTCGTCGTCGAAGCCGGCGCCGGCAACGAGCTCACCGTCGCCGACTACGAGGAAAGCCTCGAACGCTTCTATACCGCCGTCGAGAAGGACAACAACGCGCCCTACTACACCGCGCGCAATGCGCCGATGCCGCGTGGGCAGGACACGGTAAAGCTCGAACCCGGCACGCCGAACGACCGCGGCTACCTCGTCCAGGCGGGCCCGCTGGAGATAGACAGCACCTATACGCGCGCACTCGGCGGCACCACCCGGCACTGGGAGGCGAAGGCGCTGCGAATGGTGCCCGACGACTTCAGGCTGCGCAGCGCGTTCGGCGTCGGCCGCGACTGGCCGGTCGGATACGACACGCTCGAGCCCTACTACCGTGCCGCCGAGCGCGAGCTCGGCGTTTCCGCGGACGTCGAAGACCAGGGCTATTGCGGCCTCTCGTTCCCGGACGGCTACGTCTACCCGATGCGGCGGATGCCGCCGAGCTGGCTCGACCAGGTCATCGCCCGCGGCGTCGACGGGACGCAGGTGACGCTCGCGGACGAGACGTTCACCCTCGCCGTCCGCTCCACCCCGCAGGCGCGCAACGGCGTCCCGAACCCGGCCTACGACGGTGGCCGCGGCTTCCGCCCGACCGGCGCGGTCAGCCTCCACCAGGTCGACATCGGCGGCCGCTGCCAGGGCAACACGAACTGCGTGCCGATCTGCCCGGTGCAGGCCAAGTACGACGCCCGCCGCACGCTGATGGACGCGCTCAACACCGGGAATGTGTTCCTGCTGCCCAGGACGGTGGCGTCACGGGTCGAGGTCGACGGTGCCACCGGCGCCGTCACCGGCATCCTCTGCGACAGCTACGCCGACCCGGACGCGCCCGGCCACGTCACCGGCAGGCTGCAGGCGCGGGAGTACGTGCTCGCCGCCAATGCGGTGGAGAACGCCCGGCTGATGCTGGCCTCCGACCTACCCGGCACGAGCGGCCTCATGGGCCGCAACCTCATGGACCATGGCTACCTGCTCACCTGGGCGCTGATGCCCGAGCATGTGGGGGCGATGCGCGGGCCGCTCTGCACTTCGGGTATCGAGGACATGCGCACCGGCCGCTATCGGAGCCGCCAGGCCGCGGTGCGCTTCTCCATCCACAATGACGGCTGGGGCTGGGCGACCGGCGCGCCCGCCACCGACCTCGACGAACTGGTGGACGACGCCAACCGCTTCGGTCCGGCGCTGCGCCGCGCGGTCGCCGACAGGATCGGACGACAGGTGCTGCTCGACTGCATGATCGAGGTGCTCCCGGATACCGACAACCGAATCGCGGTGAGCCCGTCCTACCGCGACGCCCTCGGCAATCCGCGGCCCATCGTCCATTTCGGCCTCTCCGACTACACGCTCGAGACGGTGGCTTTATCGCGCCGCCTCGCCCGGCGCCTCTACAGCCGCGTCGGTGCGGAAGATCATTCCCGCTACGATCCGTCCGCGCCCGGCTTCGTCACCCACAATGGCGAGGGATACGTGGTGCGCGGCGGCAATCACTGGGCCGGCACGCACCTGATGGGCACCAATGCCGGCGACTCCGTCGTGAACGATCGGCAGAGAAGCTGGGACCACGCCAACCTCACCCTCGCCGGCGCGGGCTCGATGCCCAGCATCGGGACCGCCAACACGACCCTGACCCTCGCGGCGCTCTGCCTGCGCTCCGCGGAGGACATCGCCGCGCGGCTGGGGGACGCCGCGCCCGCCGCCCTGGTGACCGGAGCCTCAGCATGACACGCTATGCCATCCGCGACGTCGCCTCGCTGCACCGGCATCTCTACGCCGCTATGCAGCTCGAGCATGCGACGATCCCGCCCTACCTGACCGCCCTGTACTCCATCCATCCCGGCACCAACCGCGAGGCCTGGCACGTCATCCGCACCGTGGCGGTGGAGGAGATGCTCCATCTCACGCTGGTCGGGAACGTGATGAACGCGGTCGGCGCA
>JBKBLL010000108.1:0-11968 GCA_046296375.1 Alphaproteobacteria bacterium | reverse complement strand
ATCTTCGCGCGGACTTCGTCCGCGACGGCCTGAGGCACCTGCTCGTAATGATCGAAGTGCATGGTGTACTGCGCACGGCCCTGGCTCATCGAGCGCAGGGTGTTGACGTAGCCGAACATGTTCGCGAGCGGCACCATCGCATTGACCACGCGCGCATTGCCGCGCTGATCCATGCCGGTCACCTGACCCCGACGGCTGTTCAGGTCGCCGATGATGTCGCCCATATACTCGTCCGGCGTCACGCACTCGACCCGCATGATCGGTTCGAGCAGCAACGGCTTGGCCTTTTCCATGCCTTCCTTGAACGCGGCACGCGCCGCGATCTCGAAGGCGAGAACGCTGGAGTCGACGTCGTGATAGGCACCGTCGATCAGCGAAATCTTGACGTCGACGACCGGGAAGCCCACCAGGACGCCCGTCTGCCAGGCCGACTTCAGGCCCTTCTCGACGCCGGGGATGTATTCCTTCGGGACCGCGCCGCCGACGATCTTCGCGTCGAACAGGTTGCCCGCACCGCGCTCCTGCGGCTCGAACACCAGCTTGATGCGCGCATACTGGCCCGAGCCGCCCGTCTGCTTCTTGTGGGTGTAGTCGACCTCGGCCTTGCGGGAGATCGCCTCGCGGTAGGCCACCTGCGGCGCGCCGACATTGGCGTCGACCTTGAACTCGCGCTTCATCCGGTCGACGAGGATCTCCAGGTGGAGTTCACCCATGCCCTTGATGACCGTCTGGCCGCTCTCGTGGTCGACGGACACCCGGAAGGACGGATCTTCCTGAGCCAGGCGGTTCAGGGCGACGCCCATCTTCTCCTGGTCCGCCTTCGACTTCGGCTCGACGGCGACCTCGATGACCGGGTCGGGGAACTCCATGCGCTCGAGCACGACCTGCTTGGTCGGATCGCACAGCGTGTCGCCCGTCGTGGTGTTCTTCAGGCCCGCGACCGCGACGATGTCGCCGGCGCGCGCTTCCTTCACGTCCTCGCGGGTGTTCGCATGCATCAGAAGCATGCGGCCGATGCGCTCGCGATTGTCCTTCACGGTGTTGACCAGGGTCTGGCCGCTCTCGACCACGCCCGAATAGACCCGGATGAACGTCAGCGACCCGACGAACGGGTCGTTCATGATCTTGAACGCCAGAGCCGAGAACGGCTCGTCGTCGCTTGACCGGCGGACCATCGGCTCGTCGGTGCCCGGCTTCACGCCGCGGATGTCCGGCACCTCGGTCGGGCTCGGCAGGAAGTCGACGACCGCGTCGAGCAGGGGCTGCACGCCCTTGTTCTTGAAGGCCGAACCGCAGATCACCGGCACGAACTTGAAGCCGACGGTTCCCTTGCGGATGCATTTGCGGAGCGTCTCGGCGTCGGGCTCGTTGCCGTCGAGATACGCTTCCATGACCGCGTCGTCCTGCTCGACCGCGAGGTCGACCAGCTTCTGGCGCCACTCGGCCGCGGACTCGGCCATGTCGGCCGGGATATCGACTTCGTCGAACTCGGCCCCGAGCGTCTCGTCGCGCCAGATGATCGCCTTCATCTTCACCAGATCGACGAGGCCGACAAAGTCGGACTCGGTGCCGATCGGCAGATGCAGGACGAGTGGCGTCGCGCCCAGCCGGTCGATGATCATCGACACGCAGCGGTAAAAGTCGGCGCCGATCCGGTCCATCTTGTTGACGAAACAGATCCGCGGCACGTGATACTTGTCGGCCTGACGCCACACCGTCTCGGACTGCGGCTCGACGCCGGCGACGCTGTCGAACACCGCGACCGCGCCGTCGAGGACGCGCAGACTGCGCTCGACCTCGATGGTGAAATCGACGTGGCCGGGAGTGTCGATGATGTTGATCCGATGGTCGCGCCACGCGCAGGTCGTCGCGGCCGACGTGATCGTGATTCCGCGCTCCTGCTCCTGCTCCATCCAGTCCATGACGGCGGTACCCTCGTGCACCTCGCCGATCTTGTAGGACCGGCCGGTGTAAAAGAGGATGCGCTCCGTCGTCGTGGTCTTGCCGGCATCGATGTGCGCCATGATGCCGATGTTGCGGTACAGGTCGAGCGGAGTCGTTCGGGGCATCGGAAAGCTCCTAGGGCCCTGGATTACCAACGATAGTGCGAGAAGGCACGGTTGGCCTCGGCCATCCGGTGCGTATCCTCGCGCTTCTTGACGGCCGACCCCCGGGCGTTGACCGCATCCAGCATCTCGTTCGAGAGCCGGTCGACCATCGTCTTCTCCGAGCGCGCCCGCGCGGCGCTGATCAGCCAACGCAGGGCCAGTGCCTGCGCCCGCTCCGGCCGGACCTCGACGGGCACCTGGTAGGTGGCGCCGCCGACGCGGCGCGACCGAACCTCCAGGCTCGGACGGACGTTGTCGAGTGCGGTGTGGAACACCTCCACCGGCTCCTGGTGGGCGCGCGAAGCCGCACGCTCGATCGCGTCGTACACGATCTTCTCGGCGACGGCCTTCTTGCCGCCATACATCATGATGTTGATGAACTTGCTGACCACGGCGTCCCCGAAACGGGCATCGACCGCGATCTCGCGCTTCTCGGCAGAATGGCGACGGGACATCCCTCAGATCCTCACTTGGGCCGCTTGGCGCCGTACTTGGAACGGCGCTGGCGCCGGCTCGCCACGCCCTGCGTGTCGAGGGTGCCGCGAATGATGTGGTAGCGCACGCCGGGCAGATCCTTCACGCGGCCGCCGCGGATCAGGACGACCGAGTGCTCCTGCAGATTGTGGCCCTCGCCCGGGATGTAGCTGGTCACCTCGTAGGCGTTGGTCAGCCGCACGCGCGCGACCTTTCGCAGCGCGGAGTTCGGCTTCTTCGGCGTGGTCGTGTAGACGCGGGTGCAGACGCCGCGCTTCTGCGGGCAGGCCTGGAGGGCCGGCACCTTGTTGCGCGCCTTCTGCGGGCTGCGTGCATTCCGGATCAACTGACTGATCGTCGGCATGCGTCTTCCCTTCCAATCCTCGACAAAGACGAAACAGTGCGGGCCGCGACTGGCGCGCGGTCCGCGAAACAATAGGGGGCCGCCGATCTGAGACCGACCTGCCCCCCGGTTTTGTTGCAGCTGATCGAGCGCTTCGTCTTCTGACGCATGCGCGCGAGGCTGCGTTTAGGATCGGGTCCTACCGCCAGCCCCAAAATGAGGTGGGCGGATACTATGGACGCGGCCGCCTCCCGTCAAGCGAAAGGAAGCCTGAATCTGCCGGCGCACGGCGCGCGCGCCGCATGCCGGCAGATGTCCGGGGCTGGCCCCTTCCTACTCGCCGGCCGAGGCCTGCCCGGCCCCGATATCGGCGTCGATCGCCGGCACGCCGTGCTGGGCCGCCACGGCCACCCGGTCGCGCTCGGCGGCGAGATGCCGCAGCCGGTTCATCACATTGCCCGTGCCCGCCGGGATGAGGCGCCCGACGATCACGTTCTCCTTCAGCCCGAGCAGGGTGTCGACCTTGCCGGCGACCGACGCCTCGGTCAGCACCCTCGTCGTCTCCTGGAAGGAGGCGGCGGAGATCCACGACTGGGTCTGCAGGCTCGCCTTGGTGATGCCCTGCAGCACGGGCTTGGACTCCGCCACGCGCAGGCCCTCCGCCACGGCCTTTTCGTTGACCTGGTCGAACTCGACGCGGTCGACCTGTTCGCCCACGAGGAACGTCGTCTCGCCCGGGTCGGTGATCTCGACCTTCTGCAGCATCTGCCGGACGATCACCTCGATGTGCTTGTCGTTTATCTTCACGCCCTGGAGGCGATAGACCTCCTGGATCTCGTTGGTGAGATAGTTTGCGAGCGCCTCGACCCCCTGCACGTGAAGGATGTCGTGCGGCACCGGATTGCCGTCGAGCAGCAGGTCGCCCTTCTGCACGAAGTCCCCCTCGCGGACGGCGACGTGCCGCCCCTTCGGGATCAGGTACTCGCTCGACTGCTCGGTGCCGTCGACGGCACGCAGGATGATGCGCCGCTTGGTCTTGTAGTCCTTGCCGAACTCGACCCGGCCGTCATGCTCCGCGATGATGGCGAAGTCCTTCGGCTTGCGGGCCTCGAACAGTTCGGCCACGCGCGGCAGACCGCCCGTGATGTCACGGGTCTTGGTCGACTCGCGCGGGATACGGGCCAGCACGTCGCCCGCCTGGACCTTCTGTCCGTCCCGCACCGACAGGATCGCGTCGACCGACATGAAGTAGCGCGCCTCCAGCCCGTTCGCGAGCTGCAGCACCTCGCCGTCCTCGGTCCTGAGCGTGATGCGCGGGCGCAGGTCGGCACCGCGGGTCTGCTGGCGCCAGTCGGTAACGACGCGGTTGGAGATGCCCGTCGCCTCGTCGAGCACCTCGCGCATCGACACGCCCTCGACCAGGTCGACATAGTGGGCGATGCCCTCGCGCTCCGTGATGATCGGCAGCGTGTAGGGGTCCCAGTCGGCCAGACGCTGGCCGCGCGTCACCTGCGCGCCCTCGTCCACCAGCAGCTTCGCGCCGTAGGGCAGTCGGTGCCGCGCCCGTTCGCGCCCGCTGGTGTCGAACAGCAGGATCTCGGTGTTGCGGCTCATCACGACGGGCGTGCCGTTGGAATCGATGACGACGTTCCGGTTGTTGATCCGGATCGCGCCCTCCTGGACGGCCTCCACGCTCGACTGCTCGGCGCCGCGCTGCGCCGCACCGCCGATATGGAAGGTGCGCATGGTCAGCTGCGTGCCGGGCTCGCCGATCGACTGGGCGGCAATGACGCCGACGGCTTCGCCCTGGTTGACCGGGGTGCCGCGCGCCAGGTCGCGGCCATAGCATGCCGCACAGACGCCGTCCTTCGCTTCGCAGGTCAGCACGGAGCGGATCTTCACCGCGTCGATGCCGGCCCGCTCGATCGCGTCGGCCTCGTCCTCGTTGATGAGTTGGCCCGCCCGCACGATCACCCGCTTCTCGTCGAGCGGATCGACGATGTCGACGGCGGCCGAACGCCCCAGGATCCGCTCGAACAGCGGCTCGATCACGTCGCCGCCCTCGATGACGGCGCGCGTGGTGATGCCGTTGGTCGTGCCGCAATCCTCCTCGCGGATGATGCAGTCCTGCGCCACGTCGACGAGGCGGCGCGTCAGATAGCCCGAGTTCGCCGTCTTCAACGCGGTATCCGCGAGGCCCTTACGGGCACCGTGGGTGGAGTTGAAGTACTCGAGGACCGACAGTCCCTCCTTGAAGTTGGAGATGATCGGCGTCTCGATGATCTCGCCCGACGGCTTGGCCATCAGGCCGCGCATGCCGGCCAGCTGCTTGATCTGCGCCGCGGAACCGCGCGCGCCGGAATGCGCCATCATGTAGACGGCGTTGATCGGCTCGCCCGGCTTCTCGGCCTGGATCTCCTTCATCATCTCGTCGGCGACCTTGTCCGTGGTCTCCGACCAGGCGTCGATCACCTTGTTGTATTTCTCGCCCTGGGTGATCAAGCCTTCCTGGTACTGCTGCTCGAACTCCTTCACCCGCGCCTGGGCGGCCTCCACCAGCCGCGTCTTCGCAGCCGGGATGACCATGTCGTCCTTGCCGAACGAGATGCCGGCGCGCGTCGCCCAGGTGAAGCCGGTCTGCATCAGGCGGTCGGCGAAGATCACCGTCTCCTTCTGCCCGCAGTTCCGGTAGACGATGTCGATGAGGTTGCCGATCTCTTTCTTGGTCAGCACCTTGTTGACCAGGGCGATGCTGACCGTCGGATGACGCGGCAGGATCTCCGACAGGATCATCCGCCCGGGCGTCGTTTCGACGACCGACGCCTTGTCCTTGCCGTTCTCGTCCACGCCGATATAGCGCGCCCTGACCTTCGCGTGCATCGCGACCGCGCCGGCGGCGAGCGCATGCTGGACCTCGCCCAGATCGCGGAAGACCATGCCCTCGCCCTTCTCGCCGCCACGCTCCATGGAGAGGTGATAGAGGCCGAGAACGATGTCCTGGGTCGGCACGATGATCGGCTTGCCGTTTGCCGGGCTGAGGATGTTGTTGGTCGACATCATCAGGACGCGCGCTTCCAGCTGCGCCTCGAGGGAGAGCGGCACGTGCACCGCCATCTGGTCGCCGTCGAAGTCCGCGTTGAACGCCGTGCACACCAGCGGGTGCAGCTGGATCGCCTTGCCCTCGATCAGCACCGGCTCGAAGCTCTGGATGCCGAGGCGGTGCAGGGTCGGCGCCCGGTTCAGCATCACCGGGTGCTCGCGGATCACCTCCTCGAGGATGTCCCACACTTCGGGTCGCTCGCGCTCCACCATCCGCTTGGCGGCCTTGATCGTGCTCGCCATGCCGTAGAGTTCGAGCTTGGAATAGATGAACGGCTTGAACAGCTCGAGCGCCATCTTCTTCGGCAGCCCGCACTGGTGCAGCTTCATCTCCGGCCCGACGACGATGACCGAACGGCCGGAATAGTCGACGCGCTTACCGAGCAGGTTCTGGCGGAAGCGGCCCTGCTTGCCCTTCAGCATGTCGCTGAGCGACTTCAGCGGGCGCTTGTTGGCGCCGGTGATGACCCGGCCGCGACGGCCGTTGTCGAACAGGGCGTCGACCGCCTCCTGCAGCATCCGCTTCTCGTTGCGGATGATGATGTCCGGCGCGCGCAGTTCGATCAGGCGCTTCAGCCGGTTGTTCCGGTTGATGACCCGGCGGTAGAGGTCGTTGAGGTCGGACGTCGCGAAGCGGCCGCCGTCGAGCGGCACCAGCGGACGGAGCTCCGGCGGGATGACCGGGACGACGTCCATGATCATCCATCCCGGATGCGTGCCCGACTCCAGGAACGCCTCGATCAGCTTGAGCCGCTTGACCGCCTTCTTGCGCTTGGCCTCCGACGTGGTCTCGCGCAGTTCCTGGCGCAGCCGGTCGCGCTCGGCGGCGATGTCGAGCGCCCCCAGCATGTCCTTCATCGCCTCGGCGCCGATCTTCGCCGTGAAGGCGTCCTCGCCGAACTCCTCCTGCTTCTGGAGGTACTCCTCCTCGGTCAGGGTCTGGCGTTCCTTGAGGTCGGTCAGACCCGGCTCGATGACGACGTAGCTCTCGAAGTAGAGGATCTTCTCAAGCTCGCGCAGCGTCATGTCGAGCATGAGGCCGATGCGGCTCGGCATCGACTTCAGGAACCAGATGTGCGCGACCGGCGAGGCCAGTTCGATATGGCCCATCCGCTCGCGGCGCACCTTGGAGAGGGTGACCTCGACGCCGCACTTCTCGCAGACGATGCCGCGATACTTCATGCGCTTGTACTTGCCGCACAGGCACTCGTAGTCCTTGATCGGACCGAAGATGCGCGCGCAGAACAGGCCGTCACGTTCCGGCTTGAACGTGCGGTAGTTGATGGTCTCCGGCTTCTTGATCTCGCCGTAGGACCAGGAGCGGATGCGCTCCGGACTGGCGACCGAGATGCGGATCTTGTCGAAGCTCTGCGGGCTCGGGGCCTGCCCGAAAAACCTCATCAGCTCGTTCATCGCATCACTCCTGACGCCCCGGAGAGGGGCTGTTCGGACCGGCTGTTGGTGCCGGATTCACATTCGCTGGTCGTAGGGCGCAGTGCCGCCGGCCCGGCCGGCGGCACTGCGGCGGCGGGGACGCCGCCACCCGAGGAGTCCGGCCGGGGCACGGTCAGACTTCGCTCTCCTGCAGGTCGACGTTGAGGCCGAGCGAGCGCAGTTCCTTCACCAGGACGTTGAAGGATTCCGGGATGCCCGCCTCGAACGTGTCGTCGCCGCGCACGATCGCCTCGTAGACCTTGGTGCGGCCGGACACGTCGTCCGACTTCACGGTGAGCATCTCCTGGAGCGTATAGGCGGCGCCGTAGGCCTCCAGCGCCCAGACCTCCATCTCGCCGAAGCGCTGGCCGCCGAACTGCGCCTTGCCGCCCAGCGGCTGCTGGGTGACGAGGCTGTACGGTCCGATCGACCGGGCGTGGATCTTGTCGTCCACCAGATGGTGCAGCTTCAGCATGTAGATGTAGCCGACCGTCACCGACCGGGAGAACGGCTCGCCCGTGCGCCCGTCGACCAGCGTGACCTGACCGGAACTCTCCAGGCCGGCACTCGCCAGCGCGTGCTGGATGTCGTCCTCCCGCGCGCCGTCGAAGACGGGCGTCGCGATGGGCACGCCGTTGGTCAGGTTGTTGGCGAGTTCCAGCAACTCGTCCTCGGACAGCTGCGCGAGCTCGTCCTCGTGGTAGTCGCCATAGATCTCGGCGAGCCGGCTGCGCAGCGCGTCGGTGCCGTTACGGCCGTGGCTGATGTCGTCCAGCAGCCTACCGATCTGACGGCCGAGACCCGCACAGGCCCATCCCAGGTGCGTCTCCAGGATCTGGCCGACGTTCATGCGCGAGGGCACGCCGAGCGGGTTCAGCACGATGTCGACCGGGGTGCCGTCCTCCAGCGACGGCATGTCCTCGATCGGGACGATGCGCGACACCACGCCCTTGTTGCCGTGCCGGCCGGCCATCTTGTCGCCCGACTGGAGCTTGCGCTTCACCGCCACGAAGACCTTGACCATCTTCATGACGCCGGGCGGCAGCTCGTCGCCGCGCTGCAGCTTCTCGACCTTGTTCTCGAACCGGTCCTGCAGGCGCTTCACGCTCTCGTCGAAGTGCCGGCCGATACGCTCGATCTCGGCCATCACCCTGTCGTCGGCGACGGCGAGTTGGCGCCACTGTGCCGGCGCGAACTGCGCGAGCACCGCTTCGTTGACCTCGGTCCCCGCCTTGGCCCCCTTGGGACCGCCGGTGATCTTCTGGCCGATCAGGAGTTCCTTCAGACGGGCGTGGAACGTCCGGCTGATGATCGCCCGCTCATCGTCGCGGTCCTTCGCCAGCCGCTCGATCTCGGACTGGTCGATGGCGCGCGCGCGCTCGTCCTTCTCGACGCCGCGGCGCGAGAACACGCGCACGTCGACGACCGTTCCCTGCACGCCCGGCGGCACCCGCAGCGAGGTGTCGCGCACGTCGGACGCCTTCTCGCCGAAGATGGCCCGCAGCAGCTTCTCCTCGGGCGTCATCGGCGACTCGCCCTTCGGCGTCACCTTGCCCACCAGGATGTCGCCCGGCTTCACCTCGGCACCGATATAGACGATGCCCGCCTCGTCCATCTGGCGAAGCGCTTCCTCGCCGACGTTCGGGATGTCGCGGGTGATCTCCTCCTGGCCCAGCTTGGTGTCGCGGGCCATCACCTCGAACTCCTCGATGTGGATCGAGGTGAAGACGTCGTCCCGCGCGATGCGCTCGGAGATGACGATGGAATCTTCGAAGTTGAAGCCGTTCCACGGCATGAACGCCACGAGCACGTTCCGGCCGAGGGCGAGGTCACCGAGATTGGTCGACGGGCCGTCGGCGATGATGTCGCCCTTGGCCACGCGATCGCCGACCGCGACCAGCGGCCGCTGCGTGATGCAGGTGTTCTGGTTCGAGCGCTGGAACTTGCGCAGGTTGTAGATGTCGACGCCCATGCCGTCGACCGCCTCCGCCTCGCCGACGCGGACGACGATGCGGGTGGCGTCGATCTGGTCGACGACACCGCCGCGGCGTGCCGATACCGCAGCACCGGAGTCGCGGGCGACCGCGACCTCCATGCCGGTGCCGACCAGCGGCGCCTCGGAGCGCAGCAGCGGCACTGCCTGGCGCTGCATGTTCGAACCCATGAGCGCGCGGTTGGCATCGTCGTTCTCCAGGAACGGGATCAGTGCCGCGGCGACGGACACCAGCTGCTTCGGCGACACGTCGATCAGCTGAATCCCGTCGGGGCGGGCCAGCAGGAAGTCGTTGCCGTGCCGGCAGCTGACCAGGTCGGAGGCGAGCATGCCGTTCGCGTCGACCTCGGCGTTCGCCTGCGCGATCGTGTACTTCCCCTCCTCCATGGCGGTCAGGTAGACGACCTCATCGGTCACCTTGCCGTCGTGGACGCGCCGATACGGGCTCTCGATGAAGCCGTACTGGTTGACCCGCGCATAGGTCGCGAGGCTGTTGATCAGCCCGATGTTCGGGCCTTCGGGCGTCTCGATCGGGCAGATGCGGCCATAGTGCGTCGGGTGCACGTCGCGCACCTCGAAGCCGGCGCGCTCGCGCGTCAGGCCGCCCGGGCCGAGCGCCGACAGGCGGCGCTTGTGGGTGATCTCCGACAGCGGGTTGGTCTGATCCATGAACTGGCTGAGCTGCGACGAGCCGAAGAACTCGCGCACCGCCGCCGCGGCCGGCTTGGCGTTGATCAGGTCCTGGGGCATCACCGCGTCGATGTCGACCGAACTCATCCGCTCGCGGATCGCGCGCTCCATCCGCAGCAGGCCGACGCGATACTGATTCTCCATCAGTTCGCCGACCGAGCGCACGCGCCGGTTGCCGAGATGGTCGATGTCGTCGATGTCGCCCTTGCCGTCCTTCAGTTCCACCAGGGTGCGGACGATGGCCAGGACGTCGTCCTTGCGCAGCGTGCGCATCGTGTCCGGCGCCTGCAGCCCGAGGCGCGCGTTCATCTTGACCCGGCCGACGGCCGACAGGTCGTAACGCTCGCTGTCGAAGAACAGGCCGCGGAACAGGGTGTCGGCGCTCTCCAGCGTCGGCGGCTCGCCCGGCCGCATCACCTTGTAGATGTCGATCAGCGCGTCTTCGCGGTTCTCGTTCCGGTCGACCGCCAGCGTGTTGCGCATGTAGGCGCCGACGTTGATGTGGTCGATCGCGAGCGTCGGCAGGGCACGCACGCCGGCCTCGACCAGCCGCTCCAGTACGTCCTTGGTGATCTCTCCGCCGGCTTCGGCGTAGATCTCGCCGGTCTCGGGATTGACGATGTCCTCGGCGATGAAGCGGCCGTGCAACTCCTCGTCGTCGACGAGCTGCTCCTCGATACCCTGCTCGCGCATCCGCTCCAGGATGCGCGGTGTGATCTTGGTGCCGGTCTTCAGCACGACTTCGCCGGTCCGGGCGTCCTTGAGGTCGCCGGTCAGCTTTACGCCGCGCAGGCGCTCCGGATCGAACTGCGTCGTCCAGCCGGCCGAGCCGAGCTGGAACACGACGCGGTCGTAGAAATGCGCGAGGACCTCGTCGGCGGTCATGCCGGTGACCTCGGTCAGCGGCAGTTCGGCGGCGGGATCGCCGCGCTCCTCACGCAGCTTCGCCCGGCGCTGCTCCGTCCGCTCGCCTTCGAGCGCCATCAGCAGCGTCGTCACGGGCAGCTTGCGGCGCCGGTCGATGCGGACATAGACGAGGTCCTTCGAGTCGAACTCGAAGTCCAGCCACGATCCCCGGTAGGGGATGACGCGGGCGGCATAGAGATACTTGCCCGAGGAGTGGGTCTTGCCGCGGTCGTGGTCGAAGAACACACCCGGCGAGCGGTGCATCTGCGAGACGATGACGCGCTCGGTGCCGTTGATGACGAAGGTGCCGTTGTCCGTCATGAGCGGCATGTCGCCCATGTAGACTTCCTGCTCCTTGATGTCGCGGATCGAGCGCGAGCCGGTCTCCTCGTCGACGTCCCAGACGACCAGGCGAAGGGTGACCTTCAGCGGCGCGGCGAACGTCATGCCGCGCTGCTGGCACTCCTCGACGTCGTATTTGGGCTCCTCGAACTCGTACTTGACGAATTCGAGCTGCGCCTTGTCGCCGAAGTCCTTGATCGGGAAGATCGTCGCGAAGACCTCCTGCAGGCCCGCCTGGCGGCGATCGTTCCAGGCAACGTCCATCTGCAGGAAGGCGTCGTAGGATGTCTTCTGAACCTCGATGAGGTTCGGGATCGGGGCCACCTCCGGAATGCGACCGTAATATTTGCGGATACGCTTGCGACCGGTGAACGACGCGTTGGCCATGCCCGATTGATCTCCACTACGGCCCCGCGAACGGGGCGACCTGCATCGGCATCGCCGGCGGCGCTGAGGCCCGGAAATCGCCGTTTCAGGGCTCGCGAGCCTTGGAACGGTCGGCCTGGTCGCCGGCGGAACGCACTCTCGGGTGCGCGAGAACGGCACGACGCGCTGCGGTAGGCACCCCTACCGCAGCGC
>JBKBLL010000107.1:0-12035 GCA_046296375.1 Alphaproteobacteria bacterium | reverse complement strand
GGCGCCGCGCTGCTGCCCAACCTGACGCCGCCGCCGCCGCCGCGCGCCGAGAATCAGGCCGCCTTCGACGCCGACGAGCGGGTGCGGCTGGTGCGGCTTCTGGGCGCGCTCGGCGAGCGCCGCCGCACGGCGCCGTTCATCAGCCAGCTCGGGCTGGACGCCGACACCGTCGCGCGCGGCCAGCTGGTCGCCGATCTCGCGATCGAGCAGCAATATCCGAACCTATCGCTGTGGGCGGCGCGGCGGCTGCGCATGCGCGACATTATCCTGCCGGAGCGCCTGTTCCCGGTCCTCGACACGCCGGGGCCGATGATCGTCGATCCCGCCCTGGTCCTAGCCGTCATTCGCCAGGAAAGCGCCTTCGACACGGAGGCGGTCAGCCGTGCCGGCGCGCGGGGCCTGATGCAGCTCATGCCGGGCACGGCGGAGTACATGTCGAAGCGCCTGGGCGTCGACTATTCGCTCCGCGGCCTGACCGTCGACCCCGCCTACAACATGCTGCTGGGACAGTCCTATCTGGCGCAGATGATGGACCGGTTCGGGTCCAAGGTGCTGGCGGTTGCCGCCTACAATGCCGGGCCCGGCAACGTCGATCGCTGGCTGGCGCGTTTCGGCGATCCGCGGTCCGGCATGGTCGACATCATCGACTGGATCGAGAGCATCCCCTTCGAGGAGACGCAGAACTACGTGCATCGCGTGTTCGAGGCCATGCACGTCTATCGCTGGCGCCTCGATCCCGCCATCGAGCGCGTGCCGCTCAGCGAGGAACTGTTCGCCATGCGACGCTGACGATGCGGGGGAGGGCCGGCGCGGCCCTCCCCCCGGCCGCGTCACATCTCCGGGCCGTGCAGTTCGTCCATGAAGCGCCGCTTGGCGATGGAGGCGTCGAGCGAGCGCTTGAATTTCGGCCCGTCGGTCGGCGCCACGCGCAGCAGCACGAAGGACACGCCGTTCGATTCGCGCAGCAGCTTGCCGGCGCTCTCGATCTCGCCGTCTTCCGATACGGTTCGGGTCGACCTGATGCCGGCGCCGATCGCCATCTTTTCCAGATCGACGCCCAGGCTGGTGTGGCTCTTCTGATAGCCCGTCTCGCCGTAGTGGCCGTTGTCGACGCACAGGATGCTGAGATTGGGCGGGTCCATGATCGCGGCGGTCGCGAGCGCGCCGATGTTCATCAGCAGTTCGCCGTCGCCGGTCGCGACGATGACGCGCTTGCGCGGCTGCGCCAGTGCCAGGCCGATGCCGACGGAGACGGCCGCGCCCATCGTGCCCGCCATGGCGAAATAGTTGGAGCGCTCGCCGCAGAGGGCGGCGACGTCCTTGGCCGTCCCGGCCAGGCCGGCGACGAAGAGGATGTCGCGCGGGTCGCCGATCAGTTTCGGCACCGCGGTGATGCGGTCGAGCACGAAGGCCGGGCTCATCGCCTTGGCGCGCTCGTTGAGGGACTGCTGAACTGCCATCGGGCCTCTCCTCAGAATGCCTTGGCGCCGATCAGGCGCTGCGTCAGCAGGACGGCGACCGCCTGCCCGGACTTCCAGACCATGTCGCAGGCGGCGTTGACGGTCGGCACCACCTCGTCGGCCCGTTCGGCGCGCAGGCAGATCACGCCCATCGCCTCCAGCACCGGCTGGGTCGCCTGGCCCATCGGGATCTGCCAGGGATTGCCCTCGCCGTATTCGCCGCGCATGGAGAGCAGCATCAGCATCGGGAAGGGGCCGTTCTTCACGAAGGAGAGGAAGTTGATGCAGTTGCCGGCGCCGCTCGACTGCATGCAGAGCACGGCCTTCTCGCCGCCCAGATGTGCGCCGACGGCGATGCCGACGCCTTCCTCCTCGGTGGTCAGCGGGATCGAATGGACATCGGGGTCCGCGAGGGACCGGTCGATGATGACCCGGTGTCCGGCATCGGGCACGTAGGAGAACTGCGTCACGCCGTGGCGGCGCAGCAGGTCGTACATTTCGTGGGCCCAGGCCGGGCCGTCTGCGGTTTCGGCTGGCATTTTCGCTCCCCGGATTACGTTTCGGCGGCGATATTAGGGACAGAGCCGGACGGGCGAAAGGCCCGCAGGCCGGCGGCATCGGGTCGGTGGAAGCAGGTCGGGAGAAGCGGGATGCGGACGTGGTTGGCGGTGACGGACGCGCTGCGCGCACAGGAGGGCATCAAGCGGATTCCGCGGGCGCGGGTGGCCCTCGCCGACGTGCCCGGCAAGACGGCCTTCCTGGCGATCGCCGAGGTCCAGCCGGGCGTCGCCGCCGCCCGTCATTCGCATCCGGGCTACGAGATCGGCTACATGCTGGAGGGGGTGGCCGTGATGCAGTTCGACGGCGAGGTGCCGCGGACCCTGAAGGCGGGGGCAGCTACGTAGTCCCGGCCGGCGTGGTGCACGACGCCCGCGCCACCGGCGACGGGCCGGCCCGGGTCATCGCGTTCTTCATCGTCGACTCGGACAAGCCCCTGGCGACCCCCGCGCCCTGAAGCCTCCTCGATCCGTCACGCCACGCAGCGGGCGCGGGCTGGGCGCCCGCGCGCCGCGGCGGCGGGTCAGGCCGCCTGCTGCGCCTTCGGATTGCGCACGAGGTGGGTGTAGTCGTCCATCAGCGTCCGGGTGACGCGCCCGACGGTGAAGCTCTGGCCGTCGATCGATCCGACCGGCGTCACCTCGGCGGCCGTGCCGGTGACGAACACCTCCTCGGCCTTCATCAGATCCTCGGGCGTGATGTGGCGCTCGACCACGGGGATCTGGCGCGTGCCGGCGAGGCCGATGACCGTCTGGCGCGTGATGCCGTTCAGGAAGCAGTCCGGCGTCGGCGTGAACAGCTTGCCCTCCTGCACCATGAACAGGTTGGCGCCGGTGCCTTCGACCGCGAAGCCGCGATAGTCGAGCATCAGGGCGTCGTGATAGCCCTCCGCCTCGACCTCGTGCTTGTTCATCGTGCAGATCATGTAGAGGCCGGTCGCCTTGGCGTGGACCGGCGCGGTGTCCGGCGCGGGCCGCCGCCAGCGGCCGGTCTTCATGCGGATGCCCTGGAGTTTCGCCTCGGGCGAGAAGTAGGCCGGCCACTCCCAGGCGGCGATGGCGACGTGGATGCGGCTGGCCTGTGCCGAGACGCCCATCATCTCGGTGCCGCGCCAGGCGATGGGCCGGACATAGCCGTCGGTGAAGCCCATGGCGGCCACCGTGTCGCGCTTGGCCTGCTCGATCTCCTCCACCGAGTAGGGGATCTCGAAGCCCAGGAGGCGGGCCGAGTTGAACAGGCGGTTCGTATGGTCGAGCGAACGGAAGATGTGGCCGCTGTAGACGCGTTCGCCCTCGAAGACGGCACTGGCATAGTGCAGGCCGTGCGTCAGCACGTGCAGCTTGGCGTCGCGCCAGGGGATCAGGCGGCCGTCCAGCCAGATGGAGCCGTCGCGGTCGTCGAAGGGCAGGATGTTGTCCATTGGGCGGGCTTTCTCGGTGATGCGGTTGTCCTGTTTCGGCGCGCCAGCGCCTCGCCGGGTGGCAGTATGTCGCCCGGGGCTTGCAGCACGCAATATCCTTCGCAATTGTGGAAGCATGGCAGACTTCGGCACGCGCGTGAACCCGCTGTTCCTGCGCGAAGAGTATCTTCGCCAGGGGATCGAACTGCTGTTCTACGCGAACCGCGACCTGATGGCCGAGACGGACGCGCTGCTGGAGCAGCGCGGCCTGGGGCGTGCCGACCATCGGGCGCTCTATTTCGTCGCGCGCCACCCCGACATCACCGTGGGCGAGCTTCTGTCGATCCTGCGCGTGACCAAGCAGAGCCTGGGCCGGGTACTCGGCCGCCTGCAGGCGGACGGCCTCGTGACCCAGCGTCCCGGCACCCGCGACCGGCGCCAGCGGCTGCTGCGTCTCACCCCGGTGGGCGAGGCGCTGGAGGCGGAGATCGGCCAGCGCCAGCGCGCCTTCCTCGCCCGTGCCTACCGGGCCGCCGGGGCGGAGGCGGTCGAAGGATTCCGTACCGTCCTGGTCGGCATGATCCGCGAGAGCGACCGGGCGCGCGTCGCGACCGCGGTCCCGGCGCCCGACCCGCTGCCCCGGGTGCGCCGCGGATGACCGCCGTCCTGCCGGAGGTGGGACAGGCGGCCGTGGGTGCCATGTGGCACGTCCTGGTGGTGGATGACGACCGGCGGCTGCTCGACCTGCTGCGGCGGTTCCTCTCGGCCAACGGCTTCCGCGTGACCACGGCGGCGAGTGCGGCCGAGGCCCGCGCCCAGCTCGCTGCGATGGGGTTCGACCTGGTCCTGCTCGACGTGATGATGCCGGGCGAGAGCGGCCTCGACCTCGCGCACGACCTGCAGCGCGCGCCCGGCGGCACGCCGATTCTGCTGCTCACCGCCATGGGCGAGGCGGACGACCGGATCCGGGGGCTGGAGGCGGGGGCGGAGGATTATGTGGTCAAGCCGTTCGAGCCGCGCGAGCTCGTGCTGCGCATGCGCACGATCCTGCGCCGCCGGCCGGCGGAGGCGCCCTCCGGCGGCACCGTGCGCAGCGTCGGCTTCGGCGACTTCGCCTTCGACATCGCCCGCGAGCAGCTGACGCGGGTCGGCGAGCCGGTCCACCTGACGACGGCGGAGGCGAGCCTCCTGAAGGCGCTGGCGATCCAGCCCGGGCGCATCCTGTCGCGCGAGGCGCTGATCGAATCGAGCCGGATCGAGGGCAACGCCCGCACCGTCGACGTCCAGGTGACGCGCCTGCGCCGCAAGATCGAGGTCGACCCCGGCCGGCCGCGCTGGCTGCAGACGGTGTGGGGCCGCGGATACGTCCTGCGTCCCGACCTGGTCGAGGAAGGGTGAGATGGCGACCCGCCCGCAGGGGCCCGATCTCGCCGAGGGCGACGAGGAACTCGTCCCGTTGGACGCCGGTGTGCGGGCGCAGCCGCGCCGGCCGGGGGCCGCCCCCGGTCCCTCGCCGCCGCTGGTCGAGCCGGACGACGCGGCGGCGCAGCGGTCGGGCCGGCGCAGGCTGCTGAAGCCGATGAACCGGGCGCTGCCGCGCACCCTGTTCGGGCGCTCGCTGCTGATCATCGTAACCCCGCTGGTGCTGCTGCAGGTCATCGCCACCTGGATCTTCTTCGATCGGCACTGGGACATCGTCAGCAAGCGCCTGGCGCAGGCGGTGGCGGGCGATGTCGCCGTGGCGATCGACATGATCGACCGCTCGGCGGACGAGCTGACGGTGGCGGCGGTGCTCGAGACGCTGGCCCGGTCCGCCGGCCTGCACGCCAACATCGAGCCGGACGGCATCCTTCCGGCGGGCGAGCGGCCCTGGCCCGACCACAATCTCGGCAAGAAGCTGACGCGCGCGATGGACAACCAGGTCCGGCGTCCGTTCCGTATCGACACCGACAGCAGCGAGACCTTCGTCATGATCGACGTGCAGCTGGCGCAGGGCCTGCTGCACGTCATCGTCCCGCGCTCGCGCCTGTTCACCAGCACGACCTACATCTTCATCCTCTGGATGGTCGGCTCCTCCCTCGTCCTGGTCGCCGTCGCCGGCATCTTCATGCGCAAGCAGATTCGCCCGATCATCCGTCTCGCCGCGGCCGCCGACGCGTTCGGCAAGGGGCGCGACGTGGAGGGCTTCCGGGTCACCGGCGCCGTCGAGGTGAAGCAGGCCGCCGCCGCCTTCCTGCTGATGCGCGAGCGCATCCGCCGCCAGATCCAGCAGCGCACGGAACTCCTCGCCGGCGTTTCGCACGATCTGCGCACGCCGATCACCCGCATGAAGCTGCAGCTGGCCCTGCTGCGCCGATCTCCGGCGGTCGCCGAACTGGAGAGCGACCTGAAGGAGATGGAGACGATGCTGAACGGCTACCTCGCCTTCGCACGGGGCGAGGGGGAGGAGACGACGCAGCCGGTGCGGGTCGCGGAGCTGCTGAGCGAGGCGGCCGATTCGGCGCGGCGCAGCGGCGGCGCGGTGACGATCGAGGCCGCCCCCGACGAGACGGTGCCGCTGCGGCGCAATGCGATCCGGCGCGTCCTGGACAATCTGGTCGGCAATGCCGTGCGCCACGGCGGCCGCGCCTGGATCGGTGCGCGACGGGCGAGGCGGCAGATCGAGATCTGGATCGACGACGACGGGCCGGGCATTCCGGCCGCGGAGCGGGAGAACGTGTTCCGCCCGTTCTACCGGCTGGAGGGCTCGCGCAACCCCGGCACCGGCGGGACCGGCCTCGGCCTCAGCATCGCCCGGGACATCGTGCGCGGGCATGGGGGCGACATCCGCCTGGAGGACTCGCCGCATGGCGGGCTGCGCGCCCGCCTTACGCTTCCCTGTGAATAACCGTTCCGCCGTCCTTGCGGCCGCCGCGCTGTATCTTGTAGGCTCCCCCCCACGATACCCACTAGACCTCGTGCGGGAGCGGACCATGAGTTGGACACCCGAACTGATCGCCTCGCTGGAGAACTTTTGGAACGAGGGGCTTCCGACGACAGAGATCGGCCGTCGTCTCGGCATGTCCAAGAACGCGGTCATCGGCAAGGCGCATCGGCTTGGCCTGAGCGGCCGGCCCTCGCCGATCCGGCGGGAATCGCGCCCGGCGCGACCCGTGCGGCGCTTCGCCGGTCCCGCCTGCCAGTGGCCGATCGGCGATCCCCGCCTGCCCGAGTTTCATTTCTGCGGCGAGCCGGTGCTGCCGGGCAAGCCCTACTGCGCTTCGCACTGCGCCGTCGCCTATACCCGCTCCGGCAGCAGCGCCGCGGCTTCGGCTAACAGCGGCAATACGGAAAAGGCGGCCTGAAGCGCCCGGTACCGCTTCGTTGCCGACGCGCCGGCCGGCGCAGCGTCAGTAAAGCCGGCCGCCGTTCGGTACGGGCAGGGTCGGCGCGACGAGCACGACCTCGCCGTCGGCGTCCGGAAAGCCCAGCACGAGTACCTCGGACATGAACGGTCCGATCTGCTTCGGCGGAAAGTTGACCACCGCCGCGACCTGCCGGCCCGGCAGGTCGTCCAGGCCGTAGCGGCGGGTGATCTGCGCCGAGGTGCGGCGCAGGCCGATCTCGGGCCCGAAATCGATCGTCAGCCTGTAGGCCGGCCGGCGCGCCTGGGGGAAGCTCTCCGCCTCGACGATCGTGCCGACGCGCACGTCGACCTTCATGAAGTCGGCGAAGGCGATCGGCGGTGCGGGGGCGGTCATCGGCGGCTCCGGCTGTGGCCGCCGCAGCTTAGCGATGCCGGACCTGCGGGCAAAGCCGGGCTTGCGGGCAAGCGGAACGGGACGCCAGCCCTTCCAACGGCCGGAACGCGCGCGGGGCCCCGCACGCGCTGTGGGCCGCTTCCCGGCGGACGCGGCCCCACGGCGCCCGATACCTTCGGAGGGGAAGGTGCCTACTTGCTGGCGGCGGCCTTCGGGGCCTTCGCCGCGGTGGCGAAACCGTCGGAGGCCTGCTCGGCGGCGGCGCCGGCGCGCGCGACGTTGGCAACCACCAGTTCCTTCGCCTCGCCGAAGCCTTCGCGGATGCGATCGTTGAGGATGCCGAAGGCCTCCTCGTTGGTCTTGGCGACCATATCGCCGAGCTCGCGCGAGTTGGCGATGGCGCGCTCATAGGACTGCTTGGCGAGATCGGCCTGCTTGCCGGCCTTCTCTTCCAGGCTGCCCTCGGACATCATTTCGGTCAGGACGCCCGTGTAGGACTCGATGGCCTCACGCGCGATCTCGCCCTGGCGGCGGACGACCGCGCCATAGCCCTCGAATGCACGGCGGTTGGCCGCGGTCAGCACTTCGACGTTCTTGCGGTGCGCTGCGAACAGCGCGTCCAGGTCCGGCGTCGGCAGCTTGAACTGCGTCATGTACTTGGTGACGTCGAAATCGAAGTTCGGATATGCCTTGTTCATGTCGCTTTCCCTCCTGTAGTGCGCTGCACGCGATTATGTGTGCATGCGCGAAGACGCAGGAGGCATATCGCACCCGTGGCAGGCAGAGTCAAGAAAATCTTGTGCACTGCACAAAAAACTGGGCGAGGGGGGTGCGCCCGGCTACGCGCCCAGGAATCGCTCCGCCCGGCGCAGTCGCGCATCGACGGCGGCCATGGTCCGGGCCAGATCGGCGCTGTCGTCCTCGACCCAGACGCGCATCGCCGAGAGATAGAGAAGCGTCAGCGTCTTGACCCGCAGCGCGCCGACGATGCCGCTCGATGCGATGCCCGCGGACTCCAGCGTCCAGGCCATCGAACGCAGCAGGCGGGCGCCGCCGCCGAGCGCCAGCGCCGGATCGCGGGCCGCGTCGGCCAGGATGGCGCGCACCGCCGCGCGGTCCTGACCGAGCGCGTCGAAGCGGCGCATGAGCAGGTCGAACAGGCGGTCGCGACGCCCCTCCGCGGCGAGGTCCTCGTCTGCACCCGCCAGCATCGCGCGGTCGACCCGCGCCGCGTAGGCGGCGAGTACCGCCTGCTTGTCGGGGAACAGGGCATAAAGGTCGGCCAGTGAGACGCCGGCCGCACCGGCGATGTCGGCGAAGCTGACCGGGCGCCAGCCGCGCTCGGCGACCAGGGCGAGCGTCGCGTCGACGATCGCCTCGCGCTGCGGCGCCGTCGGCTTGCGCGGCGCGCTCCGGCCCGGCGTCTTCGGCGTCTTCGCCATGGCTGTTCCTCGATCGGGCTGTCGGTCGTCGATGGCCGCGAGACTCGCGCGGCGTTCCGACCTTATAGTTAAAGCACAATGGGATGGTCGCCAGGGGTGACGCCATGACCGATGCGCCGCAGCGGCGTGCGGTCGCGCTCAATCGTCGTTGCGCCGCCGCGGGAGCCGCGCCGCGGCGCGACCGGTCACCGGATCGCCAGAGCGATCGTCAGAGGGATCGCCAGAAGGACTGCGCGCCGGATCGCTCCCCGGATCGCCCCCCAGATCGCCCCCCAGATCGCCCGCTGAATCGTGAGGAAGAGGCGGCGCTGGCGCTCCGCGCGGCCCGCGGCGACAGGGAGGCGGCCGAGCGCCTGGTCGCCTCCCACCTGCCTTTCGTGCGTGCGATGGCGCGCCGCTACGCCCGCTACGGCACGCCGATGAACGACCTGGTGCAGGAGGGGGTCGTCGGGCTGATGCACGCCCTGCGCAAGTTCAATCCGGATGCGGGCGTGCGCCTGTCGACCTATGCCGGCTGGTGGGTGCGCGTCGCGATCCAGGAGCATGTCGTGGCGTCCTGGTCGCTGGTTCGCATTGGCACGACGGCGGCGCAGAAGGCCCTGTTCTTCCGACTGCGTCGGATCGCCGGCGATCTCGGCGACGACGGCCGGCCGGGCGTCGAGGACACGCTGCGCCGTCTCGCCGCCCGGTTCCGCCTCGGGCCGGACGAGATCCAGGCGCTGGCGCGGCGGATCGCCGGGCGCGACCGCTCGCTGAACGAACCGGTGCCGGGCGCCGGCCGGGCGCGGGAAACGGGCGCCGCCGAATGGCTCGACCGCGTGCCCGACGATCGGCCGGATCCGGAATCGCAGGCCGCCGCCGCGCACGACGGCGGCGTCTGGATGCGCTGCCTCGCCCAGGCGCTCGCCGCCCTGCCGGAGCGCGAGCGCCTGATCATCGCGCGCCGCTATCTGGACGGGGCGCGCGTCTCCCTCGAAGCGGTCTCGCGCGAGGTCGGCCTGTCGAAGGAACGCGTACGCCAGCTCGAGGCGCGGGCGCTCGCCGAACTGCGCCGGCTGCTGTCGACCGCGGGCGTCCCGCTCACCCTGCCCGACCGGAGTACGGCCCGATGATCCCCTTTCGTATCCGCGCCCTCGATCATGTCGTGCTGCGCGTGCGCGACATGGACCGGATGATCCGCTTCTACGTCGACGTGCTCGGTTGCAGCGAGGAACGGAGGGTGGCGTCGATCGGCCTGGTGCAGTTGCGGGCCGGAAGCGCGCTAATCGACCTGGTCCCGGGCCGTGGTCCGGCGGAGGGCCGCAACGTCGACCACTTCGCACTGACCGTCGAGCCCTATGACGAGCCGGTGCTGCGTGCCCACCTCGCCGCTGCGGGTGCCTCAACCGGCGAAAGCGGCAGCCGCTACGGCGCGGAGGGGGAGGGACCGTCGCTCTACCTCGACGATCCCGAAGGCAACACGGTCGAGCTGAAGGGCCCGCCGCACCCGCGCTGAGCTATCCCAGCCGCGGCCCCATCAGGAAGTCCGGAACGGTCAGCACCAGCCACGGCATGTATGTCGTGGCCAGCAGGACCAGGACCAGAACCAGCAGAAACGGCCATATCTCGCGTAGGAACTTGTCGAGATCGACCCCCGTGACGCCCAGCACGACGAAGGACATCAGACCGACCGGCGGCGTCAGCTGGCCGATCATCAGGTTCAGCACCATGACGACGCCGAAATGGATCGGGTCGATGCCGAAGCTGAGGATCAGCGGGAAGACCACCGGCGAGAGCAGGATCACCAGCGTCACCAGGTTGAGCAGGCAGCCCAGCAGCAGCAGGATGACGTTCAGCCAGAGCAGGAGCATGGCGGCGCTGCCGATGTTGGCGCCGAGGAAGTCGCCCAGCCGGTTCACGACCTGCTCCGCCGTCAGGACCCAGCCGAACAGCCCGGCCATGGCGACGATGAACATGATGCGCGCCGTGATGCTGACCGTGTTGAGCAGCGCCGTGTTCAGCCCGACCCAGCCGATGGTGCGATAGACGAAGCCGCCCAGCGCGCCCATGTAGACGGCCGCCACCACGGCCGCCTCGGTCGGGGTGAAAAGTCCGCCCATCATGCCGCCCAGGATGATGACGGGGGCGAACATCGGCAGGATCGAGCGGCGGAGCGCCACACCGATCTGGCGGAACGTGGCGCGCGGGCTGCGCTCGAAGTTGCGCCGGCCGGCCTGGATGTAGATGAGCGTCATAAGACCGCCCATCATCAGGAAGCCGGGCAGCACGCCGCCGAAGAACAGCCGTCCGACCGACAGTTCGTTCATCACGCCGACCAGCACCATCGGGATGCTGGGCGGGATGATGGGTCCGATGGTCGCGGAGGCGGCGGTGACCGCGGCCGCGTACTCCGCCTTGTAGCCGCGCTTGACCATCACCGGGTTCAGCACGCGCGAGGTCATCGCCGCGTCGGCGGCGGCGGAGCCGGACATGCCGGCCATCAGCGTGCTGGTGACCACGTTGACGTGCGCGAGGCCGCCGCGGATATGCCCGACGAACACCTGCGCCAGGTTGATCAGCCGCTCGCTGACGCCCGATGCGTTCATAAGTTCGCCGGCCAGCACGAAGAACGGGATCGCCAGCAGCGTGAAGGAGTTGAGATTGCTGATCGTCGTCTGCGCGACCAGCCGCATGTTGGCGCCGGTGATCACCAGATAGCCGATGCTGGCCATGCCCATGGCCACCGCGATCGGCACCTTGATCGCCATCATGGCGATCAGCAGGCCCACCATGACCGCGAGCGGCTGCTGGGCGAGGAGGTCGAGGATCGGGTCAAACAATGTCGGCATCCTCGCCCCTGCGGCCGGCCGCGACCGGCCGTCGCCACTGTCCGAGGATCCGGATCAGATTGTCGACGAGATAGAAGGCCATGATCGCCGCGCTGACCGGCGTGGCGAGATAGACGTACGACATGGGGAGCATGGCCGCCGGCGAGGTCTGGCGCGCCACGATCGGCAGGACCATCCAGGTGTATTTGATCAGCACCCAGCACATCATCAGGAAGATCAGGTGGATCACGATCGAGAGGACCCACTGCACCCGCGCCGGCAGTGCCTTGAAAAGCAGGTCGATCTCGATATGCGAGCCTTCGCGCACGCAACGCGCGGCGCCCAGCAGGCATACCCAGACGGCCAGGAACCGCGCGATCTCCTCGGTCCAGGTGAACGGATACTGGATGAGGAAGCGGTTGGTCACCTGGAACGCGGTCACGGCGACGATCGTCGCCATGAAGACCGCGCACATCGCGTCGAGCAGGAAGTCGACGATGCGGCGCAGCACCACCGGCACGGCTGGCGGCTCCTTAGGACGGGTATGAAGGAATGTGCCGCCCCGCGCGGCCGGGCGGCGTATGGGCGGGTTCGCGGCTCAGCGCACCGCGTCGATCAGTTACAGCACC
>JBKBLL010000106.1:0-12060 GCA_046296375.1 Alphaproteobacteria bacterium | reverse complement strand
GCGCGCCGACGGCGCCGCCGTGCTGGCGGCCGCGCGCGCGGCCGCGGAGGCGGTCGGGGCGGTCGGGGATGACTGGAACGGCTTCGCGGTCCTGCACACGGCCGCGGCACGGGTCGGCGGGCTGGACCTGGGCTTCGTGCCGCACGATGGCGGCCGCGACCTGGACGGCATTCTCGCCGGCTGCGAGGCGGGCGAGATCGATCTGGTCTATCTGCTCGGCGCCGACGAGTTCGACACGGGCCGGCTCGGGCAGGCCTTCGTCGTCTATCAGGGTCACCACGGCGATGCCGGCGCGCACCGTGCCGACGTCATCCTGCCGGGTGCCGCCTATACCGAGAAGAACGGCATCTACGTCAACACGGAAGGGCGGGTGCAGTACGGGACGCGTGCCATCTTCCCGCCGGGGCAGGCGCGCGAGGACTGGACGATCCTGCGTGCCCTTTCCGCCGTGCTGGGCAAGCCCCTGCCGTACGACAGCCTGGAGGAGGTGCGGCGGCGCCTCGCCGGGGCGAACGACGTCTTCTCGCGCCGCGACGAACTTCTCCGCAACCCGTGGGGTGGCTTCGGAGGCGCGGGCGCCCTCGGCGCCCAGCCCTTCGTGTCGCCGGTGGCGAATTTCTATATGACCGACCCGATATCGCGCGCTTCGGAGACGATGGCGCGCTGTACGGCCGAGTTCCAGAAGCGGGAGCTGACGGGCACCGATGGCTGACTTCTGGAGCTTCTATGTCTGGCCGGCCGGCCTGATCGTCCTGCAGATACTGGCGATCGTCCTGCCGCTGCTGGTCGCCGTGGCCTATCTGACGCTGGCCGAGCGCAAGGTCATCGCGGCCATGCAGATGCGCGTCGGCCCGAACGTGGTCGGGCCGTTCGGCCTGCTGCAGCCGCTCGCCGACGGCCTGAAGCTGTTGATGAAGGAGACGATCGTCCCGGCGGGCGCCAATCGGGCGGTCTTCATCCTGGCGCCGATGCTGACCTTCATCCTGGCGATGGTGGCCTGGGCGGTCATCCCGGTCAGCTACGGCTGGGTGCTCTCCGACATCAATGTCGGGGTTCTCTACCTGTTCGCCATTTCCTCGCTCGGCGTCTACGGCATCGTCATGGCCGGCTGGGCCAGCAATTCGCGCTACGCCTTCCTGGGCGCGCTGCGTTCCGCCGCGCAGATGGTCTCCTACGAGGTTTCCATCGGCCTCGTCATCATCACCGTGCTGCTCTGCGTCGGCTCGCTGAACCTGACCGACATCGTGATGGCGCAGCAGACGATCTGGTTCGCGATCCCGCTGCTGCCGATGTTCGTGGTCTTCTTCGTGTCGGCCCTGGCCGAAACGAACCGCGCGCCGTTCGACCTGCCCGAGGCCGAGGCCGAGCTCGTCTCCGGCTACAACGTCGAATATTCCTCGATGCCGTTCGCGCTCTTCTTTCTCGGCGAGTACGCGAACATGATCCTGATGAGCGGCATCACCACGGTGCTGTTCCTCGGCGGCTGGCTGCCGCCCTTCAACTTCGCCCCCTTCACCTGGGTTCCGGGCGTCGTCTGGTTCGCGCTCAAGGTCGCGTTCTGCCTCTTCGTCTTCCTGTGGGTACGCGCGACCTTCCCGCGCTACCGCTACGACCAGCTGATGCGCCTCGGCTGGAAGGTGTTCCTGCCGCTGTCGCTGCTCTGGGTCGTCGTCACCGCCGGCGTGCTGGTCGCCACCGGCTGGATCCCCGACCCGGTCGTGCGGCCGGCGCTCTGAGCCGAGAAAGAGGACCGACCATGTCGTATATCGACAGGCAGGCACGCAGCTTTCTCCTCTGGGAGCTGCTCTCGGGCATGGCCATGACCCTGAAGGTCATGTTCCAGCCGAAAGTCACGCTGAACTACCCGTACGAGAAGGGCCCGCTCAGCCCGCGCTTCCGCGGAGAGCACGCGCTGCGCCGCTATCCGAACGGCGAGGAGCGCTGCATCGCCTGCAAGCTGTGCGAGGCGATCTGCCCGGCGCTCGCCATCACGATCGAGGCGGAGCCGCGCGCCGACGGCAGCCGGCGGACGACCCGCTACGACATCGACATGACGAAGTGCATCTATTGCGGCTTCTGCCAGGAGGCCTGTCCGGTGGACGCGATCGTCGAGGGGCCGAACTTCGAGTTCGCCACCGAGACGCGCGAGGAACTGATGTACGACAAGGACAAGCTGCTGGCGAACGGCGACCGCTGGGAGGCCGAGATCGCTCACAATCTGGCGCTCGACGCGCCGTACCGCTAATAAGGCAAAACCGAAGCGCGGACCTTCGGGCCCGTGCTGCTCGCGCGGACCCGAAGGTCCGCGCGCCGTCATCGGGAGAACGGCGTGATCGTCCAGGCCCTCGTCTTCTATCTCTTCGCCGCGGTAGCGGTGGCGTCGGGCGTCATGGTCGTGTCCGCGCGCAACCCGGTGCACTCGGTCCTCTTCCTCATCCTGGCCTTCTTCAACTCGGCCGGCCTGTTCGTGCTCATGGGCGCGGAATTCCTGGCGATGGTCCTGGTCGTCGTCTATGTCGGCGCGGTCGCGGTGCTGTTCCTCTTCGTCGTCATGATGCTCGACATCAACATGAAGGAACTGCGGTCCGGCATCATGCAGTACCTGCCGATCGGCGCGCTGATCGGGATCGTCCTGCTGGTCGAACTGGTATTCGTGTTCGCGGTCTGGGTGGTGGCGCCCGAGGCGCAGGCCGTGCTGGGCGCGCCGGCGCCGGCCGCGACCGAGATGACCAACACGCACGCGCTCGGCCACGTCCTCTATACGAAGTACATCTACCTGTTCCAGGCCGCCGGCATGATCCTGCTGCTCGCCATGATCGGCGCCATCGTGCTGACCCTTCGGGAGCGCGAGGGCGTGCGCCGCCAGAACATTTCCGAGCAGCTCGCCCGACGCAAGGCGGACACGATCGAGCTGGTGAAGGTTCCGACCCGGGGGGGCGTGTGATGGCCATCGGCCTGGCCCACTATCTGACCGTTGCGGCGATCCTGTTCACGCTCGGCATCTTCGGCATCTTCCTCAACCGGAAGAACGTCATCGTCATCCTGATGTCGGTCGAGCTGATGCTGCTCGCCGTGAACATCAATCTGGTCGCCTTCTCGGCCCATCTCGGCGACCTGGTCGGGCAGGTGTTCGCGTTGTTCATCCTGACCGTCGCGGCTGCGGAAGCGGCCATCGGCCTCGCCATCCTGGTCGTCTATTTCCGCAACCGCGGCTCCATCGCGGTCACCGACATCAACATGATGAAGGGCTGACGGCCGGATGTACGCCGCAATCGTCTTCCTGCCGCTCGTTGGCGCCCTGGTCGCCGGCTTCGGCGGCCGCTTCATCGGCGACCGCGGCGCGCAGTTCGCCACCTGCGGCGCCATGCTGCTGACCGCGCTCCTGTCGGTCGTCGCCTTCTTCGACGTGGCCCTCGGCGGCAATCCGCAGACGATCGTCCTGTTCGACTGGATCCGCTCCGGCACCTTCGAGGCGACCTGGGCGCTGCGCTTCGACGCGCTGACCGCGGTCATGCTGATCGTCGTGACGGTCGTCTCGGCCGCGGTGCACGTCTACTCGATCGGCTATATGAGCCAAGATCCGCACATCCCGCGGTTCATGGCCTATCTCAGCCTCTTCACCTTCGCCATGCTGATGCTGGTGACGGCGGACAACCTGCTCCAGCTCTTCTTCGGCTGGGAGGGGGTCGGCCTCTGCTCCTACCTGCTGATCGGCTTCTGGTTCGACCGCCATTCGGCCAACGCCGCCGCGATCAAGGCCTTCGTCGTCAACCGCATCGGCGACTTCGGCTTCATCCTCGGCATCCTCGGCATCTACCTCGTCTTCGACACGATCGCGTTCGACACGATCTTCGCCGAAGCGCCGCAGCAGGTCGGCACCACGCTCGGCTTCCTCGGCATGCAGCTGCCGACGCTGGAGATCATCTGCTTCCTGCTGTTCATCGGCGCCATGGGCAAGTCGGCGCAGATCCCGCTGCACACCTGGCTGCCCGACGCGATGGAGGGCCCGACCCCCGTCTCCGCGCTGATCCATGCGGCGACCATGGTGACGGCGGGCGTCTTCATGGTGGCGCGGCTGTCGCCGGTCTTCGAGTATGCGCCGGTAACGCTCGGCATCATCACGGTGGTGGGTGCGACGACGGCGATCTTCGCCGCCTCGGTCGGCCTGGTGCAGACCGACATCAAGCGGGTCATCGCCTATTCGACCTGCAGCCAGCTCGGGTACATGTTCTTCGCCATCGGCGTCTCGGCCTATCCGGCCGCCATCTTCCACCTGATGACGCACGCCTTCTTCAAGGCGCTGCTTTTCCTCGGCGCCGGCTCGGTCATTCACGCCATGTCGGACGAGCAGGACATGCGCCGCATGGGTGGCATCTGGCGCGAGATCCCGGTCACCTACGCGCTGATGTGGATCGGCAGCCTTGCGCTCGCCGGCATTCCGATCTTCGCCGGCTACTACTCCAAGGACATGATCCTGGAGTCGGCATGGGGGGCGCATACCGGTGTCGGCGACTACGCCTTCTGGCTCGGCATCGGTGCGGCGGCGATGACCGCCTTCTACTCCTGGCGCCTGCTGTTCATGACGTTCCACGGCAAGCCGCGCGCCGACGAGCACGTAATGGCGCACGTCCACGAATCGCCGCAGGTCATGCTGGTGCCCCTCTACGTCCTGGCCGTCGGCGCGATCCTGGCCGGGATCGTCGCCTATGGCTGGTTCGTCGGCGACGGGATGGATGCCTTCTGGCAGGGAACCATCCTGATCCTGCCCGAGCATCCGGCCATGGAGAACGCGCACCATGCACCCCTTTGGGTTAAGCTGGCGCCGCTCGTGGTCGGCCTGATCGGGATCGCGATCGCCTACCACCTCTACATGCGCGACACCGCGGCGCCGGCCAGGATGGCGGCGCGGGCCGGCGGGCTCTACCGCTTCCTGCTGAACAAGTGGTACTTCGACGAACTCTACGACCGGATCTTCGTCAAGCCGGCGGTCAAGCTCGGCTTCGGCTTCTGGAAGGGCGGCGACGGTGCCGTCATCGACAGGCTCGGCCCCGACGGTCTTGCGGCGGTCACGCGCGGCATCGCCCGCCAGGCAAGCCGCCTGCAGACCGGTTATCTCTACCACTACGCCTTCGCCATGCTGATCGGGGTCGTCGTGTTCGTATCCTGGTATCTCTACCGCGTGGGGGGCTGACGGCGGTGGACTGGCCGATCCTTTCGCTCACGACCTTCCTGCCCCTGGTCGGAGCGGTCTTCATCCTGGCGATCCGCGGCGACGAGGAGACCGTGGCGCGCAACGCGCGCTACGTCGCCCTGTGGACGTCGCTCGTCACCTTCGTGATGTCGCTGTTCATCTGGGTCGGGTTCGATCCGACCCTGCGCGGCTTCCAGTTCATCGAGCAGTCCGAGTGGCTGCCGGAGTTCGGCATCGGCTACCGCATGGGCGTGGACGGCATCTCGCTGTTCTTCGTCCTGCTGTCGACCTTCCTGACGCCTCTGTGCGTGCTGGCGAGCTGGGAAGCGGTCAGGTCGCGGGTCAAGGAGTACATGGTCGCCTTCCTCGTCCTAGAGACGCTGATGGTAGGCATGTTCTGCGCCCTCGACTTCATCACCTTCTACATCTTCTTCGAGGCGGTCCTCATCCCGATGTTCCTGATCATCGGGATCTGGGGTGGCTACCGGCGCGTCTACGCGGCGTTCAAGTTCTTCCTCTATACGCTGCTCGGCTCGGTCCTGATGCTGCTCGCCATCCTGGCGATCTACTTCGAAATCGGGTCGACCGACATGATCGTGGCCCTCGGACACCGCTTCCCGTCCGATATGCAGACCTGGCTGTGGCTCGCCTTCTTCGCCTCCTTCGCGGTGAAGATCCCGATGTGGCCGGTGCACACCTGGCTGCCTGATGCGCATGTCGAGGCGCCGACCGCCGGCTCCGTCATCCTCGCCGGCGTCCTGCTGAAGATGGGCGGCTACGGGTTCCTTCGCTTCTCGCTGCCGATGTTCCCGGAGGCGTCGGAATATTTCGCACCGATGATCTTCGCGCTCAGCGTGGTGGCGATCGTCTACACCTCGCTGGTGGCCCTCGTTCAGGAGGACATGAAGAAGCTCATCGCCTACTCGTCCGTCGCCCATATGGGCTTCGTGACGATCGGCATCTTCAGCGGCAACCAGCAGGGCATCGAGGGCGCGCTCTTCCAGATGCTCTCGCACGGCATCGTCTCGGGCGCGCTGTTCCTGTGCGTCGGCGTGGTCTACGACCGCATGCACACGCGCGAGATCGGCCGCTATGGCGGCCTCGTCCACCGAATGCCGGTCTATGCCTTCGTCTTCATGGTTTTCATGATGGGCTCGGTCGGCCTGCCCGGCACCAGCGGCTTCGTCGGCGAGTTCCTGGTCCTGGTCGGCGCTTTCCAGGCCAACACCTGGGTCGCATTCTTCGCTGCGACCGGCGTGATCCTGGGCGCCGCCTACATGCTCTATCTCTACCGGCGGGTGGTGTTCGGGCCGCTGGTGCGCGAGGACCTGAAGAACATCATGGACCTCAACCGCCGCGAGGTGGTGATCATGGTGCCTCTGGTCCTGATGGTCCTGTGGATGGGCATCTATCCCAACTCCTTCCTGGGCCCGATGCACGTCACCGTGGAGGCGCTGCTCGAGTCCACCGCGCAGGCGACCGCCGACGGCGCGCCGGCGCCCACCTTCGCCAGCCTGTTCGGCCGTTAAGGGGGGCCGGCCGTCATGCCCGAAGCCATCAACGCCCTCGTCGCCCTGCCGGAGATGTTCCTGGCGGTCGCCGTCATGGCGCTGCTCATGTACGGGGTCTTCCGCGGCGACGGATCGGCCCGGGCCGTCGGCCTGCTCTCGATCGGCACCCTCGCCGTCACGGCCTTGCTCGTCCTGGTGCAGGGCGGCGGGCGCGAGATCGGCTTCGCCGGCCTGTTCGTCGTGGACTTCTACGCGCTCTTCACGAAGGTGCTGATCCTGATCGGCTCCGCCTTCGCGATCCTGATGGCGCTCGACTTCAACGAGCGCGAGGGCATGGGCCGCTTCGAATACCCGGTGGTGGCGCTGCTCGCCACGCTCGGCATGATGATGATGGTCTCGGCCAACGATCTCATGTCGCTCTATGTCGGCCTCGAACTGCAGAGCCTGTCGCTCTACGTCCTGGCGGCCTTCCGCCGCGACTCGCTGAAGTCGACCGAGGCGGGACTGAAATATTTCGTCCTGGGCGCCGTCGCCTCCGGCATGCTCCTCTACGGCGCGTCGCTGGTCTACGGCTTCTCCGGCACGACCAGCTTCGACGGCCTCGCCCTGGTCCTGGCCGCGGCGGAGGGGCCGTCCATCGGCGTGGTGGTCGGGCTCGTCTTCATCGCCGCCGGCCTCGCGTTCAAGGTCTCGGCCGTGCCCTTCCACATGTGGACGCCGGACGTCTACGAGGGCGCGCCTACGCCGGTCACCGCCTTCTTCGCCGTGGCACCGAAGATCGCCGCCGTGGCGCTGTTCGCGCGTGTCCTGATGGGACCGTTCGCCGACCTGGTCGACCAGTGGCAGCAGATCATCTGGGTGGTGGCCGTCGGCTCGATGCTGATCGGCTCCTTCGCCGCGATCGCGCAGACCAACATCAAGCGCCTGATGGCCTACAGCTCGATCGGCCATGTCGGCTACGCCTTCGTCGGGCTCGCGGCCGGCACGGAGATCGGCGTGCGCGGCGTGCTCGTTTACATGGCGATCTACCTGTTCATGAACGTCGGCGCCTTCGCCTGCATTCTCGCCATGCGGCAGAAGGGCCGCATGGTGGAGGAGATCGGCGACCTCGCTGGCCTGTCGCGCACGCATCCCCTGGTCGCCGCCGCCTTCGCCGCGATCATGTTCTCCATGGCCGGCATTCCGCCGCTCGCCGGGTTCTTCGGCAAGCTCTACGTCTTCCTGGCGGCCATCGAAGCCGGTCTGATCGTGCTCGCCGTCATCGGCGTCCTGACCAGCGTGGTGAGCTGCTTCTACTATCTGCGCATCGTCAAGCTGATGTATTTCGACGAGGTGGCCGAACCCTTCGACCAGCCGCTCGGGCGCAGCCTGGGGATTCCGCTCGCGGTCAGCAGCGTGGTGGTCGTCCTCTTCGTGCTCTACCCGGCTCCCATCCTCAGCGGTGCCGCGTCGGCCGCAGCGGCCCTGGCCGGCGGATGAGCGCGCCCCCGGCGCTGCCGGAGGGCTATGGCCTGATCGCGCTGGCCGAGATCGACAGCACGAACGCCGAGGCCATGCGCCGCGCCCGCGCGGGTGCCGCCGACCGCACCGTGGTCTGGGCGCTGGAGCAGACCGGCGGACGTGGCCGGCGGGGCCGTCCCTGGCGCACCGGGGCCGGCAATCTGGCCTGCACGGTCCTGCTGCGGCCGGAGGTCGCGCCGCAGGTGGCGGCCCAGCTGGGCTTCGTCGCGGCGCTGGCGATCGCCGACATGGCGGACACCCTCCTCGGCCGGCCCGTGGCGCGCGTCAAGTGGCCCAACGATGTGCTTATCGACGATCGCAAACTCTCGGGAATCCTGGTGGAGTCGACGGCCTCGGCACCGGGACGGATCGAATGGGCCGTCGTGGGGATGGGTGTGAACCTGATCAACCACCCCGATGATACGGAAACGCCGGCGACCGATCTCGCTGCCGAGGGGGCGGGCAGGGTCGTCCCGAGCCGCGGCGCCGAAATCCTGCTGGCGCATTTCGAGGAGCGGCGGGCAGCCTGGGCCACGGGCGGCTTCGCCGCGTTGCGGGACGATTGGCTCCGGCGCGGCTGGCGGCTGGGCGAACCGATCCGCGTGCGCCTGGAACGCGAGACGATGGAGGGGCGCTTCGTCGGATTGGACAGGGATGGTGTCCTTGTCCTCGAATTGTCATCCGGGCTAAAACGGATGGTCGCGGCCGGAGATGTGTTTCCCGTTGCCGGCGCAGGAGAAGCCGATGCTGCTGGCGGTCGACGCCGGTAACACAAATACGAAGTTCGCGGTCTATGACGGCGACGAGCAGCGCGGAATCTGGCGGATCTCGAACGAGCCCAACCGGACGGCCGACGAGTATGCGGTCTGGCTGCTGCAGTTGATGCAGCTCCAGGGGCTGCGGCGGGAGGCGATCGACGCCGTCATCGTCGGCTCGGTGGTACCGGCGTCGCTCTTCAACCTGATGACCCTGGCGCGGCGCTATTTCCGGCGCGAGCCGCTGGTCGTCGGCGATCCGCGGGTGCGGCTCGGCATGCGGGTGCTGACGCTCGATCCCGCCGAGGTCGGCGCCGACCGAATCGTAGCCGCGGTCGCCGCGCACGGCACTTATGGCGGCGCGGTGATCGTCATCGATTTCGGCACGGCGACCACGTTCGACGTGGTCGACGCGGCCGGCGACTATCTCGGCGGCATCATCGCGCCGGGGGTCAATCTCTCGATCGAGGCGCTGCACCGCGCGGCGGCGAAGCTGCCGATGGTCGGCGTGGAGCGGCCGGGGGACGGCGACCGGGTTCTCGGCCGGTCGACGATCCAGGCGATGCAGTCCGGCGTCTACTGGGGATATGTCGGTCTGGTGGAGGGCCTGGTGACACGGCTGAAAAAGGAGCAGGGCGGAGAAATGAAGGTCGTCGCCACCGGAGGGTTGTCTTCGCTGTTCGCGGACGCGACCGACATGATCGACCATGTCGACAAGGACCTGACCCTGCGGGGTCTCCTCGAGGTGTACCGGCGGAACGCCGTATGACCGTCCTTACCGAGATCCCCGCCGCCCCGTTCGTTCCTCCCGACGACGAAGTCCTCTTCGCCGCCCTGGGCGGGGTCGGCGAGATCGGCATGAATGTCGCGCTCTACGGCCATGCGGGCCGCTGGCTGATGGTCGACCTGGGTGTCACCTTCGGCGACGACACGACGCCGGGGGTCGACCTCATCCTGCCGGACCTCCGATTCATCGAGGCGCAGGGCGACCGCCTCGTCGGGATCGTCATCACCCACGCGCACGAGGATCATGTCGGCGCGGTGCCGTTCTTCGCCCGGACGTTCGGCTGCCCGGTCTATACCACCGCTTTCACCGCCGCCTTCCTGCGCCGCAAGCTGGCCGAGAACGGCGCGGCCGGCGAGATGAAGATCGTCGAAGTGCCGCTGGGCGGGTCGTTCAACGTCGGCCCGTTCGCGCTCGAACTGGTGACGCTGACACACTCGATCCCCGAGCCGAACGGGCTGGTGATCCGCACGCCGGTGGGAACGCTCCTGCACACGGGCGACTGGAAGATCGATGCCGAACCGGGCGTCGGTGGGCCGCCCGACACGGAGAAGCTGGCCGCGCTCGGCGCTTCCGGCGTCCTGGCCATGGTGTGCGACTCTACCAACGCGGCCATCGATACGCCGACCCGTTCAGAATCCGAACTGCCCGAAAGCCTGGGCCGTCTGATCGCGGAGTGCCCGGGCCGCGTCGTCTTCACCTGTTTTGCCAGCAACATCGCGCGAATCCAGAGCATTGCCGCCGCGGCGGGCGCGAACGGGCGGCGGGTCGCGCTGGTCGGCCGTTCCCTGCTGCGCATGAACGAGGTCGCGCGCGAGACCGGCTACCTCAAGGACACGCCCCCCTTTCTGTCCGAGGAACATGTCGGCTTCCTGCCGCGCGACGAGGTGGTGCTGATGTGCACCGGCAGCCAGGGCGAGCCGAAGGCGGCACTCAGCCGCATCGCCTTCGGCAGCCATCCGAACGTCGTCCTCGATCCCGGCGATACGGTCGTCTATTCGTCCCGCACCATTCCGGGCAACGAGCGGTCGGTGGACCGGGTCCAGGACCGGCTCGTCCATATGGGCCTGGAGATCGTGACCAATCGCGACCGGCTCGTGCACGTGTCCGGCCATCCGTCCCGACCCGAGCTCAAGCAGATGTACGGCTGGGTCAAGCCGCGCTTCGTCGTGCCGGTGCACGGGGAACTGCGCCACCTTCACGCGCATGCGCAACTCGCCCGCACCTGCGGCGTGGAGGAGGCGCTGCTGGTCGACAACGGCATCCTTCTCGCATTCTCTGCGAAGGGTGCCCGTCGCCTGGGCAGGGTGCCGACCGGGCGCCTCACTCCGGACGGACGCAACCTGTCGCGACTCGACGGCGAGGCGCTGCGGGCGCGGCGGCGCATGTCCGTCAACGGCTCGGCCATGATCTCGCTGGTCGTGGGCCGCGACGGGGCCCTGCTCGCCGAGCCGCAGATCTCGGCGCGTGGCCTGTCCGAGGAGATCGAGGACGGCCGCCTGCAGGAGGCGATGGCCGACATCGTGGAGCGGGCCGTGGCGGCGCTTCCGCCGGGCCGCCGCCAGGACGACGAAGCGATCCGCGACGCCGCCCGTAGCGCCCTGCGGCGCACTTTGCGCAACCGCTACGACAAGCGGCCGATCGTCGAGGTGCACGTCATGCGACTGGGACGGTAGGGCCGCGCGACCGGTCGTGCCGCGCGATCAGTCCGGACCGGCGAGATGCGGGCTCTCGAAGCCCAGCCGCCGCAGCCCGGTCTTCACCTCCGGGCAACTCATGAAACCCGAGCCGCCGGTCGTCACCGCGTCCGGTCCGTAGAGCGGGTGGATGTCGCTGCGGTCACGCGCGAGCTCACTGACCGGATGGGCGAGATCCCAGAAACAGCGCAGCGTCTGTCTCTGGACGAGATCGAGAAGCGCTTCGTCGGAGGGAAGATCGGTCACGGTCGCCATGTCCCTGCAGCTGCGCACAGTCCGTGCGGCCGGGCGGCCCTGTCAACTGTGGAGACGAAGCAGAAGGGGAATGGCGTGTGCCGGACGAAGAAGCGCCCGGCCAGGGGGGGGAAGGCCGGGCGCTAGGGGCGTCTAAGTCGGGGGACGAGGGGGGCTCATCCCGTTTGTGCGACTAGTGAGCGCCGCACCCGGCTTATGTCTTTCGAAATAGGCGGTGCGAGCGCAAATGCAAGCCCACCGTGGGTAGGATTTGTCAAGAAAAATTGATCAGGGTTTCCAACAGAATACGGCGGCATTTCGCGGGCTGTTCGAAGGGCATCATATGGCCGGTGCCGGTCATTCGGGTCAGGCGCGCGCCGGGCGGCCG
>JBKBLL010000105.1:0-12074 GCA_046296375.1 Alphaproteobacteria bacterium | reverse complement strand
TGAAGAGCAGCACGACCTCCGGATGGCGGTCGAGCAGGGCTAGGCCGGCGGGCCCGGTCGGCGCCTGGATGACGCGGTAGCCGAGTTCGGACAGGAGTTCGACCGAGTGGCGGCGAACATCGTCGTCGTCCTCCACCACGAGGATCGTTTCCGCATGTTCTCTGGCGGCCCGCGCGCTGGGCCGCTGCGGAGGCCGGTCGGCCGCTTCCGCTATCGGCGCCGCGGCGAACAGGCGGGGCAGATAGATCTTCACGGTCGTGCCGTCGCCGGGCTCGCTGTAGATCTTCACGTGGCCGCCCGACTGCTTCACGAAGCCGTAGACCTGGGAGAGGCCGAGGCCGGTGCCGTGCCCCACATCCTTCGTGGTGAAGAACGGCTCGAAAGCCTGGGCCAAGACATCCCGGGTCATGCCGGTCCCGGTATCGCTGATACAGAGAACGACATACTGGCCCGGCGCGACTTCGGCCTGTCCCGCCGCATAGTCCTCGTCGAGGAAGGCGTTGGCGGTCTCGATCGTCAGCCTGCCGCCGTCGCGCATGGCATCGCGCGCGTTCACCGCGAGGTTGAGAATGGCGCTCTCCAGCTGGTTCGGGTCGGCGTGGGTCGCCCACAGACCGCCGGCCAGAACCGTTTCCACCTCGATCGTCTCGCCCAGGGTCCGCCGCAGGAGGTCGGACATGCCGGCGACCAGGCGGTTCGCGTCGATCGGCCGCGGCTCGAGCGGCTGGCGCCGGGAGAAGGCGAGCAGCCGCTGGGTCAGCGACGCCGCCCGCTGTGCACCGCGATGGGCGTTCTCGATCCACCGCGTCAGCCGTTCGGGATCGGAGTCGCCGCGATCGACATGGCGCTGCAACGATTCGAGGTTGCCGATGATGATGGTGAGGAGATTGTTGAAGTCGTGCGCGACGCCGCCGGTCAGCTGACCGATGCCCTCCATCTTCTGGGCATGCCGCAGCTCCTGCTCGACGCGCTCGCGCTCCTCGATCTGGGCGCGCAGGGCCGTGTTCGCGGCCGCCAGTTCATGCGTCCGCTCGTTCACGCGCGCTTCGAGCGTGGCGGCGAGATCGCGGTAGCGGGCTTCGCTTTCGCGCAGAGCCTCCTCGGTCTGCCGGCGTTCGGCGATCTCCGTCTGGGCCGAGCGGTAGAGCCTCGCATTGTCGATGGCGACGGTCGCCTGCGCCGCGATCGCCACCGCGAAGCGCTCGGCGCGGTCGTTGAAGACGGCCGGTTCGGGGTGGCCGAAGAACAGGCCGCCCAAGACCTCGCGCGAGCGCGAGACGACCGGAACGGCGAGGTAGCTGCGCAACGGCAGATGGCCCTTCGGCATGCCGAAATGGGGGGCGCTGCGCCCATAGGCCGGATCGCGGGTGATGTCGTCGGAGCGGACGGTGCGCTCGCCGGTGAAAGTCGGGCTGAACACGGCGGTGTTGCGCGGCATGGGGAAGTCGGCGAAGGCCTCGCGGGGCGCGCCGGACAGCGTGTAGAGCGTGTAGCTCTCGCCCGTCTCGCCGACCGCGTTGTAGAAGAAGGCGCCAAAAGCGGCGCCGGTCAGCTCCGTCGCGGCGTCGGTCACCACCTGGACCAGCCGCGTCAGGTCGAGTTCGGCGGCGACCGCGGCACCGACCTCGTTTAGCGCTTCGAGGACCCGTGCCTCCTCGCGCAGCGCCTGTTCCGTCTCGCGCCGCATCCGCGCGTGCGTGAGGGCGCTTTCGACCCGCGCCAGCAGTTCGCGGGCGGAGAAGGGCTTCGTGAGGTAGTCGTCGGCGCCCGCCGCGATGCCGTCCGCGTGGGCTTCCTCGCCGGCCCGGGCCGAGATCAGCACGATGGGGATCGCGCGCAATGCGGGATCCCGGCGCATGGCGTCGAGCAACCCGAGACCGTCGAGGCGCGGCATCATCACGTCCGACAGGACGAGGTCCGGAGCATGCCGACGTGCGGCGTCGAGCGCGGCGGCCCCGTCGCCGACGGCTTCGACGTCGTAGCCTTGCCCGGTCAGCAGGCGGCGGACGTAGGCGCGCATGTCGGCGTTGTCGTCGGCGAGCAGGACGCGTTCACCGTTCGCGAGCCTGTCGCCGGCGTGGTCCGCCGGCGCGCCGCCGCCCGGTTCGCTCGCCGCCGAAGGTGTGCCGCCCGAATCTACGCCCGCATCTACGTCCGTATCGCCGTCCGTGAGCCAGCGCATCGCCTCCGCGACGTGGGCATGGATTCTGCCCGTCGGAGCGCTCGCCGTTTCGCCGGCCGCTGCGATGCGCTCCGCCGGAAGATGGGCCGAACCGAACGGCAGCGCGATCCGGAAAAGGCTGCCGTGGCCGGGTCGGCTTTCGACCGTGATGCTTCCCCCGTGCAGGTCGACCAGTTCGTGAACCAGGGCGAGGCCGATGCCGCTGCCCTCGAAGCTGCGGCCCTGGACGCCCTCGATCCGGTGGAATCGTTCGAACAGCCGCGGCAGTTCCTCCGCCGGAATTCCGACGCCGGTGTCGCGAACCCAGATCTCGCAGCCCTTGCCGTCCGGCGTCACGGCGGTGCCGACGGAGACGGCGCCGCTCATGGTGAACTTGAACGCGTTGGACAGCAGGTTGATGACGATGGTCTCCCACATGGTGACGTCGACATAGGCCGCCCGCGGCAGGGGGTCGCAGAGGATGCGGTAGTCCAGGCCGGCCTTCTCCATGACGGAACGGAAGCCGGAGGCGAAATCCGCCGTCACCGCGGCAAGGTCGACCGGCCGGTAGCGCGCCTGCATCCGTCCCGCCGTCAGGCGCGAAAAGTCGAGCAGGCTGTTGACCAGTTGCAGCAGCCGCAGGCCGTTCCGGTGCGCCACCTCGATCTGCCGGCGGTCCTCCGGCGGGACGGCGCCGGGCGGCTTCGCCAGAACCTCCTCCATCGGCCCGAGCATGAGCGTCAGCGGGGTGCGGAATTCGTGGCTGACGTTGGAGAAGAAGGTGGTCTTGGCGCGGTCGATCTCGGCGAGCGCCTCGGCCCGCCGGCGCTCCTCGGCATAGGCGCGTGCATTGCCGAGGGCGGCGCCGATCTGTCCTGCGACGAGTTCGACGAAACTCTCATAGTCGGGGTCGTGGGGGCGGAAGGGATTCAGGCCGGCGATCAGGAAGCCGGCGGCACGCTCCTGTCCCTGGCTCGCGATCGGCACGACCAGCGCCTCGGTCGGCGGGCGCGGCCAACTGCCGGTCGGGAGGTCCGGAAACCGCTGATCCAGCCGGCTCATCTTCACCGGCCGGTCGGCGCCCGATGTCACCGCCGCCGCGGGCCAGGCGTCTCCGGCATCGAGGGTGTCCCCGACCCCGTCGAGCGTTTCCGGCGCGGCAGGATGGCCCGGTCGAATGCCGCTCGCGAGCGCGAGCCGGGCGGAGCCGCCATCCGCCTCGCAGAGATAGACGAGCGCAAAGGGAAGGTCATGGCGGTTGGCCGAGAGTGCCCGGTCCACCGCGGCGAGCACGTCGGCTTCGCTGTTCCGGCCAGTCAGTTCGCGGCCCAGATCGCCGAGGGTGGAGAGGCGGCGTTCGCCGATGACCCGCTCGGTTTCTTCGGTAACGACGCAGAGCATGCCGTCGACCCCCCCTGCGGGCGCCGGCAGGGGGCTGTAGGAGAAGGTGTGATAGGTCTCCTCCGGAAAACCGCTGCGCTCGAGAAAGAGGAGCAGCCGTTCGTCCCAGGTGGCGTCGCCGCTGCGCAGTACGCTCGCTATGCGAGGGCCGATTTCGTCCCAGATCTCGGCCCACACCTCGCGGGCGGGACGGCCGAGTGCCGCCGGATGCTTGACGCCCAGCGTCGGCCGGTAGGCGTCGTTGTAGAAGAACAGCAGGTCCGGCCCCCAGCCCATCCACATCGCATAGCGCGACGTCTGCATGATGCGGACGACCGTCTTGAGGCTCTGCGGCCAGTCGTTCGGATCGCCCAGGGGAGTGGCTGACCAGTCCTTGGCGCGGATCAGGGCGCCGACCGGTCCTCCGCCGGCCAGGAACTCGGGCCCTCGCTCCGCCGGGTCGTCCATGGACGCGTTCTCGTCTCTCAACGCCGCTCTTCCCATCCTCGCGCGTCGTGCGACGGGCTCGCATCGACCACGATCGCTTCAACGTCCGCCGCGCCGCGCCGGTCCACCGCGCCGGCGATTTCGGGGCGCGACCCATTCTTGCCCCCGAGGGCTGGGTGCTCCATAATGCTATTCGATGTCAACAACCGAAAGGAGGTGATCCAGTGTCTCATCGTTGTGTGCTGCGGCAGTCAGCCGCCCGGAGCTGGATCCTCGCCTCTCTCGCAGGGATCCGCGCCGTCTGAGGACGGCGGAGCGGCCGGACAGGACCGCTGCACGACAGACGAGAAGGGCCGCTCCTCCGGGGCGGCCCTTCGCCGTATCGGAGGGTGCGTTCAAAGAAATGACCGAAATCTACGTCGACTCCGACGGCTGCCCGGTGAAGGAGGAGGCGCTGCGCGTGGCCGTGCGGCACGGGCTGGTCGTCCATTTCGTCTCCGACCGGTGGCAGCGCGGCCTCGACCACCCGCTGGCCCGAAAGGTGGTCGTCACCCAGGGCGCGGATGCGGCTGACGACTGGATAGCCGCGCGAATCGGACATGCCGACATCGCGGTGACCACAGACATCCCGCTGGCCCGGCGCTGCCTCGACAGGGGCGCCCAAGTGATCGGCCCGTCCGGGCGGCCCTTCACCGAAGCGTCGATCGGCATGGCGATGGCCATGCGCGACCTGAAGGCGCAGCTGCGCGAGGCGGGCACGATGACCGGGGGCCCGCCCGCCTTTTCGCGCCAGGACAGATCGCGCTTCCTCTCCGCCCTCGAGGTCGCCGTCCAGGCGTCGAAACGCGTTCCGCCCGCCCCGCCTTGAATCGCCCTGGGGGTCAGGCGGGCAGGGGGCGCGCGATCGGACGGTCGTCCATCAGCACGTTCAGCAGGGCGGCCGTGAACCCGACCGCGATCACCGCGGCCCAGAGCAGGTCGTAGGCTCCCGTCAGGGCGAACACTAGGCCGCCTGCCCAGGCGCCGAGGAAAGATCCGACCTGATGGCTGAGGAAGACGACGCCGTACAGGGTGGACATGTGCCGCAGGCCGAACATCTGCACGACGATCGCGCTCGTCAGCGGCGCGGTCCCCAGCCAGAAGAAGCCGATGGTGGCGGCGAACACCAGCGTCGAGGTCGCCGTGATCGGTATCGCCAGATAGGCGATGATCGCGATCGTGCGGACGAAGTAGACGCCGGCCAGAAGGTTCTTCTTGCTGTACCGTCCGCCGAGCCATCCCATCGCATAGGTGCCGACGACGTTGCAGAGACCGATCAGGCCGAGCGACTGGGCCGCGACCATAGGCGACACGCCGCAGGTGGCGAGAAAGGCCGGCAGGTGGGTCACGATGAAGACCAGCTGGAAGCCGCAGGCGAAGAATCCCAGCGTCAGCAGCAGGTAGCCGCGGTGCGAGAGGGCCTCGCCCAGCGCTTCCCGCGTCGACTGCCGCAGCGTCTCCGACCCGGCGGGGAGTTCGGGCTTGGGTCCGAGCATCCAGGCGAAGGGCAGCATCGCGAGCGCGATCAGGCACATCGCGCCGATCGCCATGCGCCAGTCGAAGGCCTCGATCAGGGTCTGGGACAGGGGCGCGATCACGATGGTGCCGAAGGAGCCGAACGCGGCCACGATGCCGAGCGCCTCGCTGCGTCGTGCCGGCGGCACATGCGCCGCGACCGCGCCCATGAGGATGCCGAAGGCGGTTGCGCCCACGCCTGTCCCGACCAGGAGCCCCGCGCCGAAGAGCAGGCTCCACGAGCCGCCGGCATGCATCATGGCAAAGAGGCCCGCCGCGTATACGAGCGTCCCGCCGATCACCACGCGGCGGCTGCCATAGCGGTCGGCGAGCATGCCCAAGGGCGGCTGCACCAGTCCCCAGACGAGGTTCTGCACCGCGATGGCGAGCCCGAAACCCGCGGCCGTGATCGGCAGATCGGCGAGCATCGGGGCCTGGAACAGGCCGAAACTCTGGCGCATCCCCATGCAGAGCGTGAGCACGACCGCGGCCCCGAACAGGACCAGAAAACTGTGTCTGTTGATCATGGGGAGGGGCGCCATGTATACCAACCGGTAGGCATACGTTAAGGGGGAAGCGATGGCGCGGCAAGACGCATCCGAGCGGATCCTGAAGGCGGCGACCCGGCTCTTCTACGCGGAGGGCATCCGGGCGGTCGGCGTCGACGCGGTCGCCGCCGCCGCCGGCGTGACGAAGCGGACGCTCTACTATCATTTTCGGTCGAAGGACGCCTTGGTCGCCGCCTGCCTGGAACGCCGCGCCCACGACGCGGCGGCGGTTCCCGATCTGTCGCCGGCGGCAGCCGCCGAAGCGGTGCTGGCGCGGTTCGACGAGTTGCACGGCTGGTTCCGCACGGACCGCTTCCGCGGGTGCCCCTTCGTCAACGCAGTGACCGAGGTCGGCGCGGACGGGCACCCCGCCGTCGCGATCGCACGCCGCTTCAAGGCGGACCGCCGTGCGTGGTTCACGGCTTTGCTGGCCCGCGCCGGTGCGGCCGACCCCGACGGGCTGGCGGCGCAGCTGATGCTGCTGGTCGACGGCGCCATCGTCGGCGCCCTCGTGCGGGGCGGCCCCGAGCCGGCCGCGGAGGCGGGCGCGGCCGCCCGCACGCTCCTGGCCGCCGCCGGGATCCTTCCCAGCGCGGCCGCGGCCAAATAAGCTGCGCCTGCAACAGCCAGGAGTGGGCCCATGCTGCTCGACGTTCGGACCTATACATGCCGTCCCGGCACGATCCGCAAGCATCTCGAGCTCTACGAGAAGATGGGCTTCAAGCCGCAGACGCGGCACCTCGGCCAGCCGCTGGCCTATCTCACGACCGAGTCGGGCAACGTCAACCAGTACGTCCATATCTGGGTGTACGAGAACGCCGCCGATCGCGAGAAGAAGCGCGCATCCATGGCCGCAGATCCCGAGTGGGTCGCCTATACACAGGAGAGCGCGAAGCTCGGCGCGCTGATCGAGCAGTCCAACAAGCTGATGGTTCCGACCAGCTTCGCGCCGATCAAGCGCTAGGCACGCCGCCGCCGTCCGTCCGGAGATGCATGACCAGATCCCGCGCATGTCCGGGCAGGCTGTCCAGGCGCGCTACGCAGATCAGCAGCCGGCGTGAGGTCCAGGCATCGGTGAGGGCGACGATCCGGATTGCGGCGGTCCGCCGGTACCGGGTCGCCGCGGTCCGGGGCAGCACGGCAAGGCCGACGCCGGCCTCGACCATGCGGCAGACCGCCTCGAAGCCGGTCACCCGGATGCGAAGGTGCAGCGGCCTGCCCGCGGTCGCCGCGTGCCGTGCCACATGGGCCTGGAGGACGCTGTGCGCGTCGAGGCCGACGAAGGGCTCTTCGAGCACGTCGGGAAAGGCGACCGACCGCACCTCCGCCAGCCGATGGCCCGCCGGAACTACCAGCACCAGCCGGTCCCGCGCGAACGGATAGGTCTCCAGCCCGCCCAGGTCGGTCGTATCGGCGGCGACGCCGACATCGGCCATGCCCGCCGCGACGGCTTCCACGATCGCGTGGCTGGGCCGCGTCTCCAGGTCGATGTCCACATCGGGATGGGCGGCCAGGAACATGGCCAGGGGACCGGGCAGCGATTCGCTCGCCGCCGACGTATTGCTCAGCAGCCGCACGCGTCCTCTGAGACCCCGCGCATAGCCGCGCAGGTCGCTGCGCATATGCTCCATCTGCCCCAGCACCAGCACCGCATGATGCCGCAGCGCGCGGCCTGCCGGGGTCGGGCTGACGCCGCGCTGTTCGCGCATGAGCAGCGGCACGCCCAGCGCGTCCTCCATGCCCCGGATCCGCGCGCTGGCCGACGCGAGCGCCAGCCCCGCCCGCGCCGCGCCGGCCGTGATGCTGCCGGCCTCGGCGGTATGGAGGAATAGGCGCAGGTCGGTGAGATCGAAACGCATCGGGTAGGGTGCTCCTCGCCGCTCCTTCGGCTGCGACGAAGGCAGGCTCGGCGAGATCCGCATTGCCGCGATCGTCTGTCCACCATAAGCATTGCAGATGCTCGAATTCACCGCTATTCCGCTGTTCGCCGCTGCGACCTTCGTTCTCGCCGGTTTCGTCAAGGGCGTAGTCGGCCTCGGTTTGCCGACCGTGGCGATGGCGCTGCTCGCCGTCGCCATGCCGCCGGCCGAGGCCGCGGCGCTGCTGATCGTGCCGTCGGCCATGACCAACGCCTGGCAGTTCTTCGTCGGCCCCTCCGGCTCACGCCTGCGGCTGCTGCACCGGCTGTGGCCGATGATGCTCGGCATCGCGGCCGCCACCGGTCTGACCGCAGGAACGCTGATCGCGGGCAGGCCCGGCGCGGCCGCGGCGGCGCTGGGCATCGCGCTCTGCCTCTATGCGCTGCTCGGCCTGACGCAGGTCCGGCTGACGGTTCCGGCGCGGCTGGAGCCGGTGCTGTCGCCGGTCGCGGGTGTCGCGACCGGGCTGGTCACAGGCGCCACCGGCATCCTCGCCGTCCCGTCGGTCCCGTATCTCCAGGCCCTCGGCCTCGGCCGCGACGACCTGGTCCAGGCGCTCGGCCTGTCCTTCACCGTCTCCACTCTGGCGCTCGCCGCCGGGCTCGCGCAGGGCGGTGCGTTCGGTGCGGCCAACGCCGCGGCATCCGCCCTCGCTCTGCTGCCCGCGCTGATCGGGATGGCGGTGGGGCAATGGCTGCGCGGGCGGATCGCCGCCGAGACGTTCCGGCGCTGCTTCTTCATTGCCCTCTTCGCCCTGGGCCTCCATCTGGCGATCTAGAGCCCCTGCCGCGCTTGCCGCGGGGGAGGGGCGCTCCTATGGTGCGCCCGCGTCCGTTCAGCGTCGCCAGCACACGCACGAGGCCCCGATGATCCCCCGCTACAGCCGGCCGGAAATGGCCGCCATCTGGGAGCCCGAGACCCGCTTCCGGATCTGGTTCGAGATCGAGGCGCACGCCTGCGACGCTCAGGCGGCGCTGGGCGTCGTTCCGAAGGACGCGGCGGCCGCGGTGTGGGCGCGCGGGGGCTTCGACATCCCGCGCATCGACGAGATCGAGCGCGAGACCAAGCACGACGTCATCGCCTTCCTGACCAGCCTCGCCGAGCATGTCGGGCCAGAGGCGCGCTTCGTCCATCAGGGCATGACCTCGTCCGACGTTCTCGACACCTGCCTCGCGGTGCAGCTGGCGCGCGCGACCGACATTCTGCTCGACGATCTCGACCGGTTGCTGGCGGCGCTCCGCCGCCGCGCCGAGGAGCACAAGTTCACGCTCTGCGTCGGCCGCAGCCACGGCATCCATGCCGAGCCCACCACCTTCGGGCTGAAGCTCGCCGGCCACTATGCGGAGTTCGCGCGCAACCGCGAGCGGCTGCGTGCCGGGCGCGCCGAGATTGCCACCTGCGCCATCTCCGGCCCGGTCGGCACCTTCGCCAGCATCGACCCGGCGGTCGAGCGGCACGTGGCGGAGAAGATGGGGCTCGCGGTCGAGCCGGTCTCGACCCAGGTCATCCCGCGCGACCGCCACGCGATGTATTTCTCCGTCCTCGGCGTGATCGCGAGTTCGGTCGAGCGGCTGGCCGTCGAGGTCCGCCATCTGCAGCGTACCGAGGTGCGCGAGGCCGAAGAGTATTTCTCGCCGGGCCAGAAGGGCTCGTCGGCGATGCCGCACAAGCGCAACCCGGTGCTGAGCGAGAACCTGACGGGTCTCGCCCGCCTGGTACGCGGCATGGTCGTGCCGGCGCAGGAGAACGTGGCCCTGTGGCACGAGCGCGACATCTCGCACTCCTCCGTCGAGCGGGTGATCGGACCGGACGCCACCATCGCGCTCGATTTCGCACTCAACCGGCTGGTCGGCCTCGTCGACAGGCTCGTCGTCTATCCCGAAATGATGCAGCGCAATCTGGACGCGCTGGGTGGCGTGGTCTTCTCCCAGCACGTCCTGCTGGCGCTCACCCAGGCGGGGATGAGCCGCGAGGACGCCTACCGCGTCGTGCAGAAATGCGCGATGGAGGTCTGGCACGAGGGTGGCGGTTTCGCCGACCGGCTGCGGGCGGACGCGGAGGTGATGCGCTTCCTCTCCGACGCCGATCTGGAGCACGCGTTCGACCCCGCGGTCCAGACCCGCCACGTCGAGACGATCTTCACACGCGTCTTCGGCGCGGCCTGATCCGCCCGCGGCGGATGCGCTTGCCGCCATTCGGTGCGGCGCATAGGCTCGGGTCTCCTGATCCAAGAGGTCGATAGATGGACGTCCGGGACGGCTTCATCGGCGCGATCGGCAACACGCCGCTCATCCGCCTGCGGCGCCTGTCGGAGGCGACGGGGTGCGAGATCCTCGGAAAGGCCGAGTTCCTGAATCCCGGCGGTTCGGTCAAGGACCGCGCGGCGCTGGCGATCGTCCGCGACGCGGAGGAGAAGGGGCTGCTGCGCCCGGGCGGCCTGATCGTCGAGGGCACGGCGGGAAATACCGGCATCGGCCTCGCCCTGGTCGGCAACGCGCTCGGCTACCGCTCGGTCATCGTCATTCCGGAGACGCAGAGCCAGGAGAAGAAGGACATGCTCCGGCTCTGCGGCGCGGACCTGCGTCAGGTGCCGGCCGCACCCTATCGCGACCCCGGCAACTATGTGCACGTGTCGCGCCGCCTCGCCGAGGAGCTGGCGGCCTCCGAGCCGAACGGCGCGGTCTGGGCGAACCAGTTCGACAACGTCGCGAACCGCTCCGGCCACTACCGCACGACCGGGCCGGAGATATGGGAGCAGACCGAAGGCAAGGTCGACGGCTTCATCTGTGCGGTGGGCACCGGCGGCACGCTCGCCGGGATAGGCATGGCGCTGAAGGAGCGCAATCCGAGCGTCCGGATCGGCATCGCGGACCCGATGGGTGCGGCCCTCTTCAGCTACTATACGACGGGCGAACTTAAAGCGGAGGGTACGTCCATCGCCGAGGGTATCGGCACGACGCGCATCACGGAGAACCTGCAGGACGCGCCGGTCGACACGGTCTTCCAGGTGCCGGACGAGGAGGCGCTGCCGATCCTGTTCGACCTGGCGAAGCACGAGGGCCTCATCCTCGGCGGCTCGAGCGCCATCAACCTCGCGGGTGCCGTGCGCCTCGCGCGCCAGATGGGACCCGGGCACGTGATCGTCACGATCCTCTGCGACTCCGGCCAGCGCTATATGAGCAAGCTCTGGAACCCCGCCTTCCTGAAGGACAAGGGACTTCCGGCGCCGGGCTGGCTCTAGGATCGCGCCGGTGAACGCCGCCGCGGCCGTGCCTGCGCCTCGTCCGGGCGAGCCGTTGCTCGAGGTGCGCGACCTGGCGCGCCACTTCGACGTGTCGGGGCCGTGGCTGGCGCGCACCCTGGCTGGTGCCCCGCGGCTCACGCTCAGGGCCGTCGACGGCGTCAGCTTCGACATCCGGCGCGGCGAGACGCTCAGTCTGGTGGGCGAGTCGGGCTGCGGCAAGACGACGGTGGCCCGCCTCATCGTCGGCCTCTACCAGCCGACGCGCGGCAGCGTCCTGTTCGAGGGCACGGACCTCACCACTCTGCGCAGCCGTGCGGCACAACGGCCCTTTCGCCGCCGCATGCAGATGATCTTCCAGGACCCCTATGCCAGCCTGAATCCGCGTTGGCGCGTGCGCGACATCGTGGCGGAGCCGATCCGCGCCTTCGGTCTGGCGCAGACCGGGCAGGAGGTGCGCGACCGGGTGGCCGCCCTGCTGCGCCAGGTCGGCCTGGGCCCGGCCGACGGCGAGAAGTTTCCGCACGAATTCTCCGGTGGCCAGCGCCAGCGCATCTCGATCGCCCGCGCCCTGTCGAACCGCCCGGAATTCCTGGTCTGCGACGAACCGACGTCCGCCCTCGACGTTTCGGTCCAGGCGCAGATCCTGAACCTGATGAAGGATCTGCAGCGCGAGCTCGGCCTGACCTATCTCTTCATCAGCCACAATCTCGCCGTGGTGCGGCACATCTCGACGCGGGTCGGCGTCATGTATCTCGGCAAGCTGGTGGAGATGGCCGCCGCGAAGACCCTGTTCGCGGCACCCCGGCATCCCTATACGCGCC
>JBKBLL010000104.1:0-12356 GCA_046296375.1 Alphaproteobacteria bacterium | reverse complement strand
GGCGATCTCGAGCCAACCGTCCACCAGGACGCCTACGTGCATCCCGACGCCGTCATCATCGGCGACGTCATTTCGCTCCAGGCGGCGGTCGCGATCCTCATCAGCCTGCTGGGCGTGATCGCCCTCTCCGTCGCGCGCACCGAACTGACCGCGCGCCGCCTTCTGACCAGCTGGATGGACAAGCCGGCTCTCATCGGGCTCGCGTCCGGCGCGTTCTTCGGCGTGTCGGCGGTCTCCTATCGTGCCGCCTCGCTCTCGCTCGACGAAGGCGGGTTCCTGACGCGGGCGGCCTTCACCCTCGCCTGCGTCCTCGTGCTCCAGACCGTCGTCATGGCGGTCTATATGCGCCTGCGCGAACCCGGACAGCTCACGGCCGTCGCCCGGTCCTGGCGGGTATCTCTATGGGTCGGCGTCTCCGGCATGGCGGCATCGGCAGGCTGGTTCACCGCCATGACCATCGAGAATGCCGCCCATGTACGGGCGCTCGGGCAGATTGAACTCGTCTTCACCTTCGCCGCGTCCGTCCTGTTCTTCAGGGAGCGGACGAACCCGACGGAACTGATCGGGATCGCGCTGGTGATCGGCGGCATCCTGGTATTGCTCGTGTGAGGGCCATCCCTCATTTTTTGGGGAGTTCTTAACGCTGCCAGGATGAACTAGGAGTCGAAGCTGCCCTCAGCCGCACGACTGCGGCGCACCGGAAGAACGCACCCAGAATTCACGGGTGACGATGATCGCAGTCGCTGGAGTGCAGACGATGGACAACGGGGACGGCAGGACATCGGCCACCAGCCGCGTTGAGTCCGGCGCACCGCCGTCCGGGATTGCGCGCGGCGAACCCTGCCTCGGTGGCTGGTCCGGCGTGCTGCGCCTGCTGGCCGGCGGGGCACCGCTTCGCGGAATTCTCGAAGCGCTGGTCCGTGCCGCCGAAACGGCAGCACCCGGCATGATCGGCTCTATCCTACTGCTCGACGGACGGACCCTGCGCCACGGCGCCGCTCCGGGCCTGCCCGACTGGTACAGCGCGGCGATCGAAGGCGCCGCGATCGGCCAGGGACTGGGCTCGTGCGGAAGCGCCGCGCATACGGGTCGCCGCGTGATCGTCACGGATATCGCCACGCACCCCTATTGGGAACCGTACCGCGCGATCGCCCTGCGGGCGGGGCTGCGCGCCTGCTGGTCGGAACCCGTCGTCGACAGTGCCGGCGACTGCATCGGCACGTTCGGGATGTACTATCGCAGCGTTCGGGAACCATCGGAGCACGATCTTCGTCTGATCGAGGAAGCGGCGCATATCGCCGGCATCGCCATCGAGCGGCATCGTTCCGAGGCCCGGCTTCTCGAGGCCACCGCGGCGGCCGAAGCGGCGAGCGCCGCGAAATCGGCGTTCCTCGCGCATATGAGCCACGAACTCCGCACGCCGCTCAACGCGATCATCGGTTTCGCCGACATGCTGGAGGCCGAGATCTTCGGGCCGCTCGGCAGCACCCGCAACCGCGAGTATGTGCGTGACATTCGGGAGAGCGGCAGCCACCTGCTGGACATCGTCACCAGCCTGCTGGAACTGGCCCGCATAGAGGCCGGCTCGGATGACGGTACCGAGATCGACCCGGAGGCTTTGACGGCCGAGATCGTCGACGAGGCCGTCCCTCGGGCAAACAGGAAGGCGATCGCGCTGGCGCGGACGGTGCCGGCCGGTCTGCCGCCGCTCTGCAGCGATCCGACGGCCTTGCACCGGATCCTGGCGCTTCTCCTCGACAACGCGGTCCGCTACACGCCGGACGGTGGCCATGTGGAGATCGCGGTGCGGCAGCAGCCCTCGGGAACGGGCGGCGCATATCTCGCGTTCCGCATCGCCGACGATGGACCGGGGATGTCCCCCGATCGGCTGGCACAGGTCCGGGAACCCTTCGCCGGCGCCGGCGGGCTGGTGTCGCGGCCGGGCAGCGGGCTGGGGGTCGGGATCGCAATCGCCGACCGCCTCGCACGCGCACTCGGCGGCACCCTCGGCATCGAGAGCGGCGGACGGGGAACCGCCGTGACGGTCGCGTTTCCTGTCGGGCCCTGACGCCGCCGCAGGTGTATCGTGACCGGCACTTCATGACCGGCATACCGCGACAGCATTCTTGACCGGCGGACGATCATGGTACTGTGCAGCCCCGCGCGTAAAGTCCGGCAGCCCGTCCCGCCATGATTCTGATCCGCCACGGCGAGAGCCTGTTCAACCTCCACTATGGCGCGACGCGCCGGGACCCCGGCATCGAGGATCCCGGCCTCACGGATCGGGGAAAGGAGCAGGCGCTGGCGGTCGCCCGCGCCCTGGCGGAGGAAGACATCGCCGAACTGGTCGTCAGTCCCTATCGCAGGACCCTCGAGACGGCCGCGATCATTGCCGCCGAACTGGGCATCCCCGCGACCATCGAGCCGCTGATACGCGAGCGGATGGGCTTTTCGTGCGATATCGGGACGATGCGCTCGCAGCTCGCGCTGCTTTGGCCCGGGCACCGGTTCGACCATCTCGAGGAACGATGGTGGCATCATGAAGACGAGCCGGAACACCTGGTGCAGGCGCGGTGCGAGACCTTCCGCGGCCGAATGGCTGCCGCGTCCGGCTGGCGGAGGACGGCGGTCGTCACCCATTGGGGCGTGATCCGCGCCCTTACGGGCCAGACGGTCCAGAACGGCGCGATGCTGCGGTTCGATCCGACCGGCCGAACCGTTCCCGTGGATTGATGCGCCCAGGCGTCTCCAGCCTCGCCCCAAACCGCACGAGTACTTCGCAATGCCCGAGCGCATCCGGATCGGGATGCTGACGCCCTCCTCCAACACCGTCCTCGAGCCGGTAAGCACGGCTCTGGCCGCGGCTATGCCGGAGGTCTCGCTTCATTTTGCCCGTTTCCGCGTCGTGGAAATATCGCTTCGCGCCGCGGCGCTCGGCCAGTTCGATCCGGAACCGATGCTCCAGGGGGCGGAACTCCTGGCGGACGCCCACGTCGACGCCGTCTGCTGGAACGGCTCATCGGTCGCATGGCTCGGCCTCGACGCCGACCGCCGCCTGTGCGGCGAGATCGTCGCACGCACCGGAATTTCCGCCAACTCGGCCGTGCTTGCGCTCGTCGAACTGTTCCGCCGGGTAGGCGTCCAGCGCTACGGCCTCGTCTCGCCCTATACAAGCGACGTGCAGGAGCGGATCGTCGCCACATTCGAAGCGGAAGGCTTCGCCTGCGCGGCGGAACGCCATGTCGGTGAGAGGCGCAACTTCCATTTCGCCGACATCGCGGCCGCGCGGGTCGAGGCGATGATGGACGATGTCGCAGCGGCACGACTGCAGGCGATCATCGTCCTCTGCACCAACATGGACGGCGCGACCGTCGCCCCGGCGATCGAGGCGCGATACGACATCATGGTCGTCGACAGTATCGCCGCGGCGATGTGGGGCGCGCTGAGAACGGCCGGCGCCGACCCGCACCGCCTCTCGCACGCGGGTCGACTTTTCGCTCTCTGAGCGGCGGCCGAGGCCGGCTCAGGGCGGGTTCGCCGAGAGGCTCTGAACGAGGCTGAGCAGGCGCAGGCGCGAGACTTCGTCCTGGATATCGGCGAAGGCGCGCGCGACTTCCTCCGCCTCGGCGGTTCGCGGCAATCCGGGCTCCACGTCGGGGACGGCCGCCGCCGCGTCGTCCAGTTCGGCGAAGAACCAGTCGATGCGTACGCCGAAGCGGACCGACAGGGCGTGCAGCTGGCTGGAGGTCAGCGTCGTCTCGCCGCGCTCATACAATGCCACCTGCCGGCGCTTCACCCCGAGCAGGTCGGCGATCTCGTCGAGCGCGATGCGCAGGGCGCGGCGACGCGTCCGCACGCGCTCGCCCACATGCCGGTCGATGTCGGTCGGCCCGCGCCGCCGCCCCAGCTTCGGCTCTCCCTGGCGCGTGGCCTGACGACGCTCCTGGGACCGGCGGTTCGCTTCGCGCTTGCGGTCGCGGAATTCGGGGTCGGCCTCCCACCGGCGCCGATAGTAATCCCGGTTGTTCCGATTCTTGCGCTCGCGGAACTCGGGATCCTCGGCAAACCGGCGACGGTTGTATTCCCTATGATAGAGCCGACTGGCGTCGCGGCGTGCCGCGTCGTCGGTATCTTCCGGCACCGCGGCTTCCGGCGGCTCCGGGGTCGCGTCCGTCTTCTTCTTGTTCATGTCCCGTCCCTCAACTGCGCGAATCGTCGCCGACCGTCGCAATCACGGCGACGAGGAGCAGAGGCCACGTCAATGCGAGGCTCACGATCCGTCCTGTCGGACGTTCCGCCTCTGCGGCGGCCCAAACGGCAACGCCCGACGCCACCGCCGCATACACGCCAGCCCACACCATCCAGACGCTCACACCAGCGACGTGACGAGCAGCATCAGTGCCGCCCAGGCGAGGGCGAGATAGGCCGCTATCGCCAGTGCCACGTGTCTCGCGGGCCAGCGCAGATCCCCAGGGTGACGCCGCGACTGCGCCGTCGTACGTCCTATTCCGAGGCGAGCAACCATTGAACACAACCTTGTCTACATGGCCGGTCATGGCATCCGAATGCATGATATCGTATGCTGGCTTCAATCAGTCGTGCAATTGCGGGATCGCTTAGACGAACATCTGTTTTCATTCGGGATACCAACCCAGGCCAGAGCGTGAGATTCACTATCAGGCCAAGTACGTAAACTGCCGACGCCAGCGCCGGGTTCCGCACGCCATGCGCTGGAGAATGAAATCTGCGGGCGAAAGCGATACGCCTCCTGCCAGCTTCCGAAGCGCGATGTTGTGGCTTTTCTATGCGTTATTGACTAACCGTTGCGGGAGCGGACGGATGGGCCGAGCGCGCTGCCGCGGTAGGTGCAGCGGGGACGGTACGGGAGCAGGAGAAGTCGGTGTGATGCTGCGAGCGGTGGTGGCGATCGGCATGGTGGGTACCTTGGCCGGCTGCGATTTCACCCGTGCGCCCGGAACGAGTGCCTGGGACGGATCCTCGACCCCGGCCGGCGCGGCGGCCGCGCCGCACCGGCAGGCGTACACTGCGCCTCCGCCCCCGCCCCCACGATCCGACGACGCCCTGGCCGGAGCTTCTGTCGCGGAGGCGCGACCGGTGGCCGGATCGACCGCTCCGTCGGTCGGCGGCGACCCGATCCCGCTGTCGGCACCACTCCCGACGGCAACGCATCTTCCGGCGTCGGTCGGCTACGCAGCGGCGGGCCCCCCCATCGTGATGCCGCCGCCCGTTCCCCGGTCGGTCCGGATGCGCGGCGGTCTCTACCGGAGTTTCGGCGATCTCGGGCGGCTGGAGATCACCGATGGCCTCCGCCTGACCCAGTTCGGCACCGATACGCCGACCGCGTGGTGCGCCACGGCCGGCACGGACGGGTTGCGGATCGTCGGAGCACCCGGAGTCTGCTTCTACGACAAGGCGCGGACCGGCTCGCTCGATACGATGGCGATCATTAGCCAGCCCCAGTACGGCTACATGGAAACCGGCCCCTTCCACTATTCGCCCCTCGATTGACGAGGCCTGTTCGCCTGACCGGCCCGGAGGGCCGCGATGACCACCTTGCTCGTCACACACGCTGCCTGCATGGGCCATGACACGACGCCCGGCCATCCCGAACGGCCCGCGCGTCTTCAGGCCGTGCTCGCGGCAATGGACGGTCCTGGATTCGAAGGCCTGGTTCGGCGCGAGGCGCCGCGCGCGACCGAGGCGGAACTCGCGCGGGTACATGACGCGCGGTATGTCGGTGCGGTGCTGGACGCGGTTCCCTCGGAGGGATTCGTGCTGCTCGACGACGACACCATCGCTTCTCCCGGCAGCGGGGAAGCGGCGCTGCGTGCGGCCGGTGCGGTCCGGGCCGCGGTCGACGCCGTGATGGCCGGAGAGGTCCGCAACGCGTTCTGCGCGGTCCGCCCCCCGGGTCATCATGCGGAAGCGTCGCGCGCCATGGGCTTCTGCCTGTTCAACAATGTCGCCGTCGGGGCGCTGCATGCGCGCGCCGCCCATGGCCTCGACCGTGTCGCCGTGGTGGATTTCGACGTCCACCACGGCAACGGCACGCAGGCGATGTTCGAGAACGATGCGCGCCTGTTCTTCGCTTCCACCCACCAGATGCCTCTTTTTCCGGGGACCGGGCGGGCTTCCGAACGTGGCGTCGGCAACATCGTCAACGCGCCGCTGCCGCCGGGCGCGACCGGGGCCGACTTCCGCCTGGTCTTCGCCGAGCGTATCCTGCCGGAACTGGAGCAGTTTCGGCCCGACCTGCTCATGATCTCGGCCGGCTTCGATGCCCATGCCGCCGACCCGCTGGGCCAACTCCACCTGGTCGCGTCCGATTTCGCCTGGGCGACCGAAAAGCTGGTCGAACTCGCCGGACGGCACTGCCGGGGCAGGATCGTTTCCACCCTGGAAGGCGGCTACGACCTGGAGTCGCTCGCCGCGAGCGCGGCCGCACACGTCCGGGTCCTGCTCGCTGCGTAACGCCGGGGTCGCCGCAGCGTTCAAAGGACGCTATCTCTCTAGATTACGCCGCGGGTAACGAAACCGCGGGAGGTACGCGGGCGACCGGACGAAGGGCAGCATGGGACAGCAACAGCCACAGGCACCGGAGGCGATGAGCTTCGAGGCGGCCTTGCGCGAACTGGAGGCGATCGTCACCAGCCTGGAGCGCGGGCAGGTCACGCTCGACGAGGCCATCGAATCCTACGAACGCGGCGTGGCGCTGAAGCGCCAGTGCGAGACCAAGTTGCGCGAGGCGCAGGACCGTGTGGAGCGCATCTCGTTGACGCCCGCCGGCTGTGACCGCACCGCGCCGACCGAGATCCCCTTCTGACGCCGGTGGTCCGGACATGAACCCGAGCGTCACCTTCCGCAGAGCCCTCGCCCAGGCGGGCGAGGCGGTCGATGCCGTGCTGGACCGCGTTCTTCCGCTGCCGGCCGGTCCGGAAGCACGCCTCGTGGAGGCGATGCGCTACGCGGCGCTGGGACCCGGCAAGCGCCTGCGGCCCTTCTTCGTGCTGGCGGGAGCGCGGATGTTCAAGGTACCGGAGGCGAGCGCGCTCCGGATCGCCGCCGCCGTCGAGATCGTGCACGCCTATTCCCTGGTGCACGACGACCTGCCGGCGATGGACGACGACGACATGCGCCGCGGCCGGCCGACCGTGCATCGCCGGTTCGACGAAGCGACGGCGATCCTGGCCGGCGATGCCCTTCAGGCACTGGCCTTCGAGCTTGTCGCCGATACGGCGACCCACTGGGACCCGCAGGTTCGCTGCGACCTCGTCCGGGACTTGGCCGCCGCGGCCGGCGCGCGTGGTATGGTCGGCGGCCAGATGCTCGACCTTCTCGCCGCGCGGGACCGGTTCGAGATCGGCGCCGTCGCGCGGCTGGAGCGCTTGAAGACCGGCGCGCTCATCGCCTTCTCCTGCACGGCCGGCGCCGTGCTCGGCAACGCCCGGGACGAAGCGCGTGCCAGCCTCGCCGCCTATGCGCACGACCTGGGCTTCGCCTTCCAGATCGCCGACGACCTGCTCGACGCCGAGGGCAGCGAGGCCGAAACCGGGAAGCGGGTGGGCAAGGATGCCGGCGCCGGCAAGGCGACCGTAGTGGCGCTGCTGGGCGTCGACGAGGCCCGACGGCATGCGCACATGCTGGCGGAGCAGGCGGTGGCCCATCTCGACGGCTTCGGGCTCGAAGCGGAACCGTTCCGCGACGCGGCGCGCTTCGTGGTCGAACGCAGGTCATGAGGAAGGACGGGTAAAGTGACGATCCCCAACACCCGCACGCCATTGCTGGACCGAGTGAACTGGCCCCAGGACCTGCGCGCGTTCGACGACGAGCAGCTGGAGGCACTGGCGCAGGAACTGCGCCAGGAGACGATAGACGCCGTGTCGATTACGGGCGGCCATCTCGGCGCCAGTCTGGGCGTCGTCGAGCTGACCGTGGCGATCCACCACGTCTTCGACACGCCGCGCGATCGGCTGATCTGGGACGTCGGGCACCAGGCCTATCCGCACAAGATCCTGACCGGGCGTCGCGACCGGATCCGCACCCTGCGCCAGGCCGGCGGCCTTTCGGGCTTCACCCGACGCTCGGAGAGCGAGTACGACCCGTTCGGGACGGCCCACAGTTCCACGTCGATCTCCGCCGGCCTCGGCATGGCCGTGGCACGCGATCTGCGCGGCGGCTCGACCGAAGTCGTGGCGGTGATCGGCGACGGCGCGATGAGCGCCGGCATGGCCTACGAGGCCATGAACAATGCCGGCTCGATGAACAAGCGGCTGATCGTCGTCCTCAACGACAACGACATGTCGATCGCCCCGCCCGTGGGCGCGATGAGCGCCTATCTGTCCCGCCTGATCTCGTCGAAGTCCTATCGCTCGTTCCGCCATGTCGCCAAGCAGATGGCGGAACATTTCCCGGGCCCGGTGAAGAAGGCGGCACAGCGTGCCGAAGAATATGCGCGCGGGCTGCTGACCGGTGGCACGCTGTTCGAGGAGATGGGCTTCTACTATATCGGTCCGGTCGACGGTCATAACCTTTCCCATTTGCTGCCCGTCCTGCGCAACGTCCGGGACAGCAGCGAAACCCGCCCGGTTCTGGTCCATGTCGTCACCCAGAAGGGCAAGGGCTACGCGCCGGCGGAAGAGTCGGCCGACAAGTATCACGGCGTGGCGAAGTTCGACGTCGTCACGGGCGTGCAGGCCAAATCGACGGCCAAGGCGCCCTCCTACACCAGGGTCTTCGCAGAGAGCCTGATCGCCGAGGCCGAACGTGACGACCGCATCGTCGCGATCACGGCTGCCATGCCGGGCGGGACCGGCGTCGATCTGTTCGCCCAGCGCTTCCCCGGCCGGGCTTTCGATGTCGGCATCGCCGAACAGCACGCGGTGACCTACGCGGCCGGCCTCGCCGCAGAAGGATACCGGCCGTTCGCCGCGATCTACTCGACCTTCCTCCAGCGGGGCTACGACCAGGTCGTCCACGACGTGGCGATCCAGCAGCTGCCGGTGCGCTTCGCGATCGACCGGGCCGGCTATGTCGGCGCCGACGGCGCGACGCACCACGGCTCCTTCGACATCGCCTATCTGGGCTGCCTGCCCGGTTTCGTGCTGATGGCGGCGGCGGACGAGACGGAACTGCGCCACATGGTCGCGACGGCGGCTCGGATCGACGACCGGCCGTCGGCGCTGCGCTATCCGCGTGGCGAAGGCCTGGGCCTGGAACTGCCCGCCATCGGCACGCCGCTCGAGATCGGCAAGGGACGCGTGCTGCGCGAAGGGACGACCGTGGCGATCGCGAGCTTCGGTGGACGGCTGCAGGAGGGGCTCGCGGCGGCGGACCAGCTTCAGGCGCGCGGCCTGTCGACGACGGTCGCCGACATGCGCTTCGCCAAGCCGCTCGACGAGGACCTGCTCCGCCGGCTCGCGCGCGAGCATGAGGTGCTGATCACGATCGAGGAAGGGGCGGTCGGCGGCTTCTCCACCCAGGTGCTGCACTTCCTGGCGCTGCAGGGCCTACTGGACGGCGGCCTCAAGATCCGGCCGATGGCGATGCCCGACCGGTTCATCGATCACGACAAGCCCGAGCGCCAGTACGAGGTGGCGGGACTGGACGCCGCCGGCATCGTCGCCACGGCGTTGACGGCCCTCGGCCGGGAGACGCTGGAGCGGCCGGCGCGAGCCTGACCCAGGGGCCCGCGCGGCCGGCGGCGCCCGGCGGCACTGCCGGCGGGGGCGGCGGGCGGCCCCCTCCCCCGGGGCCCCGGGGGGCGGGCGGCCCGGCCGCCCCGGCGCGCCGGGGCCCCCGGCTCGGCATACGGTCAGGCCGCGACCTGCACCGCCTCGCCCGCGACGGAGACGGTCACCGGGACCGGGTTCATCACGGTGTTGAAGACCGGCGAATGGGCGATCGCGAATCCGACGAGGTCGCGCATTACCGCTTCGGACGCGTCCGAATCGACAGAGACCGCGACGCGGATCCCGCGATAGCCGGCGCGCACCGCCGGGTCCATGGCCAGCATGCCGCGCAGGTCGATGTTCCCCTTCGAAGCGTGTGGAAACCGACCGCACCGTGATGCCGCGGGCGGCGGCGTGATAGACCAGCGTGGTCGTGATGCAGCCCGCCATGGCATGCAGCACGAACTCCGCCGGATTGGCGCCCCGGTCCTGACCCAGCAGCACCGGCGGCTCGTCGTTTTCGAAGACGAAGCCGGGTGGGCGCGGATGCTCCTGCTTCGCGCCGTAGCAGGATTCCACACGGCTGCGGTTCAGCCCGCCGTCCAGCCAGTCGTTGCGCACGCGGAACTTGAAGTCGGCGATGGCGGGGTCCGCCTTGATCGCACCGATCGTGTCGACGAGGGCGGTCACGTTCACGCCGTTCCTGATCGTATCCATGGTTCGGGCTCCTCCGTTCGAGGTTTCGGAACCGGGGGCCGTCGTATCGGCGCGGTTCGCGAGACCGAAGCTAGCCGGCCCGATGCCCGCAAGCTTGGAGGCGCCCTAACCAAATAGTGGAGGAATGGTGGAGAAGTCTCGGTTTTCCGGCATGATTGACAGGTCCGGCGATCGGAACCCGGCGATTGGGCCGGCCGCGAAACGACCGGACGGCGGGAGGGACCGCCATGTCGCTGCAGTTCGCCGAGTGCACGCTCGACCCGGCCACCTACGAACTGCGCCGGCGGGGCCGGATCGTTCGCGTCGAACCGCAGGTCTTCGAACTGCTGGTCCTGCTGGTGGACAACCGGCACCGGGTCGTAACCCGGGACGAACTGATCGAGCGTGTCTGGGGTGGACGTATCGTCTCCGATGCGGCCCTCAGCAGCCGGATCAAGGCGGCTCGCCAAGCGATCGGCGACGACGGCGCCACGCAGCGGTTGATCCGGACCGTCCACGGCCGAGGCTTCCGCTTCGTCGGCACGGTCTCGGAAGCGGGAGTGGTCGACGGGGAGCCGGAACCGCGCTCGGACAGGCCGGACGCGGCGGTGGGTCATCCTGCAGCCGCCGGAGCCGGCCGCCCCAGCCTCGTCGTGCTGCCGTTCCGCATCTTCGCCGCGGATCCCGACCTCGGCTATGTCGCCGACGGTATCGTCGAGGCGGTGACCTCGGCCCTGTCACGGGTCCGCAGCTTCCTCGTCATTGCAGGCGGAACCGCCCAGACCTTTCGCGGTAGGGAGGCCGACGTCCGCGAGATCGCGACGGCGCTCGGCGTGCGCTATGTGGTCCAGGGAAGCTTGCGGGCCGCCTCGGACACGCTCCGCGTCACCGCGCAGATGATCGACGGCGAAAGCCGGGAAGAGGTCTGGTCCGGCGTCTTCGAGGCTGAGCGATCCGGTCTTTTCGATATGCAGGACCGGATCACGGGGGCGATCGTCGGCGCCCTCGCCCCCTCCATCCTGGAGGCGGAGGTGCGGCGTGCCCGACGCCAGCGGCCGCAGAGTCTCGATGCGTATGGCTGCATGCTGCGGGCGATGCCGGGATGCTGGACGCTCGACCAGGAGGCGGCCGTGGCGGCGATGGATCTGCTGGAGCAGGCGATCCGGCTCGACCCGGACTATGCACTGGCGCACGCACTGCTCTCCTGGTGCCACGGCCAGCAGCTCGCCTACAACTGGACCCGCTATCCGCAGCCGCACCGGGAGAGGGCGCTGGACCTCGCCCGCCGCGCCGCGGCTCTCGACGGCGGCGATCCGCTCGTCCTGATCCTGCTCGGAACCGCCGAGTGCCTCGCCGCCGACGTCACCGCCGCGGCCGCCCACATCGCGATGGGACTCGACCTCGATCCCAATTCCGCCTGGGGATGGAACCGGAGCGGGTACATCCACTGCTATCTGGGGCAGCCGGGGACCGCGAGCGCGCACTTCGAACGGGCCCTGCGGCTGAGCCCGTTCGACCCGATGCGCCACAACGTCTATGTGGGCATGGGCCTGGCCGCCTTCGTCGGCGAGCGTTATGACGACGCGCTGCAATGGATCGACAAGGCGCTGCTGGAGAACCCTCGGATCCTCTGGGTCCACCGGCTGCTCGCCGCCTGTGCCGCCATGGCGGGCGATGGGCCGCGCGCCCGGCGTTCCGTTGCCTTCGTCGAGGGATATGCGCCCGGCATCACGGTCGAAGACATCGTCCGCGCGATCCCGCATCAGGACCCGCGCGTACGCGAACGCTATCGCGAGGCGCTCGCCAGCGCCGGCTTCGCAAGGCGCTAGCTCCGAAGACGCCGCTCTCGATCAGCGATTGAACAGCCCGCGCAGCATCTGTTGGGGATCCGGCTGCTGTCGCCGCTGCTGGTCCTGTGGGGGCGGGGGCGGGGGCTCGGTCGGAGCCGCTTCGGCCGGGGGCTGCTGCTCG
>JBKBLL010000103.1:8902-12374 GCA_046296375.1 Alphaproteobacteria bacterium | reverse complement strand
CATCCCGTAGACTCGCACCGAAACGCCTCCAGTGGAATCCCCGCATCAGGACTCTTTTGATACGAACTATCCACTAGAGTCCGGGAAAAATCACGTGTTTCTTCACAATGTGTACCATGCTTTGAAATCACCAACATCAGCATGGTATCCGAGCCGCCGATCGGCTGTCATTATTCGAAGAGCAAGCCGTGTTGTGCACGATTTGTGCACGCCCCAGACTTTTCTAAGCCTTTGAGATAGCTGAATCGGAGATTTTCGGTCTGTGTGCAGAGACGCGAAAGGCGCCCGCCCGGTGGGGCTAGCGCCTTGTAATTGCTCCGAAAATCTGGAGCGGGAGAAGGGATTCGAACCCTCGACCCTCACGTTGGCAACGTGATGCTCTACCCCTGAGCTACTCCCGCGTCCCGCGGCCGGGCGGTTGGTCCACCGTCGCGAGGAGGCGGAATATACGCAGGACGGATGGGTTTGCAATATCCTTCGCGCCGGCGGCGGCGCGATTTTTCCGCCGACCTACACGGCTGTGCGCGGCCCCCGCCGGTACGGCTGGCGGCCGGCACCGCCACCGTCACGTCGTCGGCCGCGCCGTCCCAGACGCGATTGCGTCGGCGGCCGTCCCTGCCTACGCTCGCGGACGACCGGGAGGTGGAAACCATGCTGACGGATTCCCGCGGCCTCGTCTTCTCTGCGGCCGACCAGACGGCGGTCGACGCCTTCGACGCCGTCGTCGGCGCCTATCTGCGCTTCGGCCGGGATACCGGGCCGCTGCTGAAACGCGTTGCCGAACTCGACCCCGACATGGCCATGGCGCACGTGCTGCGCGGCTACTTCTTCCATCTGATGGGCAACGCCGCCCTGCTGCCGCGGGCGCGGCGCGCGCTCGATGCGGCGGAGGCGGGGAGTGCCGATCTCACCCGACGCGAGCGCATGCACGTGGCGGCACTGGCCGCCTGGTGCGACGGCGACCTCGCCCGTACCGTGCAGATCCTGGAGGAGACGCTGATCGAGCATCCGCGCGACATCCTCGCCCTCAAGATCGCGCATTTCATCCACTTCTATACCGGCGAGGTACAGAACCACCGGGATTCCGTCGCGCGCGTCCTCTATGCCTGGGACGAGAGCGTTCCCGGCTACGGCTACGTCCTCGGCATGCGCGCCTTCGGCCTGGAGGAGGCCGGCGAGTATGCCGAGGCGGAGCGCCTCGGCCGCCGGGCCGTCGCGATGAATCCGGACGACGCCTGGGCCGGGCATGCGGTCGCCCACGTCATGGAGATGCAGGGCCGCCACCGCGAGGGCATCGCCTGGATCGAGGCGCACGAGCCGGTCTGGGAGCAGGCGAACAATTTCGCCTTCCATCTCTGGTGGCACCGCGCCCTCTACCACCTCGCGCTGGAGCAGCACGACGCAGTGCTCGACCTCTACGACCGCCGGGTCCGGGCCGAGGAGACCGACGACTATCTCGACATCGCCAACGCGACCTCGCTGCTGCTGCGGCTCGACATGCGCGGCGTCGACGTGGGCGACCGCTGGCACGAACTCGCCGACAAGGCGCGGGCGCGCGTGCACGACCATGTCTTTCCGTTCATCGACGCCCATTTCATGATGGCCCTCGCCAGGACCGGCGACCGCGCCGCCGCCGAGAATTTCGTGATCTCGATGCGGGCCTGGGCCGACGCGCACCGCGAGGCCACGATGAGCCCGATCGTGGACGAAATCGGACTGACGCTCTGCGAGGCGGTCTATGCCTACGGCATGGGCGACCATGCCGCCGTCGTCGACCTGCTGATGCCGGTCCGCTACCGCGTCCAGCGCGTCGGCGGCAGCCATGCGCAGCGCGACGTGTTCCAGCAGATGCTGGTGGAATCGGCCCTGCGCGCCGGGCGTGCGCCGGTCGCCCGCGCCCTGCTCGCCGAGCGCCGCGCCGCCAAGCCGTTCAGTCCGGCGGCCTGGAAGAACTATGCCCGCGCCCTGGAACAGCTGGGCGACGCCGCCGGCGCGGCCGAGGCGCGCCGCCAGGCCGCCGCCCTGCTGGCCGCCTGATCCCGGAGACCTTCCCCCATGCGTACCCATCCCGACGTCCGCGGGCTGCCGCTCACCGCGGTCGGCCGTTCCGCCGTCGAGCGCTACGACGCGGCCGTCGACGCCTATCTGGCGAGCGCCGCCGACACCGGACCGCTGGTCGAGGCGGTGATCCTGGCCGATCCCGGCATGGCGATGGCGCATTGCCTGGAAGGCTATCTCCTGACGCTCGCCGGCCAGCCCGGCCTGGTGGCGCGCGCGCGAGAAAGCCTCGCCGCCGCACGCCGGCTCGCGGCCGGCGCGACGCCGCGGGAACGCGCCCATGTCGACGCGCTCGCGGCCTGGAGCGCCGGCGACATCCGCGGCACGATCGACCGTCTCGAGGCGATCCTCCTCGACCATCCGCGCGACATTCTCGCCTTCCGCCTCGCCCATTACCTGCACTTCTTCATCGGCGACCTGCTGCCGATGCGGGATTCGGCCGCCCGCGTGATGCCCCGCTGGGACGAGGAGGTCCCGGGCTACGGTTTCCTGCTGGGCTGCCGTGCCTTCACCCTGGAGGAGACGGGCGACTGCGCGGAAGCCGAGCGGCTGGGGCTGCGGGCCATAGAGCTCAACCCCCACGACATCTGGGCCGGCCATGCCGTCGCCCACGTCTACGAGACCCAGTGCCGGCCGCGCGACGGCATCGCCTGGATCGACCGGCACGCGCCGCTCTGGCGGGAGCATGGCGGCTTCCACCGCCACCTCCTCTGGCATCGCTGCCTCTACTATCTGGAACTGGAGCGGCACGACGCGGCCCTCGACCAGTACGACACGCTGGTCTGGGCGTCGCCGTCGGACGAACCGCTCGATATCGCCAACGCGGCCTCGCTGCTCATGCGCCTCGAACTGCTCGGCGTCGATGTCGGCCGCCGCTGGGAGACGGTCGGCGAAGCGGCGGTCGACCGGATCGGCTTCCACAACCGTCCCTTCAACGACGTGCACATGATCCTGGCGATGTGCTACGGCCGGCGACGCAACTCCGCGCTCGGGATGCTGGAGGAGATGCGGGGGTTCGCGGCCACCTCGCCCGCTACGATCGCGCCGATCATGCGCGACGCATCCATTCCCCTGTCCGAGGCGGTCGCGGCCTTCGCCGAGGGTGCCTATGGGCGGGCGGTCGACCTGATGCTGCCGATCCGCTATCGATGGGTCGCGATCGGCGGCAGCTGGGCGCAGCGCGACCTGTTCCAGAGCATGCTGATCGAGGCGGCCGTCCGAGCGGGTCGCCTCGCACTGGCGCGGGCGCTACTGGCGGAACGGCTCGCCCTGATGCCGGCCAGCCGGCCGTCCTGGCGGCGGTATGCCGCGGTGCTGGAGGCGGTCGGCGATGCCGACGCGGCCGCGTCGGCCCGGGCCGAGACGGCGCGGATCGCCGACCGCGCGCCCGGACCGCCCCCACACCCCGCGCACA
>JBKBLL010000103.1:0-8892 GCA_046296375.1 Alphaproteobacteria bacterium | reverse complement strand
GGGGGTTGTTTTGCCGGGTGGTGGGGGGGGGGCGTGTCGGCCGCCGGGCCCGGGGGGCCCGGGGCGGCGCGGGCGGGGATCGCCGCCCGCGCGCCCTGACCGCACACTCACCGCGCGCACTCACCGCCACTGGCGGCAGCCGCTGGCGGCGACGAGTGCGGGCGGCAATCCGACAGGCAGATTGCGCAGTTCCTCGAATCAAGGCATTTTCGTGGCAGGAACGGCCCTGAATCAGGTCGGGTGCGGGCAATCGGCCCACCGTTTGCATCGCATTTTCCAACAACAGGAGGCACACAGATGCAGTTCGGCAAGATCGCGGCAGCGGCGACAGCCCTCGCCTTCACAGCAATCACGGGCACCGCGCATGCGGGGCCGACGATCGACGCCATCAAGCAGCGCGGCGAAGTGCGGTGCGGCGTGAACACCGGCCTCGCGGGCTTCTCGATCGCCGACGGCCAGGGCCGCTGGACCGGCCTCGACGCCGATTTCTGCCGCGCCTTGGCGGCGGCCCTGCTCGGCGACGCGGAGAAGGTCCAGTGGGTGCCACTTTCCGCCCAGCAGCGCTTCACGGCCCTGCAGTCCGGCGAGATCGACGTTCTGTCGCGCAATACCACCTGGACGCTCACCCGCGACGCCTCGCTCGGCATCGTCTTCGCGGGCGTCACCTTCTATGACGGCCAGGGCTTCATGGTGCCGGCCAGCCTGGGGGTGAAGAACGCCAAGGAACTGGACGGCGCAGAGGTCTGCGTCCAGACGGGTACCACGACCGAACTCAATCTCGCGGACTATTTCCGCGCCAACAACATGGACTTCAAGCCGGTCGTCTTCGAATCCCTCGAGGAGTCGAAGGTCGCGTTCTTCAACGGCCGCTGCCAGGTCTACACGACGGACGCGTCCGGCCTCGCGTCGATCCGCTCGGTCGACGCCCCGAACCCCGAGGACTGGGTCATCCTGCCCGAACTGATCTCCAAGGAGCCGCTCGGCCCGGCGGTGCGGCGGGGCGACGACGAGTGGCTCGCCATCGTGAAATGGACGATCTACGCGACGATCGAAGCCGAGGAGGCCGGCGTCACCGCGGAGAACGTCGACGACAAGAAGGCGAACAGCACGAACCCGACCGTCCAGCGCCTGCTCGGCACCTCGGGCGACATGGGCAAGCTGCTCGGACTGGATCCCGACTGGGCCTACCGCGTCATCAAGCAGGTCGGCAACTACGGCGAGATCTACGATCGCTCCGTCGGCCCCGAGACCCCGCTGAAGCTCGAGCGGGGCGTGAACGCTCTCTGGACCGACGGCGGCCTGATGTACGCGATGCCGGTCCGCTGAAGGACAGCCGCCGCCCGGCCGGTCCCGGCCGACGGGTGGCGGCGTTCTGCCAGCAGAGTATCCCATGGCGCCCCGCCCCGCCCCGCCCCGGCCTGCCGTCTCGGCCAAGCCACCGTCCCCGGCCTGGTGGCGCAACCCCGACGTAAGGGCCGTCATCTATCAGGCGCTCGCCCTTCTCCTGGTTCTTCTGGTCGGCGCCTATCTCGTCTCCATCACCCTGCACAACCTCCAGGTCCGCGGCATCCGTTCAGGCTTCGGCTATCTGGAGAACGAAGCCGGCTTCAGGATCGGCGAGACGCTGATCCCCTATGCCGCATCGGACTCATACGGCCGCGCGATCCTCGTCGGCCTGCTGAACACGCTGCGCGTCGCGGTGGTGGGGATCGTCCTCGCCACGATCATCGGGACGCTGATCGGCATCGCGCGCCTGTCGCGCAACTGGCTCGTGGCAAAGATGGCATCGGGCTATGTCGAGATCGTGCGCAACATGCCGCTGCTGCTGCAGCTCTTCTTCTGGTATTCGGCGATCACGGGCCTGCTGCCGGCGGTCAGCGCCGCGATCGAAGTGATTCCCGGCGTCTATCTCAGCAAGAGCGGCCTGATGTATCCGGTGCCGGAGCCGAGCCCGGCGCACGGTTGGATGACGGGCGCCTTCGTCCTGGCGGTCGTGGCGTCCGTGTTCTACGCCCGCTGGGCCCGGCGCCGGCAGGAGGCGACCGGCGAGCGGCCCCCCGTCCTGCGGGTCGTGCTGGCCCTCGTCGTCGGCCTGGTCGCCCTCGCCTGGCTTGCCGGCGGCGCGCCGACGGCGCTGGACGTTCCGACCCGAGGCCGCTTCACCTACACCGGCGGCGCCAGCGTCTCGCCGGAGTTCCTGGCCCTGCTGCTGGGCCTGACCATCTACACGGCCGGCTTCATCGCCGAAATCGTGCGCAGCGGCATCCTGGCCGTGCCGTGGGGCCAGACCGAGGCCGCCGCCTCGCTCGGGCTGCGGCGCGGCCTGGTGCTGCGCCTGGTGGTCCTGCCGCAGGCGCTGCGCGTGATCGTGCCGCCGATGACCAGCCAGTATCTCAACCTGACCAAGAACAGCTCCCTCGCCGTGGCGATCGGCTACCCGGACCTCGTATCTGTGACGAACACGACGCTGAACCAGACGGGACAGGCGATAGAGGGCATCAGCATCATGATGGGCATCTACCTGACCATCAGCCTGTCCATCTCGGCCTTCATGAACTGGTACAACAGGCGCGTCGCACTGGTGGAGCGCTGAACCGTGAGCGAGACGCACGCCTTTGCGGAGACGCCGACGCCGGATCCCACCCGGGTGCAGCTGACGCGCGAATGGCTGCACCGGCGCCTGTTCGACGGCGTCTGGAACAGCCTGCTGACCGTCCTCGCCATCGCGTTCCTGGTCTGGGCGATCCCGCCGATCGTGGACTGGCTGTTCCTCAGCGCCGTCTGGGGCGCCGCGCCGCCCGAGGCCTGCCGCGCCGCCGAAGGCGCCTGCTGGGCGATGGTGCACGACAAATACCGGCTCATCATCTTCGGCCGCTACCCCTACATGGAGCAGTGGCGGCCCTTCGTCGGCATGCTGATCCTGATCGCGATGATCGGCGTGAGCTGCCGGCGGGCGCATTGGAAGCTTTGGCTCGCGGGCGCCTGGCTCGCCGCCGGCGGCGCCTTTCTCGGCCTGATGTGGGGCGGCTTTCTGGGCCTCACCTATATCCGCACGGAATTGTGGGGCGGCCTGCCGCTGACGATGCTGCTCGCCTTCGTGGGCATCGCCGCGGCCTTTCCGCTCTCGATCGTGCTGGCCCTGGGCCGTCGCTCCAAGATGCCGGTGATCCGCGCCATCTGCGTCGTCTATATCGAGTTCATCCGCGGCGTGCCGCTGATCTCGGTGCTGTTCATGGCCTCCGTCATGCTGCCGCTGTTCCTGCCGGAGGGGGTGACCATCGCCGCCCTGCTGCGGGCGCAGATCGCCATCATCCTGTTCAGCGCCGCCTATCTGGCGGAGGTCATCCGTGGTGGCCTCCAAGCGATCCCGCGCGGCCAGGTCGAGGCGGCGGAATCGATCGGCCTCAGCTACTGGCAGACGCAGCGCATGATCGTCCTGCCCCAGGCGATCCGCCTCGTCATCCCGCCGATCGTCAATACCTTCATCGGACTGTTCAAGGACACCTCCCTCGTCGCGATCGTCAGCCTGACCGACCTCCTGCTGGCCATGCGGCAGGCCGTGGCCGACCCCGCATGGCGGGTCTACTTCGTCGAGGGATACCTGTTCATCGCCCTCATCTACTTCCTGTTCTGCTACTTCATGTCGAAATACAGCCAGTATCTGGAGCGCGACCTGCACGCCGGCACGCGGCGGAGCTGAAGGAGAGTCAATCGATGGCCGAGGCCGCCACCGGTCCGCGCGACCTGTCCGCCGGTGCCCCGATGATCCAGATGATCGGGGTCAACAAGTGGTACGGGCAGTTCCACGTCCTGCACGACATCGACCTCACCGTCGCGGCGGGCGAGCGCATCGTCATCTGCGGGCCGTCGGGATCCGGCAAGTCGACCCTGATCCGCTGCATCAACCGTCTGGAGGAGCACCAGAAGGGTCGCATCGTCGTCGACGGCATCGAACTGACCAACGACCTGAAGCACATCGACCAGATCCGGCGCGAGGTCGGGATGGTCTTCCAGTCCTTCAACCTGTTCCCGCACCTGACGGTCCTGGAAAACTGCGCCCTGGGACCGATCTGGGTGCGCAAGTCCCCCAAGGCCGAGGCCGAAGCCGAGGCCATGAAGTATCTGGAGCGCGTACGCATCCCGGAACAGGCGCTGAAATTTCCGGGCCAGCTGTCCGGCGGCCAGCAGCAGCGCGTGGCGATCGCCCGTGCCCTCTGCATGCAACCCAAGGTCATGCTCTTCGACGAGCCGACTTCCGCCCTCGACCCGGAGATGATCAAGGAGGTGCTGGACGTCATGGTCGAACTGGCCCAGACCGGCATGACCATGCTGTGCGTCACACACGAGATGGGCTTTGCCCGCACGGTCGCCGACCGGGTAATATTCATGGACATGGGCCGGATCATCGAGCAGAACGAGCCGGAGGCGTTCTTCAACAACCCCCGGTCCGAACGGACGAAGCTGTTTCTGAGCCAGATCCTGCAGCATTGAAGGAGAGGCAGACGTGAAGCTCGTCATGGCGGTCATCAAGCCGCACAAGCTGGATTCCGTGCGCGACGCGCTGACCACGCTCGGCGTACACGGCCTCACGGCGACGGAGGTGAAGGGGTTCGGCCGTCAGCGGGGCCATACGGAGGTCTATCGCGGCGCCGAATACGCCGTCAGCTATCTCCCGAAGGTGAAGGTCGAGGTGGCGTTGCCGGACGATCTGGCCGAGCGCGCGGTGGAGGCGATCAAGGCTGCTGCCTATACCGGCCAGATCGGCGACGGCAAGATCTTCGTCTACGATCTGGCCCACGCGGTCCGCATCCGTACCGGCGAACAGGGGGCCGAGGCGCTCTGACCACAGGCGACGGTGCGCCACCCGTCGGGGGCCGACGCGCCGGGTCAGCCGTGCACGCCGCGGCTGTCCTCGGGTGCCTCCGCCCGGTCGGTCATGCCGTAGTCGCGCAGGACGGCCGCGACCCGCAGGCGGTAGCCGGCGAAGACGCCGGCGCGCCCCTCCGCCTGCGTCGCCCGGTGCCCGGACCGGTTGCGCCAGGCACGTACCGCCTCCTCGTCGCGCCAGAAGGACAGCGACAGCAGCTTGTCGGGATCCGTCAGGCTCTGGAAACGCTCGATCGAGACGAAGCCTTCGGCCTGGGCGAGATCGTCGCGCAGGGCTGCGGCGAGGTCGAGATAGTCGTCCTTGCGGCCCGGAGCCGGGCGCACTTCGAAGATGACCGCGATCATCGCGCCCCCTCCGTCCTTAGCGGAGGTCCGTGACGGCGGTGCCTGCCGCCGCCCGGACCGTCTTCCTACGCCGCCAGCTTGAAGCCGGTATCGTCGAGCGCCGCGAACAGCGCCGCGGCGTCCGCCTCCGACAGCGGCACGTTCGGCGGACGCACTGTGGCCCACGCGGCATCGCCGGTGGCGCGGCCCATGATGCGCTTCAGCGCGGGGATGAGCGTCTTCGACTGGATGGCGAGGCGCTGCGCGGTCAGTGCCGCCTGCCGCGCGTCGACGTCGGCCGCGCCGGCATTGCGATAGACGTCGACGCAGCCGGTGATGGTGACGTTCGCCGTGGCGGAGATGCAGCCGGCACCGCCCGCCCGGAGCACCGGCAGCAGGAACTGCTCGGAACCGGCGAACACGCCGAAGCCGGGGAACCGGCGGCACATCTCCAGCATGTTGTCCAGATTGCCGGAACTGTCCTTGATGCCGGCGATCGTGTCCGGATAGGCCTTCAGCAGCCGCTCGATCAGGTCATGGCTGATGGGCACCGCGGACATCTGCGGAAAATGATAGAAATAGATCTTGAGCCGGCTGTCGCCGACCCGCTGGACGACCTGATCGTAGGCGGCGTACAGGCCCTCGTCGCTGACGTTCTTGTAGTAGAAGGGCGGCAGCATGACGACGCCGGCCGCGCCGACCTCCAATGCCTTGCGCGTCAACGCCACGGTGTCGGGGATGGCGCAGTTGCCCGTCCCGGGCAGCAGGGTGCCGCCCGATATGCCGGCATCGGCGAGCGCATCCAGCAGTTCCAGCCGCTCGGTCACGCTGAACGCGCTCGCCTCGCCCGTCGTGCCCAGAACCGCCAGTCCGTCCGCGCCCTGATCCAGCAGCCACCGGCAATGCGCCACGAACGTGGCGGTATCCGGCGACAGATCCTGCTTCACCGGCGTGAGCGCGGCGACATAGATGCCACGCGGTCTGTTCTCGGTCATCTCCGGGTGCTCCTCTGCGCCGACGGTCGTCGACCGCTTATTATGGCGCAATCGTGAACGCCGCAACCGGTTCGCGCCGGACTGCGGGCTCAGTCCCGGCCGAACCGCTCGGTCAGGCGCTCGAACGCGGCCAGCGTCTCGTCGCTGACATGATGCTCGATGCCCTCGGCATCCTCTTCGGCATTGGCCTCGCTGACACCGATGGCCCGCAGGAAATCGAGCACGATCTGATGGCGCCGGCGCGACATCTCGGCGAGTTCGACCCCGGCGTCCGTCAGGAAGATCGACCGATAGGGGCGCGTCGTGACCAGGCCGTCACGCTGCAGTCTGGCGATGGTCTTGTTCACCGTCGCCTGGGTCACCCCGAACCGCTCCGCCAGGTCGACCGCGCGCGCCTCGCCGCGCGCGGCGATCAGGTCGGAGATCATCTCGACATAGTCCTCGGCGATCTCGGTCTGGTGCGCGCGGCGGATCCGGTCGAAGCTCGCCGCCTGGCGGGCGACCGTATCGGGCCGTCCCTCTTCCGACATTCCCGCCCCGTCCCCTCCCTGCTCTCGGGCGGCAGGACCCGCCACCGGTCCTACCGCGCGTCGGAACATGGCGCATGCCGGCGCCCGCCGCAATTGCCACCAACCGATGGATGCCGCGCGGCCCGCTTCCTACCTCACATTAGAGAGATTCCAGCAGAGTTAGCCTTGACTTACTTCTGACGCCAAACCACCATTCCATAGTACAGGCAAGCCGGAGCGTGAGTCTCAGGCTTGCGAGGAACAGGCGGCGGAGCGGACGGTCATGGCGACGACGGTTCTGGACGGAGGCTGGGTCGCGGCACAGCCCGGGGCTGTGGCCGGCGAGGTCGCCCGCCCCCTCGCGGTCCGTGGGCTGAGCGTCGCCTATGGGCGCAAGCCGGTGCTGTGGCAGGTCGACTACGCCGCGCCGGGGCGGGGGCTGATCGCCATCGTCGGTCCCAACGGCGCCGGAAAGTCGACCTTCATCAAGGCCTGCCTGGGGCTGGTGCCGACCCTGTCGGGAAGCGTCTCGGTGTTCGGCGGTTCGGCGCGGGCCCAGCGGCGGCTGATCGGCTACGTCCCGCAGCGCAGCAGCGTGGACTGGGACTTCCCGGTCACCGCGCTCGACGTCGTGCTGATGGGCCGCTACGGCCGCATCGGCTGGCTGCGGCCGATCCGGCGCACGGACTGCGCGGCGGCGCTCGCCTGCCTCGACAAGGTCGGGCTAGCCGATTTCGCCGGCCGCCAGATCGGGCAACTCTCCGGCGGCCAGCAGCAACGCGTCTTCCTCGCGCGCGCCCTCGCTCAGGAGGCGCGGATCTATTTCATGGACGAGCCGTTCGCCGGCGTCGATGCCGCGACCGAGCGCGCGGTCCTGGACGTGCTGCACGATCTGGACGCGGAGGGACGGACCGTCATCTGCGTACACCACGACCTCCAGACGGTCGCGGACTATTTCGACAACGTGCTGATGCTGAACGTCACCAAGATCGCCGACGGCCCGGTCGCGACCACGCTCGATGCCGAAACGGTCGAGCGGACCTATCGCGGCCACGTGCACGGGGCCGCGATCCCGCCGGTCGCGGCCTGACCGGCGGCCGGCCGCAACGCCCATGGACTGGCCGGGACTGCTGGCGGACGCCTGGGCGGCAGCGACCTTCCGCGGCGGCTACAACGTCTCGGTCGTCGTCGCCGGAACGACCTGCCTCGGCGTAGCGGCGGGTCTGGTCGGCAGCTTCACCTTCCTGCGCCGCCGCGCGCTGATTTCCGACGCGCTCAGCCACGCCACCCTGCCCGGCATCGCCCTCGCCTTCCTGCTGGGCGCTATGCTCGGTTTCGAGCAGCGCAGCCTGCCGCTGCTGCTCGCCGGTGCGGCCGCCACGGGTGCGCTCGGCGTGCTGACGGTCCAGCTGCTGACCCGCCACACGCGGCTGGGCGAGGATGCCGCGATCGGCACCGTGCTCAGCGTCTTCTACGGCGTCGGCATCGTGCTCCTGTCCTACATCCAGGTCGTCGGCGGCGCCGGGCAGGCCGGAATCAAGAGCTTCATCCTGGGCCAGACCGCCGCCATGGCCCGGCACGAAGCCATCGCGCTCGCGGCACTGGCACTGCTCGCGGCCGGCGCCACCATGCTCCTGCTCAAGGAGTTCCGGCTGGTCTGCTTCGACGCGGCCTTCGCCGAGGCGCAGGGCTGGCCCGTCTTCCGCATCGACCTGCTCATGGTCGGCCTGACCGTGGTCGTGACCGTGGTGGGTCTGCAGACGGTCGGCCTGATCTTGATCGTGGCGCTGCTGATCCTGCCGCCGGTTGCGGCCCGCTTCTGGACCGACCGCCTGTCGCGGATGCTGGCGCTCAGCGCGGCCTTCGGCGGTACGGCCGGGTTCTGCGGCGCGGTCGCGTCGGCCGTGCTGCCCAACGTACCCACGGGCGCGGTGATCGTGCTGGCGGCCGGCGCGATCTTCGTCGTCAGCCTGGCCTTCGCCCCGCGGCGCGGCGTGGTTGCGGCCGCCCTCGGGCAGCTGACCCTGCGCCTGCGGCTCGAGGAGGCGGCGGCCCTTCTGCGGTTGGAACGGCACGGCACCCGGCCGCCGCCGCTGCTGTCGGCACGGCTCAGACTGTGGGGGCTGGTCGACGCGGACGGGCGACCGACGCCCCGGGGGCGCAGTGCCGCCCGCAAT
>JBKBLL010000102.1:0-12396 GCA_046296375.1 Alphaproteobacteria bacterium | reverse complement strand
CGTCTCGCGATCGACGTGTCGATGCCGCGACGGGTGTTCGTGCGCGGCCGCGGGCTCGATTCGGAATGGGCGGGTTCGTTCAAGATCGGTGGCACCGCCGCCAGACCCAGCGTGCGCGGCGAGATCAACTCGGTGCGGGGCAGTCTGGACATCCTCACGCACTCCTTCACCGTGCAGCCCAGCACGATCGAGGTGGTGCAGGACACCCGCAACGCCATCGTCGCGGTGCTCGACATCAACGCCTCGTCGCAGGTCTCGGGGCTGGAGGCGATCGTCCGGATCACCGGGACAGCCGCCGCGCCGGAGATCGCCTTCACCTCCAACCCGCCGCGTCCGCAGGACGAGGTGCTGGCCCTCATCCTGTTCGGCAAGACGACCGCCCAGCTCTCCGCCTTCGAAGCCGTGCAGCTGGGGGCGGCGATCGCCCAGCTGACCGGCGGCGGCGGCGGCGGCATCCTCGCCTTCGCCCGCAACGCCCTGGGCATTGACGTGCTGCGCGTCGGCGGAGCAGGAGACGGCGGCCCGACCGTACAGGCCGGGCGCTACATCGCCCGCGACGTCTTCGTGGGCATCGAACAGGGAACCACGCCGGGCAGCAGCGCGGTATCGGTCGAGGCGGAGATCTTCCGCAACTTCTCCGTCCACAGCCGGGTGAAGCCGGACGGCGAGACCGAGATCGGCGTCAAGATGGAGTGGCACTACTAGGCGGGTCGCGGCCGCCCGTCCAGGACAAGGCCTGGAGGCGCACCCGGGCAGCATCCAGGGCGGAATCCAGGGCGGGCGGACCGCCCGGGCTTCCGGGCTCAGAGAATGGACACGTGCCAGCCGGCCCGTTCGCGATAGATTTCGAGCGGTGTCGCGTTCTGGCGCGCGGGCTCGTCGACCACTGCACCCAGAGCCGCGACGATCACCCGGAGCGTCCCCCCGTGCGCCACGATCAGCGGCGGCTCGTCGTGCCGGTCGGCCCCGGTCAGGACCTCGACGACACCGCGCTTCGTGCGTTCGATGAACCCGCTGAACGTCTCGCCCTCGGGCGGGTCGTAGAGCCAGTCGAGGGTGGTGGACGTGGTGCCGATCAGGCTCCCGAAATAGCGTTCCCGCAGGTCGGGCATGAGCGTCATCGGCTTGCCCGTTATCCGCGCGATCGTTTCGCCCGTCTCCCGGGCGCGGCGCATGTCGCTGCAGAAGATGTGCCGGAAGGCCACCGATCGCAGACGCTCGCCGGCCGCCTCGGCCTGCGCCCTGCCCGTCTCGTTCAGCTCGATATCCGGGCCCTGGATGATGCGGCTGAAGTTGCCGGCCGTCTGGCCGTGCCGGCAGAACAGGAACCGGTCGACTGCCGGCTCGATCGGCGGTATCGCGGCGAGCGTGAAGGCGTCACCCTCGGCTTCTGAAGTCATCTCTGAACGATATCCTTCAACTCTTCGTAATATCTTGCAAATTGGCACGGACTTCCGCGGCGAGTGCAGCGATCTCCCGCGCCGCGGCGCCACCCGGTTCGCGCTCGGCCGCCGCCTGACCCTCTGCGAGGGCCGAGGCTAGCGCGACTCTGTTGCCGATCCGTGTCGACGCGATCGGGGCCCCCAGTTCCACCAGCCGTGCATGCATGGCCTCGGTCAGCCGGGCGCGCGGCGGCACCCGGTTGAGGACCAGGAGTACGCGGCGTCCCTCGGCCGCGACGAGATCGAGCGTCTGTCGCGTCGCCCAGACGTCCATCGGGCTCGGCTGGACCGGCACGAGGACCAGGTCGGCGGCGCGGATGGCGATGCGCGCCTCGGTCTCGTCGTGGGGTGGTGCGTCGATAAGGACGACATCGTGCCGGCGCGCCAGCGCATCCGCCTCGGCGCGGACCCGATAGCCCGGGACGCTGCCGACGGCGATGCCCTTGCCCCCATGCGCGTCGCGCAGTTCGCTCCAGAGCGACAGCGAACGCTGCGGGTCGATGTCGATCGCCGCGACCGTCCAGCCGGAGACGGACCAGGCCGCCGCCAGGTTGGCGGCCAGCGTCGTCTTTCCCGAACCGCCCTTGCGCTGGGCGACCGTCACGATCCTGCCTGCCACGTCGCTCTCCTCCCGGGGCGCGCAGGATAGCGGCGCTGCAAGCCCGAGGCCACTCGGCCTACGTCTCGCGCTTCTCCAGCAGGAACCAGTTCAGGTCGTCCCCGGGAAACACGGGGTCGCGACGCCACACGAAGCCGTAGTCGACCGGGACGAGACCGGGAAACCGGTCCAGCATCTCGCCCGCGAAATCCCGCTTGAAGAGACGATCCGCATGCCCGCGATAGGGGAGTTCGACCGGTACGGGATTGAAATACTCGATCAGGCAGACATAGCGCCGGCTCGCCCGGTGGATCACGTCGTAGGCGCGCGCCAGACTCGCCGGCGCGAGATGGATGAGAACCCCGGCGGACAGGACGAGGTCGGCGCAGCGCTCGTCCCGAACATCCAGGAGCGATCCGTGCCGCGCCTGGACGCCCGGCAGCGCGGCGAGGCGCGCATGGGCTTCGGCGTTGATCTCGACGCCGGCGAGCCGCGCATCGGGCAGCAGGGTGCGCAGCGCGCGCAGGTTGAGGCCGATGCTAGCCCCGAGTTCCAGCACCGAGCCGACGCCCACCGTGCGCGCCAGGATGCGGGCGAGCAGCGCCGTCTTGGCGGCGAGCAGCGCCGTGCCGTCGTTGCGCGCGGCATAGTCCGCCCCGAACGCACCCGTCCAGAAGGCTTCCTGTTCGGATCGCGGCGGACCTTCAGTCATGCCGCCGGCCCCGCTCCCGCCGGGTGCAGCGCGCGGTGGACCAGTTCGGCCAACTGCCAGTCCTCCTCCGTATCGATGTCGTGCGCGCGATGCCGCGGGATCGGTACGGGCCGCGAACTGTCGCCATAGAGTACAAGCTCGCGCAGGAACAGCGCCACGTCGACCCAGTAGAACTGCGCGGCGTCCCGCCACGCCTGGGGCAGATCGTTGCTGCGGCTGTCGCGGTGCTCCGGCCAGAACATCCGTAGCGTCCCGTCCTCGGCGATTCGGAGCGCGCGCTGGATCGGTCCGGGATAGGACGAGACGGCAAAGGCCGACAGGATGCCCCCCTCCCGGATCGTGTCGTAGCCCACGCGCAGGTCGCAGGGGCGCAGGAAAGGCACCACCGGATAGATGCAGCACGCATGGGACAGGCCGCCTGTGCCGCCCAGCCGCTCCAGCGCATCGGCCAGCACGGCGGCGGTGGTCGCGAAATCGTCGGCGAGCACGGCCGGACGGCGGAAGGGCACGTCGGCCCCTGCGGCCTCGGCGACCGCGGCGATCGTGTCGGAGTCGGTGCTGACGACGATGCGGTCGAACAGCCCGCTCGCCCGCGCGGCGTCGATCGCGTAGGCGATCGCCGGCCGCCCGGCGAACGGCCTGACGTTCTTGCCCGGGATACGCCTGCTGCCGCCGCGGGCGGGAATCACCGCGACGACCCCGTGCGTGCCCTCCGGCCGCAGCCGCTCTATCATTCCACCCGTTCCTCCCGCGACAGCCCTGGCCCGATGAGCCGCCCGCATCCCTTCCGCACCCCGCACACGGTGCGGATCATAACGCATCGTCCCGTAGGACGCGGCGGCCGGGTTCGCCGCCCGTGAGCCGGCCGGGCGGCTCGGCGCTGCACGCTCTCCGGACCGGCGACGCGCGGTTCGTCCTTCTCCGCTATGCCGGCGCCGGCCTGGGCGCCGCCAAGGCGCTCGTCTTCGCGCATCTGCTCGACGTCGCCGTCTTCGGGATTGTGGCGCTCGTTCTGCAGACGGCAGCGCTGCTGGAAGCGGCCATGCTCGGCGGCGTCACCGGGCTTCTCCACCGCTACTTCAACGATCCTGCGGCGGGCGAGGAGAGCTTCGCCCGCTTCGTGCCCGCCGCCGGCGCCTGGCTGGCCGGGGTGGCCGTCCTGGCGCTGGCCCTCGGCGCGGCGTGGGAGGTGCTCTTCTGGTCGGCACTGCTGTTCGCGCTCGGCTCCGGCTTCCTGCTGCTGGAGCCGAGCCTGCGCGTGCGCGGCCGGCTGGGCCTCGTCGCCCTGCCCCCGATCCTCCTCAATCTTCTCTCGCTGGCCCTGGTGCCGGCGCTGCTGTGGCTCCGGGCGGATCCGCCGCTCTGGACGATCCTGGCCGCCCTCGTCGCGTCGCAGGCCGGCGCGCAGGCGATCTTCCTGCGCCTCGTCCTGACGCGCGAGCGCGTCCCGGCCGCACGGCAGGGACGCGGTCCGCTGCGGCTCTGGACCGACTATCTCGATTTCGTGCGGGCCGGCTTCCCGATCTTCCTCGGCTCCATGGCCTACATGCTGCTCACCTACGTCGACCGCTTCTTCATCGCGACCTTCCACCCGGCGCCCGACCTCGGCGTCCACGCGCTCGCCGCGCAGTTCGCGCTGATCGGCCTGGTCGGGCTCCAGGGCTGGAGCTACGTCGCCGCCGTGCGCATCGGCACCGCGATCAAGGAGGACCGCCCCGTCGCGCCGGTGGTGCGGCGGGCCCTGCACGTAGCGGCGGCGATCGGCGGCGCCGCGCTCGCAGCCCTGCTCGCCCTCTCCTGGATCCTGGAGGCGACCCTGTTCGCCCGCTACCAGGGCCTGTTCGCGGCGGTCGCTCTCGGCGCGCCGGGGCTCGTCGCCTACAATGCGGTCTCCGCGGCAGCCGCCCTGCTCTACTATCGGCAGCGGCAGAAGCCGCTTCACCGAGCCCTGCTGACGGTACTCGCGGCGAACGTCGCCATCGACCTGGGCTTGTCGCTCGCCGGCGCGTCCTATCTCTGGATTGTGGGGGCCACGGGCGGCCTCTTTCTCTGCCTCGCCGCCGCCGCCGCGGCGTTCGTTCGACGCTGCCTCGACGGATCGGCCCCCTTGGCAGCGGGGGCGGGTGGCGGAGTATAAGGGGCCGGAGCCCGGACAACGACCGACCTGACAGAAGGACGGAGACAGACATGGACGTGTCGAACCAGATCCAGGATCGCAGCCTGTTCCGGCAGCAATGCTATATCGACGGACAGTGGGTCGACGCCGACGGCGGCGAGACGATCGACGTCACCGACCCTGCCGACGGATCGAAGATCGGCACCGTGCCGAAGATGGGCGCCGCCGAGACCCGCCGCGCCATCGAGGCCGCGAACCGCGCCTGGCCGGCCTGGCGGAAGAAGACGGCCAAGGAGCGCGCCGCGGTTCTGCGCCGCTGGTACGACCTGATGATGGCGAACCAGGAGGATCTGGCGAAGCTGATGACGATCGAGCAGGGCAAGCCTCTCGCCGAATCGCGCGGCGAGATCGCCTACGGTGCCTCGTTCATCGAGTGGTTCGCCGAGGAGGGCAAGCGGATCTACGGCGATACGATCCCGGGCCACCAGGGCGACAAGCGCATCGTGGTACTGAAGGAACCGGTCGGCGTCGTCTGCGCCATCACGCCCTGGAACTTCCCGAACGCGATGATCACCCGCAAGGCCGGCCCGGCGCTGGCGGCAGGTTGCCCGATCGTCCTGAAGCCGGCCACGGCCACCCCCTATTCGGCGCTGGCGCTGGCGGAACTGGCCGAGCGGGCCGGCGTACCGAAGGGCATCTTCAACGTCGTCACCGGCTCCGCCGGCGCCATCGGCGGCGAGATGACCGGCAACCCGATCGTGCGCAAGGTCACCTTCACCGGCTCCACCGAGATCGGCAAGAAGCTGATGGAGCAGTGCGCCGGCACCATCAAGAAGGTCTCGCTCGAACTGGGCGGCAACGCGCCCTTCATCGTGTTCGACGACGCCGACCTCGACGCGGCGGTCGAGGGCGCGATCGCGTCCAAGTACCGCAACATGGGCCAGACCTGCGTCTGCGCGAACCGGCTGCTGGTGCAGGACGGGGTCTATGAGGAGTTCGCCGCAAAACTGTCGCAGGCGGTATCCGGCCTCGGCGTCGGCAGCGGCCTGCAGGACGGCGTGAAGCAGGGCCCGCTGATCGACATGGCGGCGGTGGAGAAGGTCGAGGAGCATATAGAGGACGCGCTCGGCAAGGGCGCGCGCGTCGTGGTCGGCGGCCGGCGCCACAGCCTGGGCGGCAGCTATTTCGAGCCGACCATCCTCGCCGACGTGACAACCCAGATGAAGGTCGCCCGCGAGGAGACGTTCGGGCCGCTGGCGCCGCTCTTCCGCTTCAAGACCGAGGAGGAGGCGATCCGGATGGCGAACGACACGGAGTTCGGCCTCGCCTCCTACTTCTACACCCGCGACCTCAGCCGCGCCTGGCGCGTGTCGGAGGGGCTCGAATACGGGATCGTCGGGCTCAATACCGGCATCATCTCGACCGAGATCGCGCCCTTCGGCGGCATGAAAGAGTCGGGCCTCGGCCGCGAAGGCTCGAAGTACGGCATCGATGACTTCCTCGAGTATGTCTGCATGGGCATCGACGCCTGATGCCGGCTGACGCGGCGCGCACGGGCGCGGAAGCGGAGAAGCGGCTCGCGGCGTCGCGGGCGGTGGAACTGGTGCGGGACGGCATGGTGGTCGGCCTCGGCACGGGTTCGACCGCCTCCGAGGCGATCAGGCTGCTGGGCGATCGGGTGCGCGACGGCCTGAAGATCCGCGGAATTCCGACCTCGGAAGTCACGCGCAAGCTGGCGCGCGAATGCGGAGTGCCGATGGCCGGCCTCGCCGACGTGCCGCGGGTCGACATCACGATCGACGGCGCGGACGAGATCGACCCGCAGATGCGGCTGATCAAGGGCGGCGGCGGCGCGCTGCTGCGCGAGAAGATCGTGGCGTCGGCCTCGGCCATGCTGGTCATCATCGCGGACGCGACCAAGGTCGTGCGGCAGCTCGGCGCCTTTCCCCTCCCGGTCGAAGTCGTGCCGTTCGCCCTGCCCGTGGTGCGGCGCGCCGTCGAGAAGCTGGGCGCCAAACCGGTGCTCCGGGGCGGCGACAGCACGCCCTACGTCACCGTCGACGGCCACTTCATCCTCGACTGCGCCTTCAAGCGGATCGACGACCCGGACGCGCTTGCGGCCGACATCGGCACCGTCCCGGGCGTCGTCGAGAACGGTCTCTTCATCGGCATGGCCGACATGGTGATCATCGGCCGGGGCGATCAGGTCAAGATATTCAAGCGCGCGAAGGCTTAGCGCTGGTTTCGGTACAGGCGGAGCGGACATGGCCCGGTACGACTACGATCTCTTCGTCATCGGCGCGGGCTCCGGCGGGGTGCGCGCGGCACGCTTCGCCGCGGCGGCCGGCGCGCGCGTTGCGATCTGCGAGGAGAGCCGCGTCGGCGGCACCTGCGTCATCCGCGGCTGCATCCCCAAGAAACTGCTCGTCCACGCCGCCCACTATCGCGACGACTTCGAGGATGCCCGCGCCTATGGCTGGGACGCCAGCCTGCCGACCTTCGACTGGCCGCTGCTGATCGCCAACAAGAACCGCGAGATCGACAGGCTGAACGGGATCTATATCGGCCTGCTCCGCAACTCCGGCGTCGAACTGATCGAGGGCCGTGGACGGCTCGCCGACCGACACACCGTGGAAGTCGCCGGCCGCGCCTACACCGCCGAGACCATCCTGGTCGCGACGGGATCCTGGCCCACGGTGCCGCCCATCGACGGGGCGGAAGGGTGCATGACCTCGAACGAGGCGCTCGAGCTGGCGGACCTGCCTCGGCGCCTGCTGATCGTCGGCGGTGGATACATCGCGGTGGAACTCGCCGGCGTCTTCGCCAATCTCGGCGTGGAGGTGTCGATGGCCGTGCGCGGCGAGGAACTGCTGAACGGTTTCGACGACGACATCCGGATCGAACTCGCCCGCGCGATGCGCGACCAGGGCGTCGTCATCCATACCCGCACGGAACTGGAAAGCCTCGCGCGCAGCGAGGCGGGCGTCACGGCACGCACCCGCAAGGGCCAGGACATCGATGTCGACGAGGTGCTCTACGCAACGGGGCGGCGGCCGCTCACCCGCGACATGGGCCTCGCCGAAGCGGGGGTGGACCTGCGCGAGGACGGGGCCGTCGAGGTCGACGCGCTGTCGCGAACCAGCGTGGCGAACATCTACGCGATCGGCGACTGCACCGACCGCATGAACCTGACGCCCGTCGCCCTGCACGAGGCCATGTGCTTCGTGCAGACGGTCTTCCGCGACAATCCGACCAAGCCGGTCTACGAGGATGTGCCCACGGCCGTGTTCAGCACCCCGGCCATCGGCACCGCGGGTCTGACGGAGGCACAGGCGCGAAAGACGTTCGGCAAGGTCGACGTCTACAAGAGCCGTTTCCGACCGCTGAAGCACACGCTGACCGGCCGGCAGGAATTCACGCTGATGAAGCTCCTGGTCGAGCCGAAATCGGACCGGGTCGTCGGCCTGCACATGATCGGCGCGGACGCGGCCGAGATCGTGCAGGGCTTCGGCGTCGCGATGAAGTGCGGCGCCACCAAGGCGCAGTTCGACGCGACGATCGGCATTCACCCCTCCTCGGCTGAGGAGTTCGTGACGATGCGCACGAAGGAGCCCGAACCGGAGGCGAAAGCGGCGGAGTAGGCGCGTCGCCCGGACACAAGATGAGGAGCATACCGCGCCGCGATACCCGCAGGGACGACTCTCTAAAACTCTCCCGAATTAACCAGCTTGAAATGCGCGGCATCTATCTCTGACGCGTGGTCGATCCAGACCAACGCGTCCGAGAAGGCTTCTTCCATGTTCGATTTCGCGCGATCCACGATAAAGGCCAAGCTGATCTGCCTGACGGCAGGCCTCCTGCTGCTGATCGGCGGCCTCGGCGTATTCTCAATCGATCGCTTGGCGGCCGTCGGTTCGGATGCCGCGGAACTTTCAGACAACTTGATGCCGTCCGTCGTCGCCGTCTCGGCACTCGATGGCGCCTTGGCAGACTATCGAATATCGCTTCTGCTCCACGTGCTGAACACTGACGATGCCGGGATGAGCGAGGTCGAGAAGGCACTGGAAACCCAGATCGACGCCGTAAAGGCGGCCCGCCAGTCATACGAGTTGCTGATCTCGTCGCCCGAGGAACGTAGAGTCTATGAGGCGGCGATGGAAACCTGGACCCAGTATGTCCGCGAAGCCGGCACGGTCATCGGCCTGTCCCGGACAGGGCAAACTGAAGCTGCCATGCAGGAGGTTGTAAACCGGACGCGACCGTTGGCACGCAGCATCGACGAACAGTTGAGCAGGCTGATCGAACGCAACGTCGACAATGGCCGCATGGCCGCCGAGGATGCACGGGGGATCGTCGAGGATGCCAGCCGGCTCACCGTCGTTGTTCTCATCCTAGCCGCTATCGCCGGGCTTGTCGCGGCAACGCTCATCATCCGGAGCATCGCGCGGAGCATGCGCGTCCTCACCGTGCCGATGGGTGGGCTGGCGGCGGGCGACCTTTCGGTAGAAATCCCCTATCGAGGCCAGAAGACCGAGGTGGGTGCGATCGCCGACGCGGTGCAGGTGTTCAAGGACGCCCTGATCGCCAAGAAGGCCGCCGACGATGCCGCGGCCATCGAGGTCGAGGCGAAGGCCGAGCGGACCCGCCGGATGGAAGTTCTGACCGCAGGCTTCGAGACGAAGGTCGGCGCCCTGGTCCAGGCCCTGTCCTCGGCAGCGGCCGAAATGGAGGCGACGGCGCAGTCGATGTCGGCGACGGCCGAGGAGACCGACCAGCAGTCCGTGGCCGTGGCGGCGGCGTCCGAGCAGGCCTCGACCAACGTGCAGACGGTCGCCGGCGCCAGCGAGGAACTCTCCGCCTCCATCCAGGAGATCGCGGGCCAGGTCGAGCAGTCCTCGCGCATCGCCGCCCGCGCCGTGGAGGAGGCCAACAGGACCGACGCCACCGTCGGGCAGCTGGCCGAGGCGGCACAGCGCATCGGCGACGTGCTCAGCCTGATCAGTTCCATCGCCGCCCAGACCAACCTGCTCGCCCTCAACGCCACCATCGAGGCCGCGCGCGCCGGTGACGCCGGCAAGGGCTTCGCCGTCGTCGCCTCCGAGGTCAAGAACCTCGCCAACCAGACCTCCAAGGCCACCGAGGAGATCGCCGGCCAGATCGCCGCCATCCAGGAGACAACCCAGGGCGTCGTCGGCGCCATCCGCGGCATCGGCGGCACCATCGGCGAGATCAGCGAGATCGCCGCGACCATCGCCTCCGCCGTCGAGGAGCAGCGCGCAGCCACCCAGGAGATCGCCCGCAACGTCCAGGAGGCGGCACGCGGCACACAGGAGGTCACCGCCAACATCGAGGGCGTGAAGCAGGCTTCCGCCGACACCGGCGCCGCCGCGACGCAGGTCCTCGGCGCCGCCGGCGGCCTCGCACAGCAGTCCGAAGCGCTGTCGGCCGAGGTCCGCGACTTCCTCCTCGGCGTCAAGGCCGCGTGAGCCGGGCCATCGCTTCGGCCGGCAGGCGGCGCTCTCGCGGCGTCGCCCGCGGTCAGACCATCGGGACGTGTCCTGGCTCGGCCGCCACGCGGTCGAGCCAGCCCCGGACGGCCGGGTACGCGCCGAGGTCGAAGCCGCCTTCATGCGCCACGTGGGTGTAGGCATAGAGCGCGATGTCCGCGATGGTGCAGCGGCTGCCGACGAACCAGTCGCGGCCCGCCAGATGCCCCTCCATCACTCCCAGCGCGGCATAGCCGCCCGGCCGCTTCTCGTCGAGCCTCGCGCGGTAGGCCTCCGGCTGTTTCAGATAGTGGAGCCAATAGCGGGACGTCGCGATATAGGGCTCGTGGCTGTACTGCTCGAAGAACAGCCACTGCATGACGAAGGCGCGCTCCAGCCGATCATCCGGAAGCCACGGCGTTCCCTCGGCAAGCCAGAACAGCATGGCGTTGGACTCGGCCAGGAACACTCCCGGCTCGATCTCGAGTAGCGGCACGCGTCCGTTGGAATTCTTGGCCAGAAACTCCGGCGTCCGCGTGCCGCCGCCCGGAACGTCCACATCGACCCAGCGGTAGCGGACATCGCGCCGCTCCAGCAGCAGTCGCGGCTTGTAGCAGTTGCCCGACTGGCGGTCGCCATAGAGCTTCAGCATCCCTGCCCCTCCCGCATCGGCGTGTCGGCCGGATGCTATCGCGGGCGCCCAACCGGGCAAGCAAGGTCTGCTCATGCGGCCCATCGAAGCCGCTCATGCGAGGCGGTGTTCGTGCCTCAGCCAGTCGAGATAGCCGGATATCCCCTCCAGCAGGCCGATGCGGAGAAGCCCACCAGGCCGGCGGCACCGGTGACGAGGATCGCAGGGTCGCTCAAATCTGGCCTCCTGTCTGGCATCGCCGGCGTAGCATGGGAGGCATAGACACAAGAAACGTGCCAGCATCCGGTCGCGCCGCGAATTGAACCACCGCACCCGCGCGGCCGTTCCAGATCGAGAGAAGAGGAGCCGCACCTTGCCCCAGGATCGCCTGCCGCCCAGCCCACCGCCCCCCGCGCCCGAGGGGGGACGCGTCCATGTCCCACCGTCCGGCGCCCGCTCGGACAATCGGGTCATCATGGCGCACGTCATCTACGGGCTCTACGCGCTGGGCCTGTTCACCGTGCTGACGACCGCCCTGGTCGGCGTCGTGCTGGCCTATTTCAACCGCGACGCCGGCCGCGGCACCTGGATACAGGGACATGCCGACTGGCAGATCCGGACCTTCTGGTACGGCCTGCTGTTCTACGTGATCGGCGGAATCACGACCTGGATCCTGATCGGCTGGCTGATCCTGCTGATGGCTACCGTCTGGTTCGTCTGGCGCATCGCCAAGGGCTGGCTGCGCCTCGCGCACGGCGAGCCCGTGGGACCGGCCGTCGACGTCGCCTGAATCGCGGCCCCCCCCCGGCGGCCCACGAACCGTGACACGCGCGATACGACGGAGCCCCCTGTGCGCCGGGTCACTCGACCTGTCCGGCTTACCACTTGATAATACGTGAAGTTCGTCTCATCTTCGCCATATTTGTCTTAATGACGGGTTAATTGCGGCACCGCGGCCGGCGGGAACGGGCGATGCCGTGGGGGATCAGGGCATGATCGTGGAGTGGCTCGAGATTCTGGCCGGGGTGGTCGGCGCCATCGGCGTCATCGCGGCCTTCGTACTCGGCTATCGCGCACCGCGCACGACGGAGCCGCAGTTCAAGCTGCGGATTCAGGGCCGCCCGGTGGCGGACAACACCTATCCGGCGTCCCTGATCGCGACGAACCCGGGCGATCAGCCCATCATCCTGCGCGCGCTAGTTGTGCAGAACCCCGACCGCGGCGTGTATTTCGTCACCGATCCGACGCGGCGAGGCGGCGACGAGTTGTCGGACGTTCTGGCGATCGATCTGGAGGTCCTGCCCGAGCGCGCCGCGGAGATCGACTTCTATGTCGGCCGCGGTCCGCGCGCCTCGCGGGAACTTGCGGTCGACGTGGAGTTCTCCAATATCCGCACGCCTTCGGTGGTCCG
>JBKBLL010000101.1:0-12440 GCA_046296375.1 Alphaproteobacteria bacterium | reverse complement strand
GCCGCCCCCTTTCGAGATCAGCCCGGAATCGTAGTCGCTCCATGCCGAGCGCGGCTGATCGAAGAGGCGCTTGCGTTCCTCCCAGCTGCGCGCCGGATCCGGTTCGGGATCGACGAAGATGTGCATATGATTGAACGCGGCCACGAGCTTCGTGTGCTTCGACAGCAGCATGCCGTTGCCGAACACGTCGCCGGCCATGTCGCCCACGCCGACGCAGGTGAAGTCCTCCGTCTGGATATCGCGGCCCTGCTCGCGGAAGTGCCGCTTGACGCTCTCCCACGCTCCGCGCGCGGTGATGCCCATCCCCTTGTGGTCGTAGCCGGCGGAGCCGCCCGACGCGAAGGCGTCCTTCAGCCAGAAGCCGTATTCGGCCGACAGGGCGTTCGCGATGTCGGAGAAGGTCGCCGTGCCCTTGTCTGCCGCGACGACGATGTAAGGGTCGTCGCCGTCCCGGCGAACCACGTCTCTCGGCGGCACCACGGTGTCGCCGTCCAGATTGTCGGTCACGTCGAGCAGGCCACGTACGAGCAGGCGATAGCACGCCACGCCCTCGGCCTGGAGCGCCTCGCGCCCGCCCGCCGCCGGCGGTCGTTTCACGACGAAGCCACCCTTGGCGCCGACCGGCACGATGACCGCGTTCTTGACCATCTGCGCCTTCATGAGGCCCAGAACCTCGGTGCGGAAATCCTCGCGCCGATCCGACCAGCGGATGCCGCCGCGGGCCACTTTGCCGCCGCGCAGATGCACGCCTTCCATGCGCGGCGAGTAGACGAAGATCTCGAACATCGGTCTGGGCAGCGGCAGCTCGTCGATCCGCGCGCAGTCGTACTTGATCGCCAGGTAGCTCTTCGGCTGCCCGTCGTCGCCGCGCTGCCAGTGGTTCGTCCGTGTCGCCGCTTCCGCGAGATTCAGGAAACGGCGCAGGATCCTGTCCTCGTCGAGGCTCTCGACCTGCTCGAGCGCGTCGCGCACGGCCCCCGCGCTCCGCTCCGCCCGATCGTCGTCCCGGGCGTCCGGATCGAATCGCGCCACGAACAGGTCGACGATGCCGGCGGCGATCCCGGCATGCCGCGCCAGGGTCTCCTCCATATAGGCTTGGCTGAACGGCACGCCGATCTGGCGCAGATAGCGGGCGAAGGCGCGCAGCACCACCACGTGCCGCCACCCGAGGCCGGCCGCGAGGATAAGCCGGTTGAGCCCGTCGCTCTCCATCTCGCCGGACCACACGCGCTCGAACGCCGTCTGAAAGTCCGCCCGCACCCGGCGCAGGTCGACCGCCGAACGGTCCGCTGTCTCGAGCACGAAATCGTGAATCCAGAGCGTGCCGGCATCCGCCGGCTCCAGGCGGTACGGAACCTCGCCGATCACCCTCAGCCCCATGTCCTCCAGCATCGGCAGGACATCGGAAAGGGGCAGCGGCGCACCGCCATGGTAGAGCTTGAAGCGCAGTTCGTGATCGGCCGCCTCGATCGGACGATAGAGGTTCATGCCGATGCGGCCGTCCCCCATCGTCTCCAGCACCGCGATGTCCGCCACCGCGACCTCGGCGCTGTACCCTTCGCGATAACCCGCCGGAAAGGACGCGCCGAAGCTGCGCCATGCGGCGAGGCCGCGCTCTTCCCCCAATTGCGCCACCAGCGCCTGCTGCAGCCGGTCGGACCATGAGCGGCCAGCCTCGGCCAGACGCTGCTCTATCTCCTGGGGATCGAAGTCCGGTACTTCGCCCGGCGTCGTGCGCACGACGAACTGTACGCGCGCCAGCGGTTCGTCCGATACCTGCGTGTTGAAGGCGGTGACCTCCCCCGACAGGGCGGTCTCCAGAATGCGCGCGAACCGCAGCCGGATTTCGGTGCTGTAGCGGTCGCGCGGAACGTAGACCAGGCACGACACGAAGCGCTGGAAAGGATCCTGCCGGCAGAACAGCGCGATCCGCTGGCGCTCCTGCAGGTGCAGGATGCCAAGCGCAGTGTCGAGCAGGTCGTCCTGTGCGATCTGGAAGAGTTCGTCGCGCGGATAGGCCTCGAGGATATGGACGAGCGCCTTCTCGTCGTGGCTGTTGGCGCCGAAGCCGGCCGCCGCGATGACGTCGGCGACCTTGCGCCGCAGGATCGGGATACGCCGCGGGCTGCTGTTGTAGACGACCGACGTGAAGAGGCCGAGGAAACGCCGCACGCCCGACACGTTGCCCCCGGCATCGAAGCGCTTGACGGTCACATAGTCCATGTGAACGGCACGGTGGACGGTCGCCCGTGCGCTCGCCTTGTTGATGTCTACGAGGCCGGGACCCTTGAGCGAGCCCAGGGCGGCGGCCGGCAGGACCGCCAGGCCGGCCGGCGCGTCGTCGAAGTCGAGATGCGCGCCGCGCAAGATGCCGAGGCTGGAATCGGGGACGGCCATGGCGTGAAGCTCGTCGCCCATCCCCCCGAAGCTGTAGTCGCGGCAGCCCAGAAAGGTGAAGTGATTGTCGTCCAGCCAGGCGAGGAAGGCGGCGACCTCGTCGGCCTCGGCCAGCGATGTGGCGGCGGCGGGAAGGTCCCGCACCTCGGCGATCGTGTCCTGAAGGCGAGTCCGGATCGCCTGCCAGTCCGCGACGGCGACGCGGACATCCGACAGCACGCGCGTCAAGCCGGCGCGGACCGCATCCAGCTCCTCGGGCGCGGTCACTTCGTCCATCTGGACGTGCATGACCGATTCGGCCGAGGCGCCGTCGCCGCCGATGGCGCACAGGCGACCGCCCTCGCGGCGTATGGGAATGATGGGGTGGATGACCAGATGCACCGTATGGCCGTGCCGGTTGAGCTCGGCCGTCACCGAGTCGACCAGGAAGGGCATGTCGTCGTTGACGATCTCGACGACGGTATGCTGCGACTGCCAACCCTGCTCGCCGAGCGTCGGACTGTAGACACGGATCTTCGGCGTTTCGGCGGGACGCTCGGCCGCGAACCGGTACATCGACAGCGCCGCGCCGTAGAGGGTTTCAGCCCCGATGCCCAGCAGATCGCTGGGCGGGACGTGGGCGTAGAAGCGGCGGATGAACTCCTCCGCCAGCGGCGCCGCTTCGGGCTTCAGCCTGCTGCGCGCGATCGTCGCGACTTCGGCGATGAGGTCTGCCGTCAGCCGCTTCCCGCGAACGGGCATGAGGCGTCTCCCTGACTTCGGGCGTTCCAGCCGGCAACGATATTAGCCGTGCCGGCGGTCGACGTAACACCCGGGACGTTACGAACCTTGTCGGCATTGCGGCGACGCTGTGGGAGGACGCAACGGCCGGGCACACCGGCCGCAAACGCGGCAGGACCCTATTGGTTCATCTGCTGGAAGAAATCGGCGTTGCTCTTGGTTTCCCGCAGCTTGTTGAGCAGGAATTCCATCGAGTCCTGCGACCCCATGGGCATGAGCACGCGACGCAGCACCCACATCTTCGACAGCGTGGCACGGTCGACGAGCAACTCCTCTTTCCGGGTGCCGGACTTGCCGATGTCGATTGCCGGCCAGACACGCCGGTCGGCCAATTTGCGATCGAGCACGATCTCGGAGTTGCCGGTGCCCTTGAACTCCTCGAAGATCACCTCGTCCATGCGACTGCCGGTATCGACCAGGGCCGTCGCGATGATCGACAGCGACCCGCCCTCCTCGATGTTGCGAGCGGCGCCGAAGAAGCGCTTCGGCCGCTGCAGGGCGTTGGCGTCGACGCCACCGGTCAGAACCTTGCCCGAGGACGGCACGACGGTGTTGTAGGCTCGTGCCAGACGGGTGATCGAGTCGAGCAGGATGACGACGTCGCGCTTGTATTCGACCAGACGCTTGGCTTTCTCCAGCACCATCTCGGTGACCTGGACGTGCCGAGTCGCCGGCTCGTCGAACGTCGAACTGATGACTTCGCCGTTCACCGACCGCTGCATGTCGGTGACCTCTTCGGGCCGTTCATCGATCAGCAGCACGATCAGGTAGATGCCGGGATTGTTGGCCGATATGGCGTGAGCGATGTTCTGCAGCATCATCGTCTTGCCGGTGCGCGGCGGAGCGACGATCAGGGCACGCTGGCCCTTGCCCAGAGGGGTAACGAGTTCCACGACCCGCGTCGTGAAGTCCCGCGTCTTGGTCGGATCCTGATATTCGAGGCTGAGCTTCTCTTCGGGATAGAGCGGCGTCAGATTGTCGAAGTTGATCCGATGCCTGACTTTATCGGGCTCGTCGAAGTTGATCGTATTCAGCTTCAGAAGCGCGAAATAGCGTTCGCCGGACTTCGGCGCCCTGATTTCACCTTCGACCGTATCGCCCGTCCGTAGCCCGAACCGGCGAACCTGGCTGGGACTGACATAGATGTCGTCGGGACCCGGGAGATAGTTCGCTTCCGGCGAACGCAGGAATCCGAACCCGTCCGAAAGGACCTCCAATACGCCGATACCGAGGATCGTGACTTCCTGCTCGGCGAGCTGCTTGAGAATCGCGAACATCATATCCTGCTTGCGCAGGGTGCTCGCATTCTCGATCTGCAGCTCTTCGGCGAGGGCCAGCAACTCCTGCGGTGTCTTGCGCTTGATGTCCTGAAGGTTCATGACCTTCGGCTTCGGCTGCAACAGGAGCGTATCCGTCATGGGCAGGTTCCGGAGTGGCGCTTTGTCATTGTGAGGGGCCCCTTCATCGGGGGGCTGTAGAGGCGGACACCGCCGACGGGCGTTGCAGGAGGGTACAGCTCTGGTGAGGCTGCCAGCCGAGCGCCATCGGTCCAGCGAAGGTGTCAATTGCTATGTAGACGCGGCACGAGCGCGAGTAAAGAGCGAAATCGGCATGCGTTTCAGAATGGGCGGACCACCACCATGACCACGATGACGATCATCGCCAGGGTCGGCACCTCGTTCGCCATTCGGTAGTAGCGTGCAGGTCGGATGTTGCGGTCCGCCGCGAACTCCTTGTAGCGCGCCGCGAACACGTGGTGAGCGACGGTCAGCAGGACGACGAAGCCGAGTTTGACGTGGAACCAGCCGGCCGTCCAGTCGACGATGCCGGGGGTGAAGGCCAGTGCGGCGCCGAAAACGTAGGTGGCGATCATCGCCGGGTTCATGATGAAGCGCAGCAGTCGCCGCTCCATCACCTTGAACTGCTCCGACGTCTCCGACCCGGCGGGCCAGGCGCAGTGGTAGACGAACAGGCGCGGCAGATACAGAAGGCCCGCCATCCACGATATCAGCGCGACAATATGAAGCGCCTTCGTCCAGGGATAGAGGGATCCCAGCAGGTCGAGCATGTCGTCAGCGCCGCGCGTTGGGGCAACCGGAGAATCCCGCGGGGCAGAGACGGGTACCGAACTGAGAACAGACGGGCTTGTCCGCGACCATGAGCCGGCGGACCAGTTCGGCCAGCCCCGCCACGAACATCGGCTGCGCCTTGACGGTGGGCACCCGGACGTAACGCGGGACGCCGGACCGCACGGCCAGTTCGGCATACTCGATGTCGAGTTCGACGAGCGTCTCGGAGTGCTCGGAGACGAATGCGATCGGAACCACGACCAGCGCGCGCCGCTCGCTGCCCGCGAGCTTCACCTCGTCCTCGGTATCCGGCTTCAGCCACGCTTCCGGGGTCGCACGGCTCTGGTAGGTCACGCGCCAGTCGACTTCACCCAGGTCCGGGGCCTGCGCCCGTACCGCCTGGGCCAGGGCGGCGGCACTCTGCTCGACCTGCCACTGATAGGGGTCGCCGTTGCGAACGATCCGCTCCGGCAGCCCATGGGCGGACAGCAGGACGCGGACGGGCGCCGCCTCGCGCGCCTCGCGGATGGCCGGTATGACCATGTCCGCACAGGCATTGATGAAGCCGGGCAGCGTCGGATAGCAGCACAGCGTGCGCGTCGGCGCCTCCAGCCCATGCCGCTCGGCGAGCACGTACCACTCCCGCAGGGACGACGCCGTCGTCGTCGTCGAGAACTGCGGATAGAGCGGCAGCAGAGCGACCAGATCGGGAGCGAAGGCCTTCACCGCCCGTACCGCTTCCTCGGCGCGCGGTCTCCAGTAGCGCATCGCGATGAAGATCCGCGCTTCGCCGCTGCCCGCCAGCAGGTCCGCGAGGGCGCGCGCCTGATCCTCGGTGTTGGGCAGGAGGGGCGACGACCCACCCATCCGCTCGTAGATCGCTGTCGCCTCCGGCGTGCGCCGGCGGGAGAGGAACTGTGCCAGGAGACTTCGGAACGGTGCCGGCAGGGTGATGATCGCGGGGTCGTTGAAGAGGTTGTAGAGGAACGGCCTGACCGCTTCGGGGCCGTCCGGGCCGCCCAGATTGAAGAGCACGACGGCGATACGGGTCACGCCGCTTCCCCTCGGCCATGAACCAGGGAGGCCAGGAGGGCCACATGCTCAGGCGGCGTCTGGGGCACGATGCCATGTCCGAGATTGAAGACGAACGGTCCCTGGCCGAGTTCGGCCAGGATGCGACGCACGCTGGCGCGCAGCGCATCGCCCCCGGCAACCAGCTCCCATGGGTCCAGATTGCCCTGGACCGCAACCAGTGGCTGAATCGTTCGGGCAGCCCAGGCCGGGGCGACCGCCTGGTCGAGGCTCACCGCCGCGAAGGCGCCGCACTCGGCAAAGCCGAGAGCGGCTGCGCCGACACCGCGGGGAAAGACGATGACCGGAACCGCCGGATGGCGGGCGGCGACGGCGGCAGCGATACGCCGGCACGGATCGAGGCACCAGCGACGCATGGCCCATTCCGGCAGGACGCCGGCCCAGGTATCGAACAGCTGGACGACCTCGGCACCCGCCACAATCTGGGCGGCGAGGTGATCGATCGTGGCCACCTCGAGCAGGTCCATCAGACGGCCGAAGCCGTCCGGGTCCGCGAACGCCCATTGCTTGACCATGCCGAAGTCGCGGCTGCCGCGCCCTTCGACCATGTAGCAGGCGACGGTCCAGGGAGCGCCTGCGAAACCGATCAGGGTGGTTTCCGCGGGCAATGCGGAGGCGACGCGCTCGACGGCTTCGTAAACAGGCGCCAGCCGCTCCGTGATCCGTCCGCCGTCGAGACGCGCGACATCCGCTGGGCAACGGACCGGTTCGAGGACGGGACCCTCGCCCTCGCGGAAGGCCACCGCCTGGCCCATGCCGTGCGGCACCACCAGGATGTCGGAAAAGATGATCGCGGCATCCATGCCGAAACGCCGTATCGGCTGCAGCGTCACCTCTGCCGCCATCGCCGGCGTGTAGCAGAGGTCGAGGAACCCGCCGGTGTCCGCACGGACCGCACGATACTCCGGCAGATAGCGCCCCGCCTGGCGCATGAGCCAGAAGGGCGGGCGTGGGGAGGGCTCTCCTCGCAACGCACGCAGCAGCGGCTTTTCGGATCTCTCCGCCATCGCAGGGCCGGCCTTTCCGGAAACGTCAGACTCATTCAAAGAGATTCTAAAGATAGGTGGTTGAAGCGGATGGGGCGAGGATAGCGGGGATTGTTGGCGGATCGGGTTTTCTCCACCGTTCTGTCCACAGATGCGGTGGCGGCGCCGGCGGCTGTGGACCGCGGACCGGCAACAGCCCTAGACTCGTGTGAATCCGGGTTCGGGAGCGGCACCGGGAAAAGGGTGAATCACGGTATGGACTCGCAGACGCAGGGTTTTCCCCACACCACGATCGCGGATGTGCCGCACTGTGTGCACGTCATCGGACGGCATGTGCGGCGTCCGGAGGGTGCTGGGAGAGCGGTGGGCGAATCCCTGTCCGCCCACCGTTTGTCCACAGCACCGCATGCGCGTTCCCGATGAAGAAGATCCACCTTCATCTGGTGTCCGACGCGACCGGCGACACGGCGCGGAGTGTGGCGCGGGCCTGCCTCGTGCAGTTCGACGACGTGGAGTTCACCGAGCATTTCTGGGTGCTGGTGCGAACCCAGGAGCAGATGGAGCGCGCCATAGACGGGATCGCCGCCCACCCGGGGATCGTCGTCTGCACCGTCCTGGACGAGACGCTGCGCAATACCCTTGAGCAGGCTTCGCGCCGGATGAACGTCCCCTTCATTCCGGTGCTCGACCAGCTGCTGGGGGCGCTCGGCGCCGTGGTCGGCACGCCCAGCCGGCGCACGCCGGGACGCCAGCACGCGATGGATGCGAGCTATTTCGACCGTATCGACGCGATGCAGTACATGACGGCCCACGACGACGGACAGTCGACCTGGAGCATCGACCAGGCCGACGTCGTGCTGGTCGGCGTGTCGCGCACCTCCAAGACCCCGACATGCGTCTATCTGGCGAATCGTGGCCTGCGGGCTGCCAACATTCCTTATGTCCCCAACGTCCCGTTGCCGCGGGAACTGTTCACCCTCCGGCGGACCCTGGTGGTCGGCCTGACATTGGACCCGATGCGCCTGGTCCAGATCCGACGCAACAGGCTCCTGGCCCTGAATCAGGAGGAAACGTCCTATGTCGAGCTGGAGCAGGTCCGTGCCGAACTGATCGAGGCGCGCCGCGTCTTCCTCAGCCATCGCTGGCCGATCATCGACGTCACCAGACGCTCGATCGAGGAGACGGCGACGGCCATCATCCAGCTTCTTGCCGACCGCCAGGAGGAGATCGTCCGCACGTGACCGAGAGTCCATCCCAACACGTTCTGATTGGGCCCCACCCGGTCCCCGTCGTCCTGGCGTCGGCCAGCCGCGCGCGGGCGGCGATGCTGGAGCAGGCCGGGGTTATCTGTGCGGCCCGTCCCGCCAATGTCGACGAGGTCGAGGTCAAGCGCAGCCTCCAGGCAGCGGATGCGGCGGTTGCGGACGTGGCGGTCGCGCTGGCGGCGCTGAAGGCGGAGACCGTGTCCCGGCGGACGCCCGGCGTGCTGGTCATCGGTGCCGACCAGATGCTCGAATGCGGTGGGGTCTGGTTCGACAAGCCCGCCGGGCGGGAGGGCGCCCGCGCGACGCTGAGGGCGCTGCGCGGGCGGGATCACCGGCTGATCAGCGCCGTCGTCGCGGCCGAGGACGGACGACGCGTCTGGCACCATGTGGATCAGGTGACCCTGAGCATGCGGGCGTTCGACGACGCTTTTCTGGAGACCTATCTGGATGCCGTCGGCGAGGCGGCGTTCGGATCGGTGGGCGCCTATCAGCTGGAGGGCCTGGGGGCCCAGCTCATCCGCCGTGTCGACGGCGACTTCTTCACGGTGCTGGGCATGCCGCTGTTGCCGCTGTTGGCCTTTCTCCGCGATCGGGGGGTGCTCGCGGCATGACGGGCGAATCGGTCGGCCGCTCCGGCGTCCTGTCCGGAAAGGCGCGTATCGCCGGCGTGATGGGATGGCCCGTCGGCCATTCGCGCTCGCCGCGGCTGCACGGTTACTGGCTGCGCCGCTACGGCGTGGACGGCACCTATGTTCCGCTCGCCGTTCGGCCCGAGGATACGGAGGCGGCTCTGCGCGCGCTGCCGAAGCTGGGCTTCGCCGGCTGCAATCTGACCGTTCCGCACAAGGAAGCCGCCCTGCGGGTCGTCGACACTGTTCAGCCTCAGGCCCGGCGCATCGGCGCGGTGAACACGGTGGTCGTCCAGGCCGACGGCAGCTTGCACGGCTCGAACACAGATGCGTTCGGCTTTCTGGAACACCTGCGGGCGACGGCGCCCGGCTGGGCGCCGGCGGACGGGCCCGCCGTGATCGTCGGCGCGGGCGGTGCGGCACGGGCGATCTGCGCCGGCCTCGCCGACGCGGGCGTTCCGGAGATCCGCATCGCCAACCGGACCCGGGCTCGGGCCGAGGCCTTGTGCGATCTGGCGCCCGGAACGGCGATTGCGGTCGACTGGTCGGAACGGTCGGACTGCCTTGCAGGCGCGGCCCTCCTCGTCAACAGCTCGACGCTCGGCATGACGGGCCAGCCGCCGCTCGACCTGGATCTGGCGGACCTGCCGGCCGGCGCGGTGGTGGACGACATCGTCTATGTCCCGCTGGAGACACCGCTCCTCGCCGCGGCGCGGGCGCGCGGGAATGCCGTCGTCGACGGCCTCGGCATGCTGCTGCATCAGGCGCGCCCAGGCTTCGCCGCCTGGTTCGGCGTCGAGCCGGACGTCGATGACGGTCTACGCGACTTTCTGCTGGAGGATCTGAAGGGATGAAGCGGCCCGTCATCATCGGCCTCACCGGCTCGATCGGCATGGGCAAGAGCACGGCCGCGAGCATGTTCCGCCAGATGGGCATACCGGTGTTCGACGCGGACGCGGCGGTGCATCGTCTGCTCGGGGTCGGCGGCGACGCGGTCGCGGCGGTGGACGCGGCCTTTCCCGGCGTGGTCAGGAACGGCGCCGTCGATCGGGGGGAACTGGGCCGGCGCGTCTTCGGCGACGGCGAGGCGCTGAAGCGCCTGGAACGGATCATCCATCCGCGCGTCTTCCGGGCGGAGCGGCGCTTCATCGCCCGTGCACGGCGCGACCGTCGGCCGATGGTCGTGCGCGACGTGCCCTTGCTGTTCGAGACCGGCGGCGACCGGCGCTGCGACGTGACGGTCGTCGTCTCCGCTCCGGCCCATATGCAGGCGCAACGGGTGCTGGCGCGGCCGGGCATGACCCGCGAGAAGTTCGAGGCGATCCGCGCCAAGCAGATGCCCGATGCACAGAAGCGGCGGCGGGCGGACTTCGTCGTCCCGTCCGGCCTCGGCCGTGGCTTGACCCGCCGGGCCGTGATGCGGATCGTGCGGAAGATCGCGAAGGGTGAGACCGGGGGGCGGGGCGGACCGCATGCGTGAAATCGTCCTGGATACGGAAACGACGGGCCTCGACCCCCTGATGGGGCACCGCCTGGTCGAGATCGGCTGCGTCGAACTGCTGAACCACCTGCCGACGGGCCGCCACTGGCATGCCTTCATCAATCCCGAGCGGGACATGCCGTACGAAGCCTTCGAGGTTCACGGGCTGTCGGCCGACTTCCTGGCCGACAAGCCGCTGTTTTCGGCGATCTGCGGCGGTTTCCTGGACTTCATCGGCGATGCCCCGCTGATCATCCACAACGGCGCCTTCGACATGGGCTTCCTGAATGCCGAGCTTCGGCGTTGTGGGCGGCCGGAACTGCCGATGGAGCGGCTGGTCTGCACGCTGGAGCTGGCGCGCAAGCGCTTCTCGGGTGCCCAGAACAGCCTCGACGCGCTGTGCCGGCGTTTCAGCATCGATTTGTCCGCACGCACCAAGCACGGCGCCATCGTCGACTGCGAACAATTGGCGGAGGTCTATCTGGAACTGTGCGGCGGCCGCCAGCCCGGCTTTCTGCTGGGACCGTCCGCCGCTGCCGCCGCCGCGGCGATTACAGTCGAGCGGCCGCACCGCCCGGCCCGGCCGCATGCCCCGAGTGCCGAGGAACTGGCGGCACACGCCCTGTTCGTGGAGACGCTGTCGGAGCCGATCTGGCGTCTCGCCTGATCAGCGTTCCCGTCCATCCGCCGGTGCCGCGGCGAGTGCCCCGGACCGGCGCAGCTGGACCCAGACGACGGCACCCAGGACCATGCCGGCGCCGGCGACCTGGTGGGCGCCGAAATGCTCGCCGAGCAGCAGCACGGCAGCGGTAATCGCGATCAGCGGTTCCAGGTTCATCAGCATCGCCGCCGGCACAGGCCCCAGACGCGCCACCGCGGCGTACATCAGCGTGACACCCAGGGTGAAGAAGACCATCGTGCCGGCGAGCCCGACCCAGCCCGACGGCTGGTGCGGCCAGGTCGGCCCGCCGTGCCAGCCGAGGAGCAGCAGGTTGAAGGCGAGGGCGACCGCCATGCTGCGCAGGGTAAGCGGCAGGATCGCGCCGGCGGCCCAGGGTGCGACGCGGCTGATCGCCAGGATGTGGGTCGCCGCCCCGACCGACGCCGCGCAGGCGAGCGCGACGCCGCGCGGATCGAGGCCGTCCAGCTGCACGCCGAGGGCCACGGTCAGGCCGCAGAAGGCGACCGCCAACCCGGCCAGCTTGTGCAGGTCGATCGGCTCGCCCTCGGTCCAGCGCGCGCCGAGTGCGACCACAAGCGGAAAGGTGAAGAAGATGAGGACGGCGAGGCTCGCCGGAATGAAGTAGATCGAGCCCATATAGCCGAGCGAAGTGACGGTGGAGAGTACACCCAGGCCCGCCCCGCCCCAGTTCGCGCGCGCCGACAGGCGGCGGCCCGTCCCCGTCAGCCAGACCAGCAGCCCGACGGCCAGCACGCCCGCGACGAAGCGGGCGGTGGTCGCCGTCGGGATGTCGGCGCCGGCGTCGTAGGCGAGCCGGGCCATGGAGGGCGCGATCCCGTAGGACAGGGCACAGCCCAGCGCCACCGCGACGCCGCGCGGGTCGGCCGTCCGAACCGGCATCCTCCCTGATCCTCTCCGTTCCGTCCGGCCTTTCCGGCCGGTTCGTGCCGTTCCTGCGGACCGCCTGGTTGCTGAAGGCCTAGTTGCTGAAGGCCGGCATCACCTCTTCGCCGAAGCGGCGCATCGAGGCGATGTTCTGTTAGTGGTTCATGTAGCCGAA
>JBKBLL010000100.1:0-12520 GCA_046296375.1 Alphaproteobacteria bacterium | reverse complement strand
CAGTCTTGCCCGCCGGAGAGGGCGCCATGCCGGGGCCGCACCGTGCCAGCTCCGGCACGCTGTCCGCCTCCACCAAGTACCACAGCGCCGCCAGCTGCCGTGCAGCGCTCAGCCGCTCCGGCCCGCCCGCGGCCGCGTCGTGCGGGGCTTCGGCGAGGCGCCGCCGCCGCGCGATCGCGGCGTCGTTCTCGAAACGCGCGAGAACGCCCAGGTCGTCGCCCCGCGGGAGGGGACCGTCGCCTATTCCGGGTCGTTCCGGGGCTACGGGCTTCTCTTGATCATCGACCATGGCGACGGCTATCATTCTCTACTCATGGGCTTCTCGCGCATCGACGCCCGTCCGGGCCAGAGAGTGATCGCCGGCGAACCCGTCGGCGTGATGGGTGCATCGGAAACAGGGAACCCCCACCTCTATGTCGAGCTGCGCCGCAACGGCCAGCCCACCAATCCGCTGCCGATGCTGGCGGCGCAGAGGGAATAGCAGGGCATGATCGGACGTCTGATGCTGGCGGCCACGGTGGCCGTCACGGTCGGCTGCGCAGCGGCAGTCGACGTAAACGCCCAGAACAAGGGGTCGGAGACCTACCGGCAGCTCAACCTATTCGGCGACGTGTTCGAGCGGGTCCGCTCCGACTATGTCGAGGAGGTGACCGACGAGCAGTTGGTCGAGACGGCCATCAACGGCATGCTCACCGCACTCGATCCGCATTCCAGCTATCTGAATGCGAAGAACTTTCGCGACATGCAGGTGCAGACCAGGGGCGAGTTCGGCGGCCTCGGCATCGAGGTCACGATGGAAGGCGGCTACGTCAAGGTCGTCTCGCCCATCGACGACACGCCGGCCTTCCGGGCCGGCCTGCAGCCGGGCGACTTCATTACCCATCTGGACGGCGAGTCGGTACAGGGCATGACGCTGGCCGATGCCGTGGAACGGATGCGCGGCGCGCCGAAGACGGCGCTGCGGCTCACGATCCGGCGCGGCGAGGAGGCGCCCTTCGACGTCACGATCACCCGCGACGTCATCCGTATCCAGTCCGTGCGCTCGCGCATGGAGAAGGACATCGGCTATCTCCGCATCACGTCCTTCAGCGAGCAGACCGACGATGGGCTGCGCAACGCCGTCAAGCGCCTGAGGGACGAGAACGGCGACAAGCTGCGCGGCATCCTGCTCGACCTGCGCAACAATCCGGGCGGCCTGCTCGACCAGGCGGTCGCGGTGGCCGACGACTTCCTCGACAAGGGCGAGATCGTCTCGACGCGCGGACGGCGCAAGGAGGACGTGCAGCGCTACAGCGCGACGTCCGGCGACATCGCCGAGGGCCTGCCGATGGTCGTGCTCATCAACGGCGGCTCGGCTTCGGCGTCGGAGATCGTGGCCGGCGCGCTCCAGGATCACCAGCGCGCCCTGGTCGTGGGTACGGACTCCTTCGGCAAGGGGTCGGTCCAGACGATCATCCCGATCCCCGGACATGGCGCGATCCGCCTGACGACGGCGCGCTACTACACGCCGGCGGGCCGGTCGATCCAGGCGAAGGGCATCGAGCCCGACATCGTGATCGAGCAGGCGCGCATCGAGCCGTTGACGGTGGAGAGCCGCCGCCGCGAGGCCGACCTGCGCGGCGCGCTGATGAACGACGACCGTCGCGAACCGTCGCCCGGTCCGGCGCTGCAGCCGCCCGCGGCACCCGCCGTGACGCCGCAGCCGCAGCCGCAGCCGCAGCCGGATGCACGCGATGAAGACGAGGTGCAGGCGATCCCGCCGGTCTTGCAGGGCGGGCCGGAGGATTATCAGTTGGCGCGCGCCATCGACCTGCTGCGCGGGATCTCGCTGTACCGATCCCGCGGCACGAACTAGGGGCGTCGCCTTGCCCAGCGCCGACCGGGTCCCGCCGCGGCCCGCTGGACCCATGCGCTGCGACGGGCTGCGGCCGGGAGGCGAGGCCCGCTCATCGCCGCCTGGGCGGCAACCCGGCTGGCCGCGGCGGCCGTCGTGGCCTGGCTCGAAACGGCCGGGCCGCCGGAGCGCGTGCAGGAACCCGACCTGCTCGTCCTCCTGCCCGAGCGCCCGGCCGACGCGTCCCGACCGGCGGCGGCGGAGCCGGCGTCCCCCGAACCGGCGTCCCCCGACCCGGAGAAACCAGAACCGGAGAAACCAGAACCGGAGAAACCCGAACCGGAGGGGATATCCACCGTACCGGAAGCGCCGACGGCGGACATGGTACCGGCTCCCGAGCCTGCGGAGCCCAGGCCTGCCGAACCGGCGTCCCCCGAACCGGCACCCGAGCCGCCGGCTCCGCCCGAACCATCCGTTCCGGCAGGCTCCGCGCCGGCGCCGCGGGAGACGGGCGCCGAGCGTCGCGATCCGCCCGCCGACCTGCCCACACTTCCGTCCGCCACTCCGCCCGCCACCCCTCCCACCACAGGCGCCGAGCGGGTCGAACTGGCCGGACTCGACGCCGGCCTCGTCGAGGATGGTGCCCACGGTCCGCTGCCGAGGATCGGGCCGGACGGGACGCGGCCCTGGCAGGCCTATGCCCGTCCGTTCGCGCGGCGGCCAGGGCGGCCGGCCGTCGCGATCGTGATCACCGACCTCGGTCTCAGCGCCGCCCGGACCCGTGCCGCCGTCGAGACCCTGCCGCCGGTGATCAGCCTCGCCTTCCTGTCCTATGCCGAGGACGTCGCCGTCTGGCTGCAGCGGGCCCGCGCCGCCGGGCACGAGGTCCTGCTGGCGGTGCCGATGGAACCGCAGTCCGCCACGGACGATCCGGGCCCCCGGGCGCTGACGGGCGGCGCTTCGGCCGACGCGCTGGTCGATCTGCTCGAATGGCATCTGTCGCGCGGGTCTGCCTATGTCGGGCTCACCCCGCATCTCGGCGGCCGCTTCCTCGCGACCGAAAGCGCCGTACGGTCCGTGCTGGCGCCGCTGCGCGACCGCGGCCTGCTGATCATCGAGGGCCCGCGCGGGCAGGACAGCACGCTGATGCGGGTCGCCCGCGAGATGTCCGTGCCTCATCTCGGCGCCGACCGGGTCCTGGACGACGTGCCGTCGCGCGCCGCGATCGAGCGCCGGCTTCAGGAACTGGAGCGGATCGCAGACGCCAGGGGGAGTGCGGTCGCCATCGGCCACCCCTATCCCGCAACGCTGGATGCGCTGACCGATTGGGCGGCGGGACTGGCGGCCCGTGGCTTCGACCTCGCTCCCGTTTCCGCCCTCGCCGGCGAGGCGGAACCGCAGCCACCCGGGGCCGGCAGCGGAGTTCGCCCATGACGGTCGGCCACCCGCACGTCCTGCCCGGCTATCGCCCCTGCGTCGGCCTGCTGCTGGTGAATGTGCACGGCGAAGTGTTCGTCGGGCGCCGCGTCGATACGGCCGGGGCATGGCAGATGCCCCAGGGAGGCATCGATCCGGAGGAAGAGCCTAAGGTCGCGGCCCTGCGCGAGCTGCGCGAGGAGATCGGCACGGCGCATGCCGAGTTCCTGGCGGAGAGCGCCGTCTGGCGGCACTACGATCTGCCGCCGGCTCTGGCCCGCAAGGTCTGGGGCGGTCGCTACCGTGGCCAGGCGCAGAAATGGTTCGCCCTGCGGTTCACCGGCCTCGACGCCGATATCGACCTGACCGCATCGCCGCACATAGAGTTCGACGCTTGGCAGTGGGTGCCGCTCGACCGCCTGGTCGATCTGATCGTGCCGTTCAAGCGCGACGTCTATGCGGAGGTGGTCGCCGAGTTCCGCCCGCTGCTTCGATCGGCGGCGGACTGACGCCGCACCTGCCCTTGGGGAGGCGACAAACCCGGCGGGAACCGCTAGGCTGTCCGTACCAATCGAGAGATAGCGCCATTCGCTGACGGATGGAGGGAGCGAGACCATGGAATTCGAGTTCTCGGAGCGGACCAAAGAGCTAAGGGCCCGCGTCGAAGACTTCATGAACCGGTACATCTACCCGAACGAGGAGCTGTACTATCAGCAACTCGACGAGGGCGGAAACCGCTGGAAGGTCGTGCCGATCCTCGAAGAGGTGAAGCAGAAGGCCAAGGCCGAGGGTCTCTGGAACTTCTTCCTGCCGGAGAGCGCCAGCGGCGCCGGCTTGACCAACATGGAGTATGCGCCCCTCTGCGAGATCATGGGCCGGGTCCACTGGGCCTCCGAAGCGTTCAACTGCTCCGCGCCGGATACCGGCAACATGGAGGTGTTCGAGCGCTATGCGAGCCCGGAACTGAAGAAGAAGTGGCTGGAGCCGCTGCTGAACGGCGAGATCCGATCGGCGTTCGCGATGACCGAGCCGCGCGTGGCCTCCTCCGATGCGACGAACATCGAGACGCGCATAGAGCGCGACGGCGACCACTACGTCATCAACGGCCTGAAGTGGTGGACGAGCGGCATCGGCGATCCGCGCTGCAAGGTCCTCATCCTGATGGGCAAGACCGACCCGTCGGCGCCGACCTACCGCCAGCAGTCGATGATCATCGTTCCCGTCGACACGCCCGGCATCACGAACCTGCGCATGCTGAACGTGATGGGCTTCGACGACGCCCCGCACGGCCACGGCGAGGTCGAGTTCAAGAACGTCCGCGTGCCCAAGGAGAACCTGCTCCTCGGTGAGGGCCGCGGTTTCGAGATCGCCCAGGGCCGCCTCGGCCCGGGACGCATCCATCACTGCATGCGCATCATCGGCGTCGCCGAGCGGGCGCTGGAGATGATGTGCAAGCGCGGCACGGAGCGGGTGACCTGGGGCAAGACCCTGGCTGAGCGCGACAATTTCATGGAGCGCGTCGCCAACGCCCGCATCAATATCGAGATGTGCCGCCTGCTGACGCTGAAGGCCGCCTGGATGATGGACACCGCCGGCAACAAGACCGCCCGGCAGGAAATCGCCATGATCAAGGTCGCGGCGCCGAACATGGCCCTGCAGGTCATCGACGACGCGATGCAGGCGCACGGCGGCGGTGCCATGAGCCAGGCGTTCAAGCTGAGCTACATGTGGTCGCGCATGCGCGCGCTGCGTTTCGCCGACGGTCCGGACGAGGTGCATCGTCAGCAGATCGCCAAGCTCGAGCTGCGCCGTCAGGTGGACTGGCCGCCGCGCGCCGCCCGCGCCGCCGAGTAGGAAGATGCCCGCGATAGAGCGGGTGCCCGGTTCCGCCCGGGGTCGCAGCCAGGCCAGCGCCTGGGGCGACTTCGTGTGGGCGGTCGCGACGGCGCCGGACAAGTCCGGCTCCGTCTACGACCAGACCGTCGGTGCGCTCGCCCTCATCGAGGACAGCTTGGCCCGATCCGGCACCGGCAAGGACCGGATCGTTTCGGCCACGGTCTATGTTGCCGACATCGGCACGAAGGCCGAGATGGACCGCGCCTGGTGCGCCTGGATCGGCGACGACCCGGCCGCCTGGCCCCAGCGCGCCTGTATCGGCGTCCAGCTCGCCCCCGGCGACCTGGTCGAGATCGTGGTGATCGCGGCCGGGGCGGAGTGGGGGGCCCGCCGGGGGGGGTGCCGCCCCCCGCCACCGGGAGCGCGGGCGTCCCGCCCGCCCCTTCGGCCTCCGAACCGCGACCTGTCCGTCCTCGACACACGGCGGCGGGCGGCCTTCGAACTGGACGCTACGGCCCCGCCGCGCGTAAATGTCCTGGATGAACGCTGCGATCGGTGGCGGAGAGGACTCAAGCGATGGCCCGGCCCGAACCCGTTCCCGTCTCCGTGATCACCGGCTTCCTGGGAAGCGGCAAGACGACCCTGCTCTCGCACCTGCTCAAGCGGTCCGACATGGGCCGCACCGCCGTCATCATCAACGAGTTCGGCGAGGTCGGCCTCGACCACGACCTCGTCTCCTCCGCCACCGACGATACGATCCTGATGGAGAGCGGCTGCATCTGCTGCACCATCAAGGGCGAACTGGTCGAAACGATGCGCGATCTCCTGGCGCGACGGGCGAAGGGCGAGATCCCGCCGTTCGAGCGGCTGCTGATCGAGACGACCGGACTCGCCGACCCCGTGCCCATCCTGCATACGCTCATGGGCGATCCTGTCGTCGGCAGCCACTACCGGCTCGACGGGGTGGTCGCGACGGTCGATGCGATCAACGGCGAACGCACGCTCGACGCGCATGAGGAATCGGTGCGCCAGGTGGCGATGGCCGACCGGCTGCTGCTGACCAAGACCGACCTCGTGGCCGACCCGGCGTCGCGCCGCGACATGGACGCGCTGCTCGTGCGGCTCAAGGCGCTCAATCCCGGCGCGCCGGTGCAGGAGGTGCGCGACGGCGAGGCCGACCCCAGGACGCTGTTCGAAGCCGGGCTCTGGAACCCGGAGACGAAGAGCCCGGACGTGGCGCGCTGGCTGCGCGAGGAGGCCTATCACGCGGCCCAGCATGCACATGAACACGGCCATGACCATGACCATGGTCATGACGATCACCACCACCACCATCACCACAAGCATGACGACGCCTTCAGGTCGTTCGTCCTGACCTGCGACCGGCCGTTGGCCTGGAACGTCTGGGTCGGCTGGCTGGAGGCGCTGGTGGCGAGCCGCGGCGGCGACCTGCTGAGGATGAAGGGCATCCTGAACGTCGACGGGCTGGACCGGCCGGTCGCGGTGCACGGCGTGCAGCATCTGTTCCATCCGCCGGTGATCCTCGATGCGTGGCCGAGCGACGACCGTCGGTCGCGCATCATCTTCATTACCCGCAATGTCGGGGCGGACGCGCTCAGGGCGATGCTCGACGCCTGGGCCCAGCCGGGAGCGAGCGTGCAATGACGGAAGCCGAAGCCGGATTCCCGGAAGCCGCCGTCGCGGCGACCCTAGACGCGATCCGCTTCAACGTGGACGGCCTCGTCGCCGCGATCGCCCAGCAGCACGACACGGGCGAGGTCCTTATGATGGCCTGGATGAACCGCGCCTCGGTCGCCGAGACGCTGCGGACCGGCCGCGTCTGCTACTGGTCGCGCTCGCGTCGGGCGCTGTGGCGCAAGGGCGAGACCTCGGGGCAGATGCAGGTGCTGAAGCGGCTGCTGGTAGACTGCGACGGCGACACCCTGCTGCTGCACGTTCACCAGGACGGCGTCGCCTGCCATACCGGCCGGCGCACCTGCTTCTTCAACGCTGCCACCCCGGCGGGCGTGGTGGAGGCCGAACCGGTACTCGTCGATCCGGAACAGCTGTACGGGCAGCGATGAGCGCCGTCGTCGTCGCGGTCAGCCGCAGCGCCACGCACAGTTTCGGCAAGCCGGTGCAGCTATCGATCCGCCTCGTCCAGGGGATGGGCGTTGCGGGCGATGCGCACGAGGGGGTGACGGTCAAGCATCGTTCGCGCGTGGCGCGCGATCCGACCCAGCCGAACCTGCGCCAGGTGCACCTCATCCACGCCGAGTTTCTGGACGAACTGGCAGCAAAGGGCTTCGCGATCGGGCCCGGCGAGATCGGCGAAAACCTGCTGACGCGCGGGCTCGACCTGCTCGGCCTGCCTACGGGCACGCGGCTGCGCCTGGGAGAGACCGCCCTGGTCGAGGTCACGGGCCTGCGCAACCCGTGCGTCCAGCTCGACCGGTTCCGCAAGGGCCTGATGGCGGCCTGCATCGACCGGGCCCCGGACGGCAGCCTCGTCCGCAAGGCCGGCGTGATGGCGGTGGTGATCGCAGGCGGCGACGTGCGGACGGGCGACGCGATCGGGCTCGACCTGCCGCCCGCACCGCACCGCCCGCTTCAGCCTGTCTGACCCGGCCGAGCCGGATCGGCCTCGGACCTGCTTCGGGTTCACCCCATGCATCGAGCGCCCGCGCGGGGTAGGATGCGGGAACAACGAAAAGCGACCTCGGAGGAACCATGGCCCAGGAACAGACCGGCACCGCGCCGCGGCGGATGCTCGAAGGCAAGGCGGCGCTGATCACCGGTGGCGCCCGCGGCATCGGGCGCGCGACGGCACTTCTGTTCGCCCGCGAGGGTGCGCGCGTCGCGGTCGCCGACATGAGCGCCGACGGCGCGGCGGAGACCGTGTCGCTGATCAACGGAGTGGGCGGACAGGCGATCTCCGTCGCCTGCGACGTGACCGTGCGGGGGCAGGTGGAGGCCATGGTGGCGGCGACGGTCGCTGCGTTCGGGCGCCTCGACTGCGCCTTCAACAATGCGGGTATCGCCGGCTATCAGGTCGACGCCGCGGGCAAGAAGACGGCCGACTGGTCCGAGGACGCGTTCGACCGGATGGTCGCGGTCAACCTCAAGGGCGTATGGCTGTGCATGCGCAGCGAGCTTGCGCAGATGACGGCCCAGGGCGGCGGTGCCATCGTCAACACCGCCTCGATCGCGGGACTGATCGGACTGCCGACATCGTCCGCCTATGTGGCGGCGAAACACGGCGTGGTCGGCCTGACCAAGACCGCGGCGATCGAGTATGGCGCATCCGGAATCCGCACCAACGCGGTCTGCCCCGGCTATATCGAAACCGACATGACGCGCGATACGATGGCGCGGCGCGGTGAGCAGATCCTCGGCATGACGCCGATGCGCCGCATGGGCACGCCGGACGAGATCGCCGAGATGGTCTGCTGGCTCTGCTCCGACCGCGCGGCCTATGTCAACGGCGCCGCCTACAATGTCGACGGGGGCTACGTCGCGGTGTGACCCGCCCGATCACGCGACGACCCGGCGGTAGAGGTGCCAGGTGGCGTGGCCCAGAACGGGGATCACGACGATGAGCCCCAGCAGCAGCGGCAAGGCGCCGAGCAGAAGCGTCCCGGCCACCACCGCGCCCCACACGAGCATCGGCAGCGGGTTGCGGGCGACGGCGCGGATCGAGGTACCCACCGCCGTCGTCACGCGCACCCGCCGGTCCAGCAGGAGCGGGAACGAGACGACGCCGATCGTCAGGGCCGCGAGTGCGAACAGGGCGCCGACGCCGATGCCGACCACGATGAGCGTCCAGCCTGCCGCCGTGCCGAACAGCGCCTCCGCGAAGGCGGCAGCCGAAGCGGGCATTTCCGGGCCGAGGGTGACAGCGTAGAGCCCCATCGCCGCCGCCAGCCAGAGCGCGAACAGGATCGCGAGTACCAGTCCCAGCGTCGCGATCGCCGCGATCGAGGGCGATGCGAAGACGCCGAACGCGTCGCCCCAGCCGACCGCCTCGCCGCGCTCGCGCCGTCGGCTCATTTCGTAGAGCCCGGCGGCGGCCACCGGGCCGAGCAGCGCGAAGCCGGAGACCAGCGGAAAGATCAGCGGCAGCATGTCGGCGCCCGCGGCGATGCGCGCGATGAGCAGGCCGGCGGTGGCATAGACGATGCCGATGAACATGACGTCCGTGCGGCAGGCGGCGAAGTCGCGTGCGCCGGCGCGCAGCGCCTCCGCCACGTCGGCCACCGCGATGCGGCGGACCTCGGGAGGCGCGAGGCCCAGTTCCTCTTCCGTCGGGTGGATGGCGTGCCGGGCCGCACCCAGCCCGTGCATCGCATGGCCGAGCTGGTCGGTGGTCCATTCCAGTGGATTTCGGATCGTCATGGCCCGTACCTCCCGCTTGCAGAAGCAGAAGGCCGCGGCCGGTGTGCCAGCCAAACCACGGCCACGACGGACCGCGACCAGATGTCGCAGCATAGCGTGGCGGCTCGGGGATGTATCCGCCTATCTTCGTCGCATCGCCGGTATGGACCTCCCGCTCGGGAGCGGGCGCCGGCGGCCCGCGGGTACAGGACAGGATGGTCGAGGATCTCTTCGCGGCGCCGGACGCGCGCCTTCCGATCGTGGACGGGGCCATGGTACTGCGCGGGTTCGCGGGCGCGGCGGAGGCCGACCTGCTGGCCGGGATCGAGACGGTCGCGGCGGCCTCGCCTTTCCGCCACATGACGACGCCGGGCGGCTTCCGCATGTCGGTCGCCATGACGAACTGCGGTGCGGCGGGCTGGATCACCGACCGCCGCGGCTACCGCTACGGCCCCCTCGATCCCGAAACGGGACGGCCCTGGCCGGCCATGCCCGCGGCCTTCGCGAATCTGGCCATCGATGCCGCCGTGGCCGGTGGGTTTCCCGGCTTCGCGCCGGACGCATGCCTCATCAATCGCTACGAGCCGGGTGCGCGCCTCTCCCTGCACCAGGACCGGAACGAGCGCGACTATGCGGCGCCGATCGTGTCGGTCTCGCTCGGCCTGCCGGCGACCTTCCTGTTCGGCGGGTCGGAGCGCACCGACAAGGCGCGCCGCATTCCGCTGCGGCACGGCGACGTCGTGGTCTGGGGCGGCCCGGCACGCCTCGCCTTCCACGGGGTGGCGCCTTTGAAGGACGGCAGCCACCCGCAGCTCGGCCGCCGGCGGATCAATCTCACCTTCCGCAAGGCGCTTTAGCGGGCAGGGCGGCCGGCCGCGCCGTTGCGGCGGTCGCTTTCCAGCCGGCCGTCGACCAGATGGATGCGGCGGTCCATGCGGTCGGCTATGTCCATGTCGTGCGTGACCGCGACGACGGTCTTGCCGCGCGTCCGCACCAGTTCCTCCAGGATCGCGAAGACCTGCGCCGAACTCTTCGTGTCGAGGCTGCCCGTCGGCTCGTCGGCCAGCAGCAGCGGCGGATCGTTGGCGAGCGCGCGTGCCACGGCGACGCGCTGGCGCTGGCCGCCGGACAGCTGGTCGGGACGCGTGGTGGCGTGATCGCCCAGGCCGAGCGACGCCAGCAGGTCGTCGGCCCGCTCGCGCATCCGGCGCCGGGACAGGACCCCGCGCTTGCGCATCGGCAGTTCGACGTTCTCGCGCACCGAGAACTCCGGCAGCAGGAAGTGGAACTGGAAGACGAAGCCCAGCATGGCGAGCCGAAGTTCCGCGCGATCCCGCTCGACCAGCGGCGCCACATCCCGCCCTGCGAGGCGGAGCGTGCCGCTGGTGGGCCGGTCGAGCAGACCGAGGAGATAGAGCAGCGACGACTTGCCCGATCCGGACGGGCCGGTAACGGCGACCAGTTCGTGCGTGCCGATCGAGAGCGTGACGTCCTGGACCAGGGTCACCGGTATTGTGGCGGGAAGGATGCGGGTCAGGCGCTCCGCCTCGATGAGCGGCTGGCCGCGCGCGTCCGCGGTGCGCTTCCGGGCTTCCGGCGTCCCGCTCACGTCGCCCCCCGGATGATGTCGACCGGGTTCAGGCGGGCCGCTCGGCGTGCCGGCAGGTAGCCCGCCACCGCCGCCGAGGCGAGCGCGAACGCGGCCGCGAGAAGATAGTGCGTGAAGCTCCAGGCGATCGGCAGGCGGGTCATCTCGTGTCCCGTGGCCGCGAGTTCGAAGCGCACCTGCGCCAGCCCGTAGACCAGGGCGAAGCCCAGCGCCCAGCCCGCCGCGGAGCCCGCCGCGCCGATCGCCATGCCCTCGATCACGAAGAGGCGCCGCATGTCGGCCTCGGCGAAACCCAGCGACTTCATGATCGCGATGTCGCGGGCCTTCTCGTGCGTGATGGTCGAGACGATGTTGAAGATGCCGAAGCCGGCGACCAGCATGATCGCGGCGACCACCGTGTACATGATGACGTTGCGCACCACGAGCGCCTCCAGAAGCGCCTCGTTGGCCTCTTGCCAGGCAACCGCCTTGTAGCCGAGCTGCGCCTCGGCGCGGCGGGCGGCGCCGGGTGCCGCGTTCGGATCGTCCAGCTTGATGCGGAACTCGTTCACCGCGTTCGGCCGCTCGGCGACGATCTGAGCGTTCTTCAGCAGGACGTATGCCTCGCCCTCGTCGCGGGCGGTGGTGCCGGTGTGGAACAGGCCGACGATCCGGAACCCGCGCTGCTGGCCGGTCGACGAGACGAGGGTGACCGTGTCGCCGAAACCGGCCCCCAGCCGTCCGGCCATCCGGTCGCCGACCACGACGTTGTTGCCGCCCGCCGCCAGCGCCTCGAAGCTGCCGGCGGTGAAGTCGTCGATGATCGGCGACACGCCGCGCTCGGCCTGGGGCTCGATGCCGATGATCGCCGCCCCGACGTCGCGCCCGGAATAGCGCACCACGCCCTGGGTGCGCAGGCTGGGGGCGAGGCGGCCGCCGGTCTTGCCCTCGGCGGGATCGCCGATCCAGCCCTCGAGCCAGGCGCGCGCCGCGGTGGGGTTGATGATGCCGCGCCGATCGTCGCGCGGGCGCAGCCCGGCGATGGCGGTCGCCGCGAAGACGTCTTCTGCCGGCTGGCGCGGCGGCGTGCGGCGCTCGTCCGTGATCTGGACGTGCGGCATGGTGTTGATCAGCTGCTCGACGAAGTCGTTTTGGCTTCCCTGCATCAGGGCCGCCATGGCGATCGAGAAACCGACGCCGACCGCCACACCGATCACGGCGACCAGCGTCTGCCGGCCGCGTCCCGCGATGTGGGTGAAGGCTATGTCCAGGATCAGGCGCATGGCGGCTACTCGGCGCGCGCTGCCGCGGCAGGCCCGGTGACCTTTATGCGGGCGCCGTCGGCGAGTCCCTCGGGAAAGGGCGAGATCACGCGCGCATCGGCCTCCAGGCCCGTCAGGATCTCCACCGCTTCCGTGCCCCGGATGCCTGTCCGCACCGCCCGTGCCCGCGCCGCGTCGCTCTCGGCGACG